>JABSRA010000108.1 GCA_013215445.1 Oceanospirillaceae bacterium
ATACGAGATTCATCGACCGGCGCAATAGTATTTCGGTAGGGAGTGGTTAAAGAAAAGCTGGTGCCAACCCCTATTTCTTGTGCTCTTCGGCCCAATTGACTTAAGATAAATTCGGCGCGCTTGTCACCGTCATTTTTTGCCACAGACTCAAGAGCATCCAACCACTCCGCTGTCTCTGCAGGATCAATATCGTTCATTAATTCGTCTTGCATATCGCTATCTAAACTCATCGAGCAATCTTCCCATTTTTAACATAAAAAAAGTCCTTCGACCTATCAAGTAAAATATCAGTATCTACTCTTATTAGGGCACCTATTTTAAGATACCTGAATAATAGTCCAAAATTTCGCTTAAATTCGAATGACTTAGTTTAAAACTACGTTATTAATTTGTAGTAATACTACATTTTTATGCCATAAATGTCTATAAACACGGCATCTACAGATGCCTTTTTAAGCAAAAGGTAGTATTAATACAAAACCATTAAAATACTTAAAAACTCAGGTAATAAAACAACCATCACCAAAACAGTCCATCACCAACACTTTTTATTGTTTTTTTATCCAATTATCAAGAACATAATAAAAACAAACAGAAAAAAAACCGATAACATCAACCCCTACAGAGTTTGCATACTAGTGGTTTTTTCTGCAAAAAAGCCAGCCTAACACCCTTCTTTAGTAATCATCGCCAACTAACTTAAAATAGCGCAATCCGCAGCAGACATGCTGATTAATAAAGGCGCTAATCCGTCATAGAATTACAGATCAACCTAAACATACACAAAAATAATGCAACTTAAACAATAATACAGTTGCCGACTAAAATCTAACAATCTTGCCCTTTTATCTGCACTATTATTATGCCGCTGTGCTGCTCTTTAGACTGAGTCTCATAGCATCAACAACCATTGCATGCTGAATCCAAACGCTTGATACGATTATAAAACGACTAGATTACAGCGTTCTCAGCTAATAGTTTTATTCAGATTGAGTTAGTTTTGTGCAATTAATTGAATTTTTTCGGCGCGTGATAACTTTTTAATCAACACTTCACGCTTACAGGCGGCTGAACGATTCTCACAGCGCTCAGACCAGAGCATTAACACGGGTCGCCGAGCCTGAGTATAACGCGCACCCCCTTTCTTTAAACCATTGTGCTCACGTACTCTGCGTGCACAATCAGTGGTAACGCCCGCGTATAAGGTATCATCGGCACAGCGTAACAAATACACAAACCACTGGCTTTGCTGTTGTTTCAGTGGCGCTTTAGGACCATTTATATCGATGCGAGATCAACCAAATGATTAGCCCCGAACCACTGTAACTGCTCTTGCAACAAGACCACTTTACCAACGATAATTAACGCAGGTGCCGCCAGTTTAGCCTCGGTTTGTAACTGAACTAACGTTGCTAAAGTACCTACTAATACATCTTGATCAACACTGGTACCTCTGGAGACTATTGCCGCTGGCATTTGCTCGCTTTGACCTGCCTCGACCAATTTAGTGCAAATATCTTGCAAGTTATGCAACCCCATATAAAAAACCACGGTCTGACTCTCGCCAACCAGCGCTGAATAGTCTAATGCGCAGCTGCGATTTTTTTGCTGACCCGTCACAAAGGTCACACTCTGTGCATAATCTCGATGGGTTAAGGGGATACCTGCATAAGTTGAACAGGCACTCGCCGCGGTAATTCCCGGCACCACCTGAAAGGGGATACCCTGCTCTTTTAACGTTTGCAGCTCTTCCCCACCACGGCCAAAAATAAAGGGATCGCCACCTTTGAGACGCACTACTCGGCGCCCTTTTTTGGCGTAATCAACCAACATCTGGTTAATATTTTGCTGCGCGACACTGTGATTATCACGTTGCTTACCGACGAAAACCAGATCGGCATCCCGACGACACAGCTCCATCACTTCTTTAGAGACCAGTGAATCATAGAGCACCACATCTGCTTGCTGCATTAAGCGCAATGCCTTAAAGGTGAGTAATTCAGGATCACCGGGCCCCGCGCCTACCAGATAAACCTCGCCGGCGGGCAGTGATGTATCAGCGTCTTTAAGTTTCTTCTCCATCATCTGGTAGGCATCACTCTCCCGGCCTGCCAGCATAGTTTCGGCAACCTGACCCTGTAAAATACTCTCCCAAAAGTGGCGCCGCTGATTGATGGTTTTAAACTTGGCTTTTACCTGATTGCGAAACTGCCCAGCTAGCACGGCTAATTTACTGTAACCGTTGGGGATCAACGTCTCTAATTTGGCGCGTAATACTCGCACCAATACCGGTGCTTTACCCCCGGAGGAAATGGCAATAACGATGGGCGAGCGATCGACAATAGCAGGAAAAACAAACGTACAGAGCGCCGGGTTATCCACGACATTGACCGGTATATTTCTCGCCAGCGCATCTTTATAGACTCTCTCGTTTAGGGCTTGATCATCGGTCGCGGCGGTGACCAGTAATTTATCATCTAATAGGGACTCGCGGTAGTCGCCGATGATAGAGATACCTTGGTTTTGCGCCAACAATTCGGCCAATTGCGGGTCAATTTGATGGCTGATGACCGTCACTATCGCCTTGGTGCGTACCAGCAGTCTGGCCTTGCGTAGTGCAACTTGGCCACCACCGACTAACAGGGCATTTCTATTTTCGAGTTTAAAAAAAAGAGGTAAATAATCCATGGAGGCACACTTATAACAAGGTTAATAAAAGGGTGGGGTATTATGGCAGTCAACTGACCAATACACGACAACAATTAAAACAAACTGGTAAGTTATGTAAAAGAAGTACTTAGCTTGAGTGGCTAGCCATTAACAGAAAATTACAGAAGGTCTTTTAAGCATACGCTATTATCGCACGAGGTTATCATGCATGGCACAACCAGCCTCGATCTCGCCACCCTTAGAGGGACGAACCGAGCAGTACTGATATAGGTTAAACCCCTGTGGAGTTTAACCCTTGACGATGTAGCTTGCGCCTAATGCATCTCTATACATGCAGAGATACACAGGGGCAACAGTGAGATCAGATTTTAGTATGCAAGCCACACTCGCGGTTATCCAGTGCTTTAGTGGGATCAAAATAGGCAAACTCATTCTCTAACTGGTGCTGCTGCATATATTCATCCATCGCAGACTCTGAGCTATTAAATAGCGGAGCTACTTTTATCACGCCGTCTTGACTTGCCGATACTATCTCGAGAGTATTGCGAAATTCGGTCTGCTCTTGGCGAATCGCATTCAGCCAATAATCAGGCTTTATTTCACCGAGCGCACGCCTGAAAGGCTCTAATTTCACCTGTTCGGTAAACTCAGTGTGCAGGGGTTCATCAACCTCTGGCACACCTTTCATCTGCGCATTTCGAAACGCAGTGGTCTGTAGAGGCACATAAGTCAGCATATTTAGCGACAGCTGTTCGATCACCTTTTGCGCATAACGGTAGGTAGCAGAGGTATTGTAACCTGAGTCTACCCAGAGAATTTTCAGATCTGGACGCACTTTCACCGCCATGTGTAAAATAACAATTTCGTAGGGGCGAAAGTTAGTGGTTAAGATTGGATTCTCTGCACTTTTTAGCGCCCACTCAATGATTTCCTGAGGGCTTTTATCGGCGACTTGTGCGTTTAATTGTTTAGTGTTCACACTCATATTCAATTCCAAATAGCATATCAGCGCAAGTGAGTTGGCTGATAGTTAACGGTCATTTCGGTGAAGGCCTGGTGCGCATCATCGGTATATCTATCTTCGGCAATTTGAAAAGCATTAAAGCCAGAGCGCTGCATATTATCTAGACGGTCATAACTCACATCACCGACTGCCCGCACTTCTCCGCTAAAGCCGCGACGCGTCACATTGCGCGCAATACTAAAGCCACGACCATCCCTCAACACGGGGAAATCAATGGCAATCAACGATACTTCACTTAACAAATCACTGAGGCTTGATAAGTTATCATCACCGGTTACCAACACACCCGTGTTCGCAGGGTCGGCACTCAACTGCTCACGATAGGTCAAATACACCGCAAGCGGATATATGGTGGCATTTTTTTGCTGAAGTGAGTGATCAATCGCCGCCTTGGCATCTGCACTGTAGTCATCTGCATCTAGTGCAACCCAGGCGTCGACACTGGTTTTACCATTAATGAGAAGTGGCATAGACATACTCCTTAAAAGGCTCAAGCCCTATTCTTTTAATTACTTCACGAAAACTCTCATCTTCGACACGATTCTGGACAAATACATGTAATATCTTTTCAACTGTATTGGCCACTTCTCCAGCCGCTAGTGCCTTACCAATAGTTTTCCCTAGCGAGGCATCTGTTTTAGAGCTGCCACCCAAGGTAAATTGATAGAAATTTTCGCCCTTGCGATCCACCCCTAAAATACCGATATCAGCGACGTGGTGGTGACCACAGGCATTGATACAGCCCGAGATATTCAATTGAATATCACCGAGATCATAGAGGTAATCTAAATCGTCAAATTTGCGGTTGATCTGCTCGGCTATCGGTATTGTCTCAGCATTAGCCAAGGCACAGAATTCAAACCCTGGGCAGCAAATCATGTCGGTCAGAGTATCGATGTTAGCCCTGGCTAAATTCGCCGCACTCAAGGCTACCCATAAATCATAGAGTTGTGACACCTTTACATCTGCCAAGACTAAATTCTGATCATGGGTCGAGCGTATTTCACCAAAACTATACTGATCGGCGAGATCGGCAATTAAATCCATCTGCAGGTCAGTGACATCGCCCGGTGGCAATAACAATGGCTTCAAAGAGATAACCGCGATGCGATAACCAGCCACTTTATGTTCAACCGTATTGCGCTTATACCAAGCTTCAAAGGTTTGGCTCTTGGCAAAGGCGGCGCTTAAATCTAACTCATTTTTGGCATTGAGGTCATAATCTACTGGGGTAAAGTAGCTTTTGAACTTATTGATTTCTGCCGTGGACAACAGTAGATCACTGTCTTTGGTGAAGTCCAACCACTCTTCTTCAACCAGCGCGGCCATTTTTTCAATACCGAAGGCCTTAACTAGAATTTTAATTCTCGCCTTGTATTTATTATCACGACGACCATTGAGGTTATAGACCCGCAGAATAGCATCGAGATAAGAGCGCAAATGCTCAACCGGTAAAAATTCTTTAATTACTTTACCGATGATAGGAGTACGACCTAAACCGCCACCCACTATCACTTCAAAACCAACCTCACCACTGGCTTTTTTGACTAAGTGCAACCCAATATCGTGTACGCGAGATGCCGCTCTATCATCGGGACCCGCCGTCACCGCTATTTTAAATTTACGCGGTAAATAGGCAAATTCAGGATGCAAGGTAGACCATTGGCGAATAATTTCACAGTAGGGACGCGGGTCTTCCACTTCACCTTTATAAACCCCAGAGTATGGATCAGTGGTGGTATTTCGAATGCAATTACCCGAAGTTTGGATCGCATGCATTTGCACGCTGGCCAGCTCTGCCAAAATATCCGGTACTTCCTCGAGTTTTGGCCAGTTAAACTGCAGATTGGTGCGGGTGGTAAAGTGGGCATAATTGCGATCATATTTACGCGAGATCTCCGCCAATTTACGCAATTGTACTGAAGACATTAATCCGTAGGGAATAGCCACCCTCAGCATCGGCGCCTGCCTTTGAACATAGAGCCCATTCATTAAACGCAGCGCTAAAAATTCATCTTCAGGTAGCGTTCCCGCTAAAAATCTATTGGTTTGATCACGGTACTGCTCAACCCGTTCATCGACCAACTGCTGATCATCGTTATTATATAAATACATGCTCTCGCCTATTTTAGTAGTTCAATACTACTCATACTCGGTTCTGTGAAACCCAAACTCATCTGTGTAAGTCTCAGGAGAAAATAAAATGCCCGCCAATCACAAACAGCACGATTCCCATAATCGGCTGCATCAGTGAAGGCGATAGTTTAACGCCATAATAACTGCCGATGAACACGCCCGGCAGTGATCCAATAATTAAGTACATCAGTAAATTGAAATCCACGGTACCCATGCTGTAGTGCCCGACACCCGCGACCGTGGTCAACACCACCGCGTGTAACAAATCAGTACCTACTATCTCGGGCATTCTCATCCGTGGATAACAGATAATTAACAGAGCCGTACCCAAAGCACCCGCACCTACTGAGGAAAGTGTCACTAGTGCCCCCAGGGCCAACCCAGTCAACACGGTAATATAGGGGCGCAATTTAAGAAAAATAACATACCGAGGTGCATTGCCTAGATCTTGGCTGATACGCTGAATTTTAGCGCGGAAAAACACCGCCACTGACGTCAGCAGTAGAGACACACCCAATACCGTATTGATCAGCGCCTCTATTTGCAGCTGATCATCGATGCGCTGTAAATAATTAAGGGTGATCCAACTTCCCGGTAAACTGCCCGTCAGCATTAAAACTACCACGGGCCAGTTAATCATCTTCTGTCGATAATAATTAACCACACCGCCACACTTGGTAATTGCCGCATAGAGTAGATCAGTACTGACCGCTGTGACAAGTGGAACTTGAAAAACCACGATTAAAACAGGTGTCATTAACGCCCCGCCGCCAATCCCTGTTAATCCAACCAGCAGACCGACTACGAAACCTGCCAAGGTATAATATAAATCCATAACTACAACACATAAACAAAATAGGGACATCGCCAAGCACGGCCTAACAATGCGCTAATAATTAATTTTAAAGTACTAGAATCAGACACTAGTGATTCAATCCAATCAGCATAAAACAATTTCCATATAACTCAAAATACTTTTTTATGCTTTTATTATTCCAAATAGTAATAAAAAATAATTACAAACACACTTCGACATATATCTTTTTGTTATATTAAAATTTCTTTTTATTCCTTTTGTCCTTGACTGCTTTTTGCCATAATAGCCTCATCAATGATGGCTATAGCAATATGGTCATTGAATTTCACCATCGAAAAGCAAGCACTTAACGTGTAGAACAGGGAAGACAATGGCCTTATCAACGCAAAAGCTGACTCACCTAAAACAACTTGAAGCAGAGAGCATTCAAATTTTCCGCGAAGTCGCCGCCGAATTTGACAACCCAGTCATGCTTTACTCTGTTGGCAAAGATTCTGCAGTAATGCTGCACTTGGCACGAAAGGCATTTTTTCCAGGTACACCTCCTTTCCCGCTGTTGCATGTTGATACCACGTGGAAATTCAAGGAAATGATTGAGTTCCGTGACAAGATGGCTAAAGAGTCGGGAATGGAGTTACTGGTTCACATCAATCAAGACGGTGTGGATATGAACATTAGCCCCTTCGTCCACGGCTCTAGCAAGCACACCGATATCATGAAAACCCAGGGACTCAAGCAAGCACTTAATAAGTACAAGTTTGATGCAGCCTTTGGCGGTGCACGTCGTGATGAAGAAAAGTCTCGCGCCAAGGAGCGGATCTTTTCCTTCCGTGATAAAAACCACCGTTGGGACCCTAAAAATCAGCGCCCAGAACTTTGGAATATATTCAACACCAAGGTAGAAAAAGACGAGAGTATCCGAGTATTCCCGCTGTCTAACTGGACTGAATTAGATATATGGCAGTACATTTATCTCGAGGGCATTCCCATTGTTCCCCTCTACCTATCTGCGCCGCGCCCCGTTGTCGAACGCGATGGCATGACCATTATGGTCGACGATGATCGCCTGCCATTAGCCGAAGGTGAAGTCCCTGAAATCAAAAACATTCGCTTTAGAACCTTGGGTTGTTATCCCTTAACCGGTGCCGTTGAATCAGATGCAACCACGCTGCAGGAAGTCATTCAAGAAATGTTGCTGACCAAGACTTCTGAGCGTCAGGGCCGGGCGATAGACCACGACAACTCAGGTTCCATGGAACAGAAAAAAATGGAAGGCTACTTCTAAAGTTTAGCCTTTACCTAGCCAATGCATATCTACCAGTGATGAGCAATTGTCACTGGTAGGCTATCAGTACTTTATACCGGAAAAATCATGAGCCATCAGTCAGATCTTATTAGCCAAGACATAGAAAGCTATTTAAATAAACACGAAAACAAAGAGCTACTGCGTTTGCTTACCTGTGGTAGCGTTGACGACGGGAAATCAACCTTGATCGGTCGCCTGCTACACGATTCAAAAATGATCTATGAAGATCAACTGGCCGCTATCAAAAAAATCAACAGTAAAGTAGGCAACGCTGGGGATGAACTAGATTTAGCACTTCTGGTCGACGGCTTACAAGCTGAACGCGAACAGGGCATCACCATTGATGTTGCCTACCGCTATTTTTCAACCGATAAACGCAAGTTCATTATTGCCGATACTCCAGGTCATGAGCAATATACCCGCAACATGGCCACTGGTGCTTCAAATTGTAATTTGGCAATTATTTTAATCGACGCCCGCCACGGCGTGCAAGTACAAACCAAACGCCACAGTTTTATCACCGCTAAACTCGGCATTCAGCATACTATTGTCGCCATTAACAAAATGGATTTGGTCGACTTTGACGAACAGCGTTTTGAAGAAATTAAAGCCGAATACCTCAGTTTTGCCAAAGCGCTAAATCAACCTGATTTGCAGTTTATCCCGATGTCGGCCCTGAAAGGCGACAACGTGGTTAATCGATCTACAAACATGCCTTGGTTTAAGGGAGATGCGCTGCTAAATACTTTAGAAACCATTAAGTTAACTAATGATTTCAACTTTGACAAACTGCGCTTCCCCGTTCAGTATGTCAACCGTCCCGATCTAAACTTCCGCGGTTACTGCGGTACGATCACCTCAGGTGTGGTTAAAGTTGGCGATGAAATCACCGTACTGCCCTCGGGAAAAACCTCTAAAATAGCCTCTATTGTCACGTATGATGGTGAATTAACAGAGGCCTTCCCGCCTATGTCAATCACCCTGACTCTGGAAGACGAGATTGATGTTTCGCGCAGCGATATCATTACCCATACCAAGGACAACATTCAAACCACTGACCATCTCAGCGCCACCTTGGTCTGGATGTCTGAGGCCCCGCTGAGTGTCGGCAGCACTTACGATATCAAATTACTCACCGGCAGAGTGGCAGGTAGCATTGGTAACATCACTTATAAAATTGATCCCAACACGCTGCAAAAACTTCCCGCCCACAAACTTGAACTCAATGAAATAGCACTCTGTGATATCAAGTTGGAGCGCCCAGTTATCGCCGATATTTATCAGCAGCTACCAGGCACGGGTTCATTTATTATCATCGACAGATTGACCAACGCTACCGTCGCAGCGGGTATGATAGAGCAGACATCGATCACTGATGAATCGACTAAAACGCAAATTTATAGCCAATCTCAGTATAGCGCCCTGCAAAAAGCGCAGCGCTTCGGTCAACAACCTGCCATCATCAGCTTTAAAGGACATAGTGATGCCTGCATAGAACAGGTGATTTACACCTTGGAAAAGCGCCTAATAGATGCAGGTCGTGCAGTTGCTGCATTAACTCACATCGACGATGACGATAAGCGTGCTCAAAGCGCACAACTATTAGCGGCAAATGGATTAATCGTACTCACTAAAGGTTCTGCAGAGCTCAAGGGTGAATATTGCTTTGATCTTGGAGAAAACCCTGTAAACTCAGCGCAGATTGAGCAACTAATTGCTGAGATAACGCAACAAAACTTGATATAATCACGATAAGTCATAGTATTTGCGTACAAAAATAGGTTTTTTTTGCGCAATTACCCCGAAAATGACAAAAAGGGCCTTATCAGAGGCCCGTTGATAAATGACAATTTATTATTAGCCACGCTAGCATAAGATGCATGCTCGGCTAATAATACAAACGCTATGTGACAGATAGCTAACTGGAAACGGCCGTAGATGAGCGACTTTTTACTAATACTAGTTAGTACTGTTTTGGTTAATAATTTTGTTTTAGTCCAATTTTTGGGTCTATGCCCATTTATGGGTGTGTCCAATAAGCTTGAAACAGCGATGGGCATGTCTTTAGCGACTACCTTTGTACTCACTATTTCCTCAGTGTGTAGCTATCTGGTCCATCAATATATACTAATCCCCTTTTCTCTGACCTACATGAAAACGATCGCCTTTATTTTGGTAATTGCGGTAGTGGTACAGTTCACTGAAATGGTGGTGCGTAAAACCAGCCCGATGCTACATAAGGTACTGGGGATATTTTTGCCTCTGATCACTACCAATTGTGCGGTATTAGGGGTCGCGCTACTCAATATCAAAAAAATGAATAGTTTCATGGAATCCATTGTCTTTGGTTTTGGCGCAGCATTGGGATTTTCCATGGCGCTGATACTTTTTTCTGCCATTCGCGAGCGCACAGCGATGGCCGATGTACCCGCACCTTTTAAAGGTGCTGCAATCGGTATGGTAACCGCGGGTTTAATGTCACTGGCCTTCCTTGGTTTTACTGGCCTTGTCAGCATTTAGCGGAGCACAAATGAGTACTATATTTATTGCCATCCTGGTCCTGCTTCTTTTGGCGACCGTATTTGGATTGATTTTGGGCTATTCTGCGATCAAATTTAAGGTGGCGGGCAACCCTATTGTTGATCAGATAGACAGCTTGCTGCCCCAAACTCAATGCGGCCAATGCGGACATCCGGGTTGTCGACCCTATGCACAGAGCATCGCCGATGGTGAAGCAATCAATAAATGTCCACCCGGTGGACAGGCAACCATTGAAGCGCTGGCCAGTTTGCTGGATGTTGAAGTAGTAGAACTCGATGGCGAACACGACGAAAACCCGGTTAAAAAGGTCGCCTATATTCGCGAAGACGAATGCATTGGCTGTACTAAGTGCATTCAGGCATGTCCGGTAGATGCCATTTTAGGCGCGGCAAAACAAATGCATACGGTAATCGTCGATGAATGTACTGGCTGCGACCTCTGCGTGGCCCCCTGTCCAGTCGACTGTATCGACATGCTGGAAATGCCCGCCACTATCAGTAATTGGAAATGGCAGGCACCCATCCCTTTCAACCAATTTGCCAGCCAACTGATCGCCACTGATAAACGCCCTGCCACGGAGCTTGAGTCTTAATGGGTAAAGTATTTGCATTTCACGGCGGTATTCATCCTCCAGAGAATAAACACCAATCCTCAAAGGCCGCTATTGTGCAGGCACCCATGGCCAGCATTTTGTACGTACCCGTGCAGCAACACATTGGTGTGCCCGCGAAAGTTTGCGTCGCAATCGGCGACAAGGTACTTAAAGGGCAGCGCATTGCCGAAGCTCAGGGTAAATTTAGTGTACCGATACACGCCCCTTCGTCCGGCACTATCACGGCGATAGGCGAACACCCAATACCCCATCCATCGGGTATGAACGCGCTATGTGTCAACATAACGACGGACGGTTTAGATCAATGGGTAGAGCACTGCGGACTCGAAGATTATCGAGCGCTGAGTAAAGATCAGCTGATTGATTACATCCGCGATCGCGGCATTGCCGGCATGGGCGGTGCGGGTTTTCCCACCGCGGTAAAACTTCATCTAAGTGATGATCACATTGTTAATACCTTGATCATTAATGCGGCGGAGTGTGAACCTTATATTACCGCCGATGATGCGCTGATGCGCGAGCGGGCTGAGGAGATTATTAGCGGTATCAATATACTGCAGCACTTGATTCAGCCCAGCCATGTCATTATCGGCATAGAGGATAACAAACCTCAGGCAATCAAAGCATTGAACAGCGCCATTAACGCCACAAAATACAATATAGATGTGGTTAGCGTACCGACTAAATATCCATCCGGTGGTGAAAAACAGCTGATCAAACTCTTAACCGATATCGAAGTTCCCAGTGGTGGCATACCCGCCGATGTCGGTATCGTCTGCCAAAATGTAGGGACTGTTTACGCAATCAATAAGGCCGTGCGCGATGGCACCTCACTGATCAGCCGTATTGTGACCGTCACCGGCGAGGGGGTCAGCAAGCCGCAGAATTATGAAACGTTAATAGGCACCCCTTTTTCAATGCTGTTAGAGGCCGCTGGTTATAAACCAGAACATACTTCAAAGCTTATTATCGGCGGCCCAATGATGGGCTACAACATCAGCAACAGCGCCATACCGGTGGTTAAAACCTCAAATTGCATTATCGCCGCCAGTGGCCGTGAAATGCCCACAGCCGACCCAGCCCAAGCTTGCATCCGCTGCGGACTATGCGAGCAAGTTTGTCCGGCCCAGTTACTACCACAACAATTGCATTGGTTTGCCAAGAGCCAAGAGTATGACAAGGCACAACAACACAATTTATTTGATTGCATAGAGTGCGGTGCCTGCTCATACGTGTGCCCCAGCAATATCCCACTGGTACAATATTACCGTCATGCAAAAACCTCAATTCGTGAAGAACAGCAAGAGAAGCGCAAGTCAGATTTAGCGCGCGAGCGCTTTGAAGCCAGGCAGCTACGTGAACAGCGTGCCATCGACGAAAAAGCCGCTAAACGCAAGGCCCGAGCCGATCAGGCCGCCAAAACTCAGGCGTTAAAAAAGGCCGCCGCGACAGCCGCGACAACGGGCACCTTAGAGACCCTGGAGCAGACATTATTAACGGCCACCGAAAAGGTAGGCGTTAACCAGAGCCAACTGGACAGTCTGCATGCAGCCACTGACAGTCAGCTACTAAGCTTAGCCGA
>JABSRA010000010.1 GCA_013215445.1 Oceanospirillaceae bacterium
GTCATCTGCAAATTTTTGTAATCGGCTCTGCGATTGTTGGTATTGCCGGCGCAATGATGACCACCTTAGACGGACAGTTTACCCCTGGCACTTACAATCCGTTACGCTATACTTTCTTGATCTGGGTAATGGTGATCGTCGGTGGTTCAGGCAACAATTTAGGCGCAATTTTAGGCGGCTTTTTAGTCTGGTTTATCTGGATTGAAGCCGAACCTATGGGCAACTGGCTAATGAGCATCGTGACCTCTGGGTTAGACCCAGCCAGTGAGTTGCGCCACCATTTACTCGGCAGTGCCCAGTATATGCGCCTAATGGTAATGGGTGGGGTGCTATTAATAGTACTGCGCTTTAGTCCAGGGGGAATATTACCCGAGCGCTCGGGCCACAACTAGCAACCTAGATATGAGAATAATGCTGCTGAGACAATTGCCTTTAGCAGCATAATATTTCATAGCATAACCACAGGTATTTTTGATAAGTACCTGTTATTCAAACACAGTCTATGTAAACTCCATGACTGTAGATACAACAAAAAATAGTCCAGTTAACTGGGCAATCATAACCATTCTGGAGACTTTCGATGAAAAAGCACTTATTAAGCATCGCGTTAACTGCCGCTCTGGCAACCACTGGATTTGCCAACGCCGCTGAAATTAAAATTGGCGTGATTTTAGGTTTCACTGGTCCTATTGAATCACTAACACCTGACATGGGTGCTTCAGCCGAGCTCGCCTTTAAAGAAGCATCAGATTCAGGCATGTTACTCACCGGCAGCACTATCTTACCTATTCGCGCCGACTCAACTTGTGTTGATGCATCAGCTGCGACTGCCGCCGCTGAGCGTTTAATCACCGCTGATAAAGTCGTGGCCATCATGGGCGCCGATTGCTCTGGCGTCACTACTGCCATCGCTAACTCGGTAGCTATTCCCAACGGCGTAGTGATGGTTTCACCCTCTGCTACTACACCGGCACTGTCTAGCATTGCCGATAAGGGGTTGTTCTTTCGCACCGCACCTTCTGATGCACGTCAGGGACAAGTCCTAGCGGACGCAGTCTTTGAAGCGGGCACCACTACCATCGCTGTCACCTACACCAACAACGATTACGGCAAGGGTCTTTCAGACGCTTTCGTCTCTGCCTTTAAAGCCCTTGGCGGTAAGGTAGTCATTGTCGCTGCCCACGAAGATGGCAAAGGTGATTACTCTGCAGAAGTTGCTGCACTTGCAGCAGCCGGTGCAGACAGATTAGCCGTACTTGGATACTTAGATCAAGGTGGTAAAGGTATCATTCAAGCATCAATCGATACCGGTGCATTTGATATGTTCGCGCTAGGCGATGGTATGATTGGTCAATCTCTAGTAGACGCTTTTGGTGATGACATGGTCGACACCATTGCGACATCTCCAGGTGGTACTAGCGATGCGATGGATAACTTCATCAAAATGGCTAAAGCGAACAAAATCGGTGGCGAAGGCCCATACGATGGTACCTCTTACGATGCAGCAGCACTGATTGTTCTGGCGATTCAAGCGGGCGGATCAGCTGATCGTGCCTCTATCCAGGCGAACATGATGAGCGTTGCCAACGCACCTGGCACTAAGATCTACCCTGGTGAGCTGAAGAAAGCACTGGAGATTTTATTAGCGGGCGGCGAAGTTGACTATGTTGGCGCCACTAACATCGAATTCAGTGATGTTGGCGAAGTATACGGCACCTACCGTCAGCTAGAAATTAAAGATGACAAGTTCTCGCTAGTTAGAGTACGTTAATTTTTAACGACTTTTAAGTGATCGAAAAAGTCAGCATTTGCTGGCTTTTTTATGGTCAGGACGACCGGTATAACGCGCTGGCATGGATGCCAAAGAGCGACTATGGTCAGGACGACCGGTCAGGTTTTTTGTTCCCGACAAAACCTAAGTACCTACATCCCTGTAGGCAATAACGCGCTGGCATGGATGCCAAAGAGCGTATAAGGTCAAGATGACCGGTCAGGTTTTTTGTTCCCGACAAAACCTATGTACCTACCTCCCTGTAGGCAATAACGCGGTGGCATGGATGCCAAAGAGCGTTTATGGTCAGGACGACCGGTCAGGTTTTTCCAGCTTATTTCGTGCTCTTTGCAGAACCGACAGCGCTAGCTACTCTACCGCTATGTAAACAAGCTGTATCAAAACTGTATTTTTCTAAAAAAATGTAACAATTTGAGACGCTTGAAAACAACTCTCATTCAAGTTTAAATATTTAGATATGCATCACGCTATACCCTGAAGACTGCCATAAGTTATTTCGAAGCGTCCGCTAAACTCAAACAAGACTGACAATCAGCGATCAATAAGACTTAAACCCAACAGGCTCGAGCTTCTATTGTACCTTGTGTCAACAGCCGTTCTGCCGATACAAATGAACTAGATAGAAATGATATTGAGCGTTGTAATCAATGGACACCGAGATAATAAACACCCTGTTACTGGCCCAAACGAAAAAGTCACTTTAACCCTAGGGAAAATCATGAAAAGAACACTATTATTACTGCTATCTATTCAACTATCTTACTTTGCCATACCCAGTGGCGCCGGGCAAAACAATGCAATACCTGCCAATAATAATATAGTTAGCACCATCATTTCTGGTGGTGAAATTATCACCATGGAAGCAAGTAATCCAACCGTTGAAGCCATTGTTACCTTATCCAATAAGATTGTATTTGTTGGCAATTTAAATGATGCCGAACTCAAATACCCTGATTCTGAATATTTCAATTTAGATGGCAAGGTTTTAATGCCCGGCTTTATTGAACAGCACATGCATCCTTTTCTTGGTGCACTAACACTCATGATGATAGTGATTGCCCCGGAGGAATGGCAGTTACCGAATAAAACCTGGCCAGCTGCTACCGATGCCAATGACTACATGGAAAAACTGGTTGCTGCAGAAAAAAATATTTCTGACCCCAATCAGACTCTATGGTCTTGGGGCTTTAATAATTATTTTCATGGCGAACTCTCACGAAAAATGCTCGATAAGGTTAGTCTAACTCGCCCTATTGTTATTTGGCATCGCAGCGCTCATGAGTTTTATATGAATACTCAAGCCATCCAAAAATTTGGCTTAAACCAAGCCGACATTGATAGCCACGGCAAAGAAATTGTTAAGCAATCCAATTTAGACAAAGGTCACTTCTTTGAGGCCGGTGCCATGGTTTATTTACTGCCGAGAATATTTCCGGAATTAGCGACCAGAGAACGTATGGAATCAGGCCTCAAACAAATGGTCAAAATGCTACACCGCAAAGGTGTTACTGCCTATATGGAGCCTGGCGCGTTCATTGGCCCCGGTTCAGAGCAACTTTATCTAGATATCCTTGGCGATAAAGATACTCCCTTGTATTCTTTCTTTGTGCCCGAAAGCAAAACACCGTTGTTAATGTATGGTGAAGCGGGGATATTGTCGAGCATGGAACAGATTAAGTCCATTTTCCCCAGCAAGGGCAAGATTCGTTTTCTGGATAAACAGATCAAAATATTGGCTGACGGAGCAATCATCTCTCAGTTAATGATGATGAAGGATGGTTATCTCGATGGGCACCATGGCGAATGGATTCAAGGGCCTGCAGAGCTTGAAACGATCAGTAAAATTTTCTGGGAAGCTGGCTATCAAATTCATGTACATGTTAATGGTGATGAAGGACTAGAAGAAGTATTGAATATGTTTGAGCGACGCATGCAACAAATGCCCCGCGAAGATCACCGAAGTATCATCATTCACTTCGCAAATTCAACTCCTGAACAAATTAAGCGCATCAAAAAATTAGACTTATTGGTCTCTGCTAATCCTTATTATGTCACCGGGTTTGCCGAAAAATTTGGTGAGATTGGTTTAGGCACAGAGCGTGCATACAACATGGTGCGATTAGCGCCTGTGGAAGCACAAGGCACTTCTATTACGCTTCATTCGGATCTTCCTATGGCTCCAGCGGATCCATTGTATTTGGCATGGTCAGCAGTAACCCGCCAAACGAATACAGGTAATACGATAAACCCGGAGTTAGCGTTGAGTATCCATGGCGCTATGAAAGCCATTACCATAGAAGCTGCTTATTCATGGCAGATGGAAGACACTATTGGCAGTATTAAAACCGGAAAAATTGCCAATTTTACTCTTTTAGGCAATAGCCCCTATACGGTTGACGCTCAGAAAATTAAAGATATCGAGGTGATAGGTACCTTTTTTGAGGGAAGATATTTTCCGGTCAGCCCCCAATAAAAACGGCCCATCAATAGATTAAGAGTCGCAGCTCACCTAGGATGCTGCTGAACACTCAGCAGTATCCTCTGCCCAATTAATTGAGCAAAGTATCATGCGGAATGATGTCGCTATTAGCCGTTCTTACAAAAATTGTTAAAGGCGGTTTTATCATTGCTAAACTGCATTTTTTTAGCTAGCTGCCAAGGCCGTTCACATTGTTTGGTGCTGCTACACCATGAGTAGCCAGCTGAGCCTAAACAACCCTGCGCATCCTCATCAGCTCCAATTAATATAGCGCTCTGGTAGACCACTTCACCCTCTTTAATCGTGCTTAATACCTGATTATCTCTAATGTTTTCGACATTTTGCTTTAATGGATTGTTTTTAACAATAACAAAATCAGCTAATAAACCTACCTTGATCATACCCTTGCGGTCTTCTTCAAAAAATTGATAGGCGGGGCCCGTGGTTAACGCCTGCAGAGCAGTATAGGCATCTACGCGCTGCTCGGGACCAATAACCACACCAGAACGAGACTCTCGCGCCATCGCGGACCACATAATAAAGAATGGATTTAGCGGGGTTACATTAAAGTCAGAGTGATTAGCGGTAATAAGTCCCGCTTCTTTTGCCGCTTTCATTGGGCTGATAAAAGCCGCTGCCGCTGGGCCAATATTCTTTACATGCACATCACCCCAGAAATAAGTATGCAAAGTAAAATAGGAAGGTGTCAGCCCTAGCTCCACATATTTCGCCAAGTGATCTGGACGCTGAAATTGGGAGTGAACAATAACCGTGCGGCGATTATCTCGAGCGGTAATACCCGCCTTTTCAATGGTTTTTATCATCATATCAATGGCGGCATCCCCATTGGCATGAATTTGCATGGGAATATTTGCGGTAAATAATTTCTCAGTGATCGCATCGAGCTGTGTTTGAGTAAGCGATGGCTCTCCATGCCAGTTCTCTTCGCCGCCTGGCCCCCCGGTTAAATAGGGATTAGATACGAAGGCAGTTTTCCCCTGTGGAGAACCATCCAGAGTAATCTTAGCGGCATGGATTTTAAATTTATTGTTGTAAACACCAAACTGATATTTTGGATTATCAAACCACTGATCAATTTCTGTAAAAGCAGGTAGTGCGGCAATATCAATAACGTTTTTTCCTAGCTCTGCTGCTTTCTGCAAAAAATCGAGATGTTTGGTATGGGTAAAACCTTCCACGGCGTGGGTATAACCTTGGCTAGTATATTGTTGTTGTGCATCAGCCATTAGTATTAACATTTCTTCTTCACTGGGCTGAGGTAAATTCTCAAACACTGGAATATATGCCATCTCCATTACCAACCCTGCAGGAGCACGACTGTTTGGCATTCTGGCAATAATGCCACCAGCGGGGGTAATACTATTTTCATCTAAGTTAGCCCACTTAAGCGCCGCAGAATTCAATACTGCACCATGCATTGAAACATGAATGAGCATCACTTTATGATTGGGAAACGCCGCATCGAGATCAACTTTGGTTATATGGCGCTGTTCGTCAATCAAGTCTTGATCATAACCCCAACCAACAAGCCAGCCACCTTCGCTTACATTATGCTGTTGCTGATAGGCTTGTAGTTTGCTAATAATTTGTGGAATATTGGTGGCATTGCCAACAGGCGGCGCCGCTATATTAACCTGATTAACCATCATTATAGACGACATAAAATGACCGTGAGGATCGATAAAGCCTGGCAGCATAGTGGTACCCGCTAGATCTACTTTAAGAGTATCTCCAGCGAATTTTTTGTCTGCGATATATATATCGGCATTGGCTTTTTTACCTAGATAAACAATTTTACCCTGACGCTCAATGACCGCCTCCACATAACTTGGCTCATCGCCTTGCATGGTGATGATATCACCGCCAAAGTACAGGGTTTGATGTGCTGATTTCTCAGGTTCAATGGTTCCTGCTGTAAGCGCTATGCTGGCTGTGAGGGTGAGCAGCAGTGTCCATTTACTGGCGATATCAAAATTTTTCATCATAACCTCCTATATTTTATCATTAAATTTACAAATACATATCTGGGGAACAAAAACATTAAGGTAACTCTCAGGGCGTTTTTCGGGCTATTATCTGTACTAGCCGCCCAATAACGCAAGCCCGCTGCACCACTAATTAGCTGGTTATTAGCCTTCAATATCTTAGCTACACCCGTATAGATAGAGACAGTCCAATCCTTTTCTTGCCAGTCATAGCTAGCTTCAGTATTTATCACATAAGTGACAGCAGAGGCTGTGGTATAAGATAAAAAGTTTTGATCGTAGTTAAATTGTAGGGGTAGTGTGATCAACGCTGCAATCGGGTTAGTTAATTTTTTTGCTAGCGCCTTTTTTCAGCCAGTTGAGTGTCCGCATAAGTCTGAGCAAATAATAAACTACCGACAATTATTACATAATAACAGCGCATTAATTTGTACACTTTTAATAACTTCCCTATCAACTTTTATAACTTAGTGTATTGAATTTATGACGTTTTTATTACTTCGTTATTCTCTGATAATGTTAAAGTGTTATTGTAAGCATAGCAATTCATCCTACAGATCTACGATGTAATTACCATAGATTAAATGTGAAATATTGATTGGCAGTCCGCCTAATAATGATTATGCCTGTGGTTCAGAGTCTATCGACAAAGGGCCGTAAACAGACCAAAAATGGACGGATGATCAGCAGTGGATAACGTCGATATTGGCTGTAAAATGTTTTCTATTTAAGCTTTAACAGACTATTTCAGTTAATTAAAACACTCTGTGCTGCTATAGTTCGCAGCTCGATTGCAATAAACCTAAAGCCGGTAGCCGAATCGCCTGCACGATCTCTTGCTGCACCTAGAAAACTAATTTCTTACCCAGCTCCTTTGTACCTATCTGCCAAATCTAGGATAAACGAAACAGGTATTATGAAAAATTTATTAATCAGAATATTTTGGCCAATCCTGAAGTTCTTTGAAACCGGCCAAGAGCCCGCGAATTATAAAAAATCGCACCGAATTGCCTTAAATGTGCTGGGCGGCTTATTTTTATTTTTATCGCTGGTCTCTACATTTGGCGCCATCTACACAGGTCAGCTAGCGGCATTCATCCCGGTGGTGGTGTTCTTTAGCGTGGGTTTTGTGGCTGTGGTGGTTGGCATACTAGGCTCAAAAGGGGCGGTTGGAAAAATATGGGGGACTAAATAAGTGCTGCAATGTAACTACAGATCACCGCGAATACCACCCTCCTCTGGGTGGTTTACCCATAGGGTATTACCAACATGTTAAGCCTAAACAGTCGCGTTATCATTAGCCCCTGCATCAGTCAATGTGACCTCGATGACCATGATATTTGTATCGGCTGCTACCGTTCTGCAGCAGAGATAGGTGGCTGGCGTAGCAAATCTGAAGATGAACAAATAGCGATCACGATTAGATGTAAAAAATTGATCGCTCGGCATTTAGACGATAATTAAAGACAGTTAAGTGCCTAGCCCGAATATTGCACCCAATAGCTCGTGCTCTAGCTTGCTCCTTGTTTTTACAGACTTTTCTTTCTCAATCAACCGGACACACCAGTACGGTGTTCAATCGAAAAAAAACCTGTAAAATCAACTAGCAGCGCTATCAACACGACATTGCATCCAATATCCGGGCTGGCAAACATGCATCAGACATTTTCAATGTAGCAGAGCATAATTTCCTTTCTCAAATTTATCATTATTCATAGCGGAATTTACTGTGTATCAACTTTATTATTACCCCAACACTGCCAGTTTAGCCCCTCACTTTTTGCTCGACCACATGAACCTAGAGCATGAATTAATACTGGTGGATAAAAAGTCAAATGCGCATAAAGCAGCTGATTATTTAACCTTAAACCCTGCCGGGCGTATTCCCACCCTCATTTTCGATAATCAGCCGCTATTTGAAAGTCCTGCTATTTGCCTGCATCTTTGTGAGTCGCATCCTGAACACGGCCTTATACCGCTGTTAGGAGACCCATTGCGCCCGCTGTTTTTTCAATGGTTGACCTATTTGAACAACACCCTACAAGCGGAGTTAATGGTGTACTACTATCCGCATCGACATACCAATAATACCAACGGTATCGCTGCTGTTAAAGCGGCGCAAGAGCAGTGTATTAGTGCTGCTCTATCCGTCTTAAATGATCAATTAGCTGATAGACAGTATTTGCTTGGCGAGCAATTAACCGCCTGTGATTATTTCCTGTTTATGCTGTGCGAATGGTCATTACCGGTTAAATCTTCGCCGCTGACTTTTAGCCATTTGGCGGCTTATTTGAAACGCCTTAGCACTCTCCCAAGTATTGTAAAAGTGTGTGACATTGAGGGGATTGATCTCAACCCGTTTTCATCCTACCCCATAACCACCGCTGGTCACTCTTAGCAGGTATCGTATGAAAGCGCTGGTAGTCATCGCACACCCTTTAAAGAACAGTCTCTGTCAGCATTTGGCGGCCAAAACCATCCGTCACTTAAAGGCTAGGGGCCATACTGTGACGGTTAAAGACCTCTATCAAGAGAAGTTTGATCCGGTGCTCAGTATCGATGAAAGACAAAGTTATTTCACCGCTCAATTTGACGCTAGACATGTGAGTGCCGATATTACTCAATTACAAGAAGCGGAATTACTGGTGCTGATTTTCCCCACTTGGTGGTTCGGCCTCCCGGCTATATTAAAGGGCTGGATCGACCGGGTCTGGGCACCTGGTTATGCCTATGATCACGCGAATGACTATGGCCCAATAAAAGCCAGATTGGAGAATCTCCAAGAAATGCGGGTGATCACGACCTTGGGAGCACCTTGGTGGATAGATTTTTTTGTACTGCGAAAACCCGTCAAGAGGGTATTAAAATATGGGGTACTTTTGGCTTGCGCTAAAAACTGTCACTTCAAAATGCTAACCTTGTACAACAGTGAAAGTCTGACAGACACGAAAGTACAGCAGTTTGTTAAAAAAATTGAACGGTCTTTTTAGCTGCTGATATTGGCCAGTGGTTTTAAGTCGTGCCTGGCTAAACCAGCACTGTCTGCAACCGGGTAAATAATCGGTTTTTTAGCGGGTGTTCAACCAATAATTTTTAGTGATTACGATTCAAAGCACTCACGCAATGGTTTTATCATGGTTTGTTTACCCTGATTATTCGCCTCAAGTAGTCTCTCAACAACTAACCGGCCCACATACTCAGAGAACGGTTCAAAAATTCCATGAGAGAGACAAGCTGGCATCCATGTTATCTAAGTTTTTTTGAAACAAACTGTTATAACCCAAAGATGCATCTAGCAATAACCCACTCTCGGTTCGAGCGCGCAGCCCTAGGCGGAGAATACCTGCCCATTGCTGATAGCTGGTCTTGGAGTTGAAGAGGCCGTTTGAGGTTTCACCGAAAGAGTACGTTGCCCCTACCTCTGTATAGGGAACCCAAATATCATTGCCTGACTCAAAAACGCGACTGACTTCAATGGTTGGCGAAAATGACCCGCTCCATCCCGCGGGTACTTTAGACAAGACCTTAACCGTTTTATTTAAAACCGTGCCATCCAGTGCTAGTTTGCCGGAAGAGAGATAAGAATAATCAAAGCTGAATCTGGGTCGAAAATTGTATTCATTCCAATCGTATTGTCCAGCAGCCGTTAGCACAGCTCTGGTCCGGTTGCGCTTGACGGTCCCATCCAGGCCTGCAATGGTCAAATCACTGTTCAATTGACCATAAGTGAGCATCCCACTCACCGACCAGTGCGGATTGACTAGGGCCGAAAAATAGGGCCCAACTGAAAAGGTTGAAGTATCGACGGACATCAAACGCCCGAAACTTTTACTAGAAATATGCTCAGATTCAAATTGCAGGCCGATCACCATATTTTCTGCGATAGCACGGTCAATGCCAATCCCGACGAAGGTATTGTCCATCTCGAGTTTAGAAATATGTCGATTATCGTCGATTTTGCTAAAGCGGATATCACTCCAAAAGTTCCATACTGAAGGTGGGGCCAGATCTCTTCCCGGGGTAATAGGTGCGATGTTGAGTATTATCTTAACAGGGGCCACTTCTAAGTCGCACGGCACTTGCCTGCTCTCCCCTATTGATATTTCTGTACAGCGGGGGACCGAGCCGGATTGAGCAACAGCCGATGCAGGAGACAAAGTGGTTGGTGGGTTTGGCATAACCGGAACACCCGGTGTAACACCAATAGGCGGTAAAACACCTATCGGTGGGCTCGGCATAATCGGCACACCCGGTGTGAGTCCTGTTGGCGGCAAGGTACCTATCGGTGGCTTAATACCCATGGGAGGACGAATAATACCCGGCCAGCTCGGCGGAAAAACAATGCCGTTTTTTTGGTTCTCATTATCAACCAGACAATCCTTGCCATTTGCACCTGTGCCAAGCTCCAACAGTTGATGGGTACCACCGGAGCCATTAGACACAAAGGGAGACAGGCTAACCCGTGGGTATGGGATGGAGCGTGACCAAGTATCAACTCTGGTCTTACCTTTCACCTCTTCCAACGCAAAACTCCCGGTTTGAGTGGTCGACAACCAGACAGAATTGGCATTATCAGCAGTGCGCCCAAGATAATTTAGAGAGCCGTCTGACTTGCAAGAACTTGCAGCAACAGAGGAGGAGATTAGTGTGAGCATACATGCTAGAGGAGTCGCTACAATCAACGCTGAAATAGTACCCTGCTTGTTCAAATTATTCTCCTGATCCATCAGATTTGTAATCATATTGTGCATAACAGCAATTTTCGCGACGGCTCAACTTCTAATGATGTATCACCCTCTATGCTGAGAACATCACCATTACACTACACCGCACCAGCAGCTTACACCCAACACATCGCCCATCATTGTGTTTTTAACTGTTGCTAAACGGCGCTATTTTCAGTGACATCCATTATTGGCGGCCTATTAATCTTCGGCCCAAAGCCCGTTTGAAAAATTTTACTCAATAGGCTCGTATAAGCGTAAATATAATCCAGATCAGACTAAAAAACACACTTACATGCAACTTAATTATATATAACTAACTGAATTTCAAGCAAGTTATAAATGAGACAATTATGGAGGCCTGATAGAAAGCCGCTAATCGTCATTTTTACTCGGTTCTTGGTATTAATGCTCGTGTTAATTAATCTATACTCCAAATTTACTAAGCTAATCCACAAGGTATCGTCTTGCAAGATTCACAAAATTTTAAATCGGCGCTGTTTATGATGCTATCGCTGTCGTTATTTACCTGCGGCGATGCCATTATTAAATTTCTCAGTGATGATCTACCTATCGGCCAAATCTTATTTGTCCGGGGTATTTTGGTCTGTCTACTGTTTAGCCTATTATTAACCTTCAAAAGGCAGCAGATCTTGCCCAAAGAGGCATGGAACCGTTGGAATTTACTGCGCTCAGTGTTTGAAGTGGCCATCGCCGGCTGTTACTTAACTGGTCTAGTACTGCTGCCTTTAGCCACTGCGATCATACTGGTATTTTGTGGGCCGATTATGCTGACTATTTTGGCGGCAACGGTCTTAAAGGAACAAGTGGGCTGGCGACGATGGTCTGCGGTGGTAATAGGATTTATCGGGGTGCTGTTAGTGGCTGATTTGCAGCGGGATTCATTAAATTCTTGGGCGGTAATACTGCCCCTGACAGCGGCTTTCATCACCGCGTTGCGCGATATCTTTGTCCGTAACATCCCCAGTGTTTTGAGCTCAAGTCAAATTGCTTTTACCACCGCCTGGATGGTGACACTGGCAGGTTTGTCAACACTGCCTTTTGGCTGGCAAGCACTAAACAGCCAACAATTGTGGCTATTGGCAATCGCCAGCCTGTTTATTATGGGCGCGTATACCACCTATATCATTACCACCCGGATGGGCGAACTCTCATTTGTCGCTCCCTTCAAATACTCATCTATCCCGCTGGCCATGTTAATCGGCTACCTAGTCTGGGGAGATATTCCCAGCGGCAACTCTATACTAGGCACCGCGGTAATTATCGCCTCCGGCATGTTTATTTTGCTGCGCAAGAGGGTTAAGGGTTAAGGGCTACAAGTTGTCGGCGCAATCACGGCTTATAATCGCTCTTATCCAACCCATATTTCTTCATCTTGTCGTACAAGGTTTTACGCGGCAGATCTAAGCTCTTTTGCGTATCGCGGATCGAGCCGCCGCACTTGGCCAATTCATTGTGTATCAGCAGTTTTTCAAACTGCCCTACTTGCTCCGCTAAATTCAGTGCCCCAGGTTCTTGACTGATTAAGTTATCATCAAAACCAAAGGCCCCCTCTTCACCGAGCAAGACGTTACGCTCGGCGATATTGCGCAACTCGCGGATATTACCCGGCCAGTCATGGCGCATCAATGCGGCCATGCGCGCTGGGGATAACTCTTGTACATCACGGCCATACTGGGTGGAGGCAATGATAGAAAAATGCTGAAAAAGCAGCGGTATATCATCTTTGCGACGTCTCAGCGGCGGTATCTCAATTTTAACCACATTGAGACGATAATAGAGATCTTCTCTAAATAACCCCCGCTCTACTAGCGTCTTAAGATCCACTTTAGTGGCTGCCACTATCCGCAGATTGAGCTTGATAGATTCATTTGAACCCAGTCGTTCTATACTGCGCTCTTCAATCACTCTGAGTAGCTTCACTTGCAATACCAGTGGCATACTCTCGATTTCATCGAGAAATACCGTGCCGTGATCGGCGTATTCAAACTTACCGATGCGCCGTGCTTTAGCGTCCGTAAAGGCGCCTCTCTCGTGGCCAAACAGTTCGCTCTCAATTAAGTTTTCGGGCACCGCACCACAGTTTATTGCCACAAACTTGTACTCGCGCCTATTGCTGTGCTCGTGAATGTAACGCGCCAATAAATCTTTGCCAGTGCCGGTTTCGGCCTGGATCAAAATATCGGTGGGAGCATCGGCGACGCTTTGAATGATGCGGCGCAGCTGTATGATCTCTGGGCTGTTGCCAATTATTCTAGGTCCTAGTGCGGTCTGGGTTTGCAGTTCTTCACGCAGCCGCTGATTCTCTAGCGAGAGAGCGCGCTTTTCACTGGCGCGACGAATCACCTCAATCAATTTATCAGGGGCAAATGGCTTTTCCAAAAAGTCATAGGCCCCCTGTTGAATGGCCGCTACCGCCATCGAAATATCACCGTGGCCAGTCATTAAGATCATTGGAATGCCCACGTCAACTTGGCTGACCCGGGTCATAAATTTCAGGCCATCCATATCGGGCATGCTAATGTCCGACACGATCACTCCCTCCCACTGGGCACTGAGTATCTCCAATGCCTGCTTGGCGCTGCTACAACTAATGACTTTAAAGCCAGCCAGTTCAATGCTCTGCCCGAGCGAGGAAAGTATCGAAGGTTCATCATCCACCAGTAATACCTTACTGGTTATATTGGTAATTTTTTGCTGCATTAACTATTTGACCCCAACTGTAATATCACCATAAATTCGGCCCCTGCAACCACCGACTCTCGATCATCCGTATAATAATTTTCTGCGGTTAACTCGCCACCTACATCTTCGATAATTCGCTGCGAAATGGATAAGCCAAGTCCCAGCCCCTGTCCCTCTTTCTTGGTGGTATAGAAAGGTTCGAAAATATTGGCAGCATCGACTGCCGCGATTCCCGGACCATTGTCTTTAACACTTATACACAGCTTATTAGGGTCGATGATAGTTTGACTAATCTGTATTTGAGGAGCGCCTTGACTCTCTACCGCCTGCATCGCGTTATCAATCAAATTAACCATCACTTGCTCTAGGCGCAACAAGTCACCTAATACTGAATAATCACACTCTAGTTCAGGCCATTCAACCCTCACTGGAGATTTTTGTAAGCGCGGATACAAAATCGCCAATACGCCACTGCGCAGCGATCTAACCGATACATTCTGTTGTAAGCCACTGCTCTTACGAGAAAATTCTTTTAGCGGGTGCAGTATTTTTGCCATCCGTTCAGTCAGTAATGCAATTTCATTTAAGTTGCTGTCGACACTCTCTTCATTCGCCAACGTCAAATATTTTCGAGCGTTATCCGCATAACCTCTGATCGCCATTAATGGCTGGTTTAATTCATGGTTAATTCCCGCAGACATCTGCCCGATCACCGCCAACTTAGCGGCTTGGATCAATTCATTCTGGGTCTTACCGTGCTGCTTTATCTCCTGTAACAGCCGCTCATTGGCACTGGTCAGCTCAGTGGTGCGCAGCTCAACCCTGCTCTCTAGTAACCGTTTAGACTGCGCCAGTTGGCCTTCGTATTGCTTTCGCTCGGTAATATCTTGCACGGTAATTAAAAAATGTAACCCGCCTTGTTGCTGCATGTTACCCACCACAAACTCAACCGGTAACAAATTACCGTCTCCGCATTTGACCCGCCCTTCTATCAACAGCTCTGCGTGTAAATTACGCTGTGGATTAATTTGTTCTGCATAGGTAGATTTTTTAACGCCTTGCAGCAGGGAATAAAATTCTCGCCCCTGCAGCTCTTGCTCTGAATAGGCAAATAACTTTTGTGCAGTGACATTCATACTTTCAATACAACCGCTAATATCTAACGTAATCAGCCCCGCCCAGGTGTTGTTAAGTATCGCTTTTACCCTGGCCCCACTGCTCTCTAGTGCCTGCAGTTCACGCAGTTCAAACTGAGCCTTTTGTTTAGCGATGCGTCTTCTGGCGATAATCACCATCACCAGTAGCACTAGGGCGATGTACAGCGTACCCACATAGAGCATGTTAACCAGTATTTGGCGCTGCACTCCTTCTAAGTCAGCGAGTATTGATACATTAAGGTCACTGTTGCCCACCGCCGCATTCTGAATTAAATACTGCTGCTCAGTTTTTTTTGTCGAGGGCTCGCGCAAGCGAATGATCTGGCTATTCGCCTCACTCGGCTGGCGTTGAGTAATGTTGAGTGCGATCAGCTTTTGACCCACGTAGCGTTTACTCACAGTAATGCGCTGCCGATCCTGCTCTGTCAGCGGGTATAGGGTGCGAAACTTCCACTGCTTGCGAGTCGAGATAAAAATCACCCCGTCTTCATCACTAATTAATAGTTCGGTATCTTTCTCTTTCCAATCTTGTTCAATCTCGTTTAAATCAATTTTTACCACGATAACACCGAGTATGTTATCGCGGTGACGCACTGGATAAGCATAGAAATATCCACGCTTTTTGGACGTGGACCCCAGCGCAAAATACTGCCCTAACCCGCCGCGCAGCGCCTTGGTAAAATAGGGCCTATAACTAAAGTTTCGACCGGTAAAAGAGCCTGGACCATTCCAATTGCTGGCGGCAATAGTGGTGCCTTGGCTATCCATTAAATAACTGTCACGCGTGCCTAAAATGTCGTTTACTTTCACTAAGTGAAGATTGGCGCGGGCAATATCATTTGAATTTGCATGATCTCGCAGCGCCCTGACTAAATCTGGATGGGTGGAAAGTAATTCTGGAATATCGCGAAAGCGCGCCAGTTTTTGGCGCATGGTTAAAATATAGCGGTTTAAATCCCCTTGGGTGCGCTTTTGTAAGGCGCTAATGGCGCTATCTCTTGAGTATTCAGACACGGTATATAGTGAAACCGCCAGACCTAGAGCCAACACAATAGTAATCAACGAACGCTTATACATCAGGGGAAAATCCGAGCAAAAAAAATATTCTACGCGATTTTTAAGTAAACATCAGATCAAACGTTAGCTCTGGCTATTTATCCTTACTCTAAAGTGTGGCAGAACGTTATACTTGGCGTTTTTTGTAAGGTAAGTGCGCATGATTATCGCCAGACAAATCGCCACCGAGCTGCAAGTGCGAGAGCAGCAAGTCAGTGCCACTATTGCGCTGTTGGATAAAGGAGATACCGTGCCGTTTATCGCCCGTTATCGCAAGGAGGCGACCAGCGGTCTCGATGACATCCAACTGCGCAAACTGGCCGAGCGGCTCGAGTATTTACGCCAGTTAGAACAGCGCCGTCAAAGTATTTTACAGAGCATCCAGCAACAGGGGTTATTAACCCCAGAACTGAGCAAAGCCCTACAGGAGAGTTTGAGTAAAACGACTCTGGAAGATCTGTATCGCCCCTTTAAGCCCAAGCGTAATTCCAAGGCGACCCTGGCCAAAACAGCGGGGCTAACCCCGTTAGCCGAACAACTGCTGGGTCAGACTAGCGTCAACCCTGAATACATCGCCAAAGCATTTATTAATAGTCAACACGATATTACCAGTACTGCTCAAGCGCTGCAGGGAGCCGAGCAGATACTGCAGGAACGCCTCGCAGAAACCGCCCCACTGCTGGCGCAACTGCGTCAATGGTTAACCGCCAACGCCCTTTTAAAGGTCAGTGTTAAGCGCGGCAAAAACGATCCTCAGAGCAAGTTTCGCGATTACTTCGATTATTCTCAAGCACTTAAAGATATTCCTGGGCACCGTGCCCTGGCGATTTTCCGCGGTATAAAAGAGTCCATCTTAAAACTGCAAATAAGCCCTCCCGCGCATAATGTAGACTACCCTATAAAACTGATCGAGCATCAACTAGGCTTGAGCAAGCATAGACGCACTCAAGACTACTGGTTAAAGAATTTAGCCAGCAACTGCTGGCAACAAAAACTACAAGCGCAGTTAGAGGCAGATTTAAGCAAGAGCTTACGCGAGCGTGCCGAAACCGAATCTATCCAAGTATTTGCCACCAATCTAGAGGATTTACTGATGGCCGCCCCCGCCGGTCAAAAAGTGACGATGGGCTTAGACCCCGGCCTGCGCAGCGGGGTAAAAGTCGCGATAATGAGCGCCACTGGGGCGCTGTTGAGTGAGGCGGTCATTTATCCACATGCGCCGCAGAATAAATGGCACGAGGCACTGCAACAATTGACCAAACTCGTCGAGCGTTACCAGGTCGAGCTAATCAGCATCGGTAATGGCACCGCATCTCGTGAGACAGAGCAGCTTGCCAAAGCTCTCAAAGAAATAACTGATACAGCTTTTACCGCGGTGGTGGTCAGTGAGGCGGGTGCCTCAGTGTACTCGGCATCGGCATACGCCAGTCAGGAGTTCCCCGATGTTGATGTCAGCATTCGCGGGGCTATCTCCATTGCCCGCCGCCTGCAAGATCCACTGGCAGAGCTGGTCAAGATAGAGCCTAAGGCCATTGGGGTCGGACAATACCAACACGATGTGAATCAAAAAGCGTTGGGCATGAAGCTGGAAACCGTCATAGAAGATTGCGTCAATAAGGTGGGTGTTAACCTCAATACCGCCTCAGTCGCATTACTCACGCAAGTCGCTGGTATCAATCAGAGCATCGCCAATAACATCGTAGAAATCCGTGATAATAAGGGCAAATTTCGGCGCCGCAGCGAACTGCTAAAGGTACCGCGCCTAGGTGCCAAGGCCTATCAACAGTGTGCGGGCTTTCTGCGCATCGACAACCCCATCCAACCCCTAGACAACAGCGCGGTGCACCCTGAAAGTTATCCGCTGGTTGAAGACATGGCCGCCCAAGCTCAAGTAACCAGCGCCGAGTTAATCGGCAACCAAACCCTGCTATCAGCGCTGAGTACTCAGGGGTTTAGCCACCCTGACTTTGGCGCTTATACCATCGCCGATACCTTGCAGGAACTCGCCAAACCCGGCCGTGATCCGAGGCCTGATTTCGAGACGGTTACCTTCGATGAGTCGGTCAACAGTATTGGCGATGTGCGCGAAAACATGCAGCTGCAAGGCGTGGTTACTAACGTCACTAATTTCGGCGCCTTTGTCGATATAGGCGTACATCAAGATGGGCTAGTGCACATCTCGCAACTGGCAAATCAGTTTGTTAAAGACCCGCACTCAATCGTTAAAACGGGTCAGATAGTGCAAGTCAAAGTCTTAACCGTGGATATTCAACGAAAGCGTTTATCCTTAACCATGAAAAGTTAGGCAGTCTTTGGGGACTTATTCGCGACTTCCCTAAACTAAATGATAAACATAACCCAGCGATATTGGTTGTAGGCTACAGCGCGAGGAGAACTTTCACCAGTGAAGGGTTATAGCAATAGTAGATGAATATCGATGCTAGTGTTAAAATGAGAGCGACTAGCTCACTAACAGCTGTTTTTGTGTCTATACTAATCGAAAACCGAAATCGTCTGCAAAACCGAGCGCTATTGATCTACCGCGGTAATTATTTGAACCCAGCCCCGGCTAGAACTGGGGAACAATAACAGCAGCCTGGGCAATCGTTTACCCGGCAATTAACTCAAGCCAAATCATTCAATTGACAGTGTGACATGCAAAAGCCAAACTGGTCTGCACTAATTATGGGCATTACCAACTTTAGGAAGTATCGATGAAAATAGGTATTTTAAAAACCGACGATGTTCGCCCCCAGTTAGTGGGTGAATTTGGTGAATACCCAGAAATGTTTGCCAGCTTGCTACAAGCGGTGGACTCGACCCTGGAGTTCATCACTTATGAGGTACAGCACGGGGAGTTTCCTGGCAGTCTCGACGAAGTGGATGGCTATTTAATCACCGGCAGTAAAACCAGTGTATACGAAGATCAACAGTGGATTCGGGATACCGAAGATTTTTTACGCAGGGCCCATCTCGCCAAGAAAAAAATGCTTGGGGTGTGTTTTGGTCATCAAGTATTGGCTCAGGCCCTAGGTGGGAAAACGATCAAGGCTAAGCAGGGTTGGGGTTTAGGTGTGCACCATTATCAATGGTGCACAGCGGGCGCTGCCTATGGTCAGCAAGGTGATGAATTTTCGATGCTGGTTAGTCACCAAGACCAAGTGGTAGAAAACATTCCCGGCGCAGTGGTATTGGCCAGCAGTGATTTTTGTCCCAACTCAGTGGTCAAAGTTGACGAGCATATTCTCAGCTTTCAGGGCCACCCGGAGTTTAGTAAAGACTATTCGCAGGCAATACTAGTCTTGCGGCGCGAGGTTTTTGGTGATGACAATACCGATAGAGCCCTCGCCTCATTGAGCGACCCTGTTGATAGCTTAAAGATCGCCCAGTGGATGGTTGATTTTTATCGCGCTTAACCCCGGTTATTTAAGACCTCCAGTGCTCGATTAATCCGCTATTGTGCCATCAATGGTGATGCGTTCCATGCGCCGATGAGCCGGAAAATAATCGTTGATGGGTTTGTGCAAAGTGCTGCGATTGTCCCAAAAAGCGATGGAGTTTGGTTGCCATTGAAAGCGACAACTGTACTCATCGCTCTCACAGTGTTGATATAAAAACTCCAGCAGCGCACGGCTTTCTTTTTCTTTCATGCCGACTATACCAGTGGTAAATAAGCGATTTACAAATATCATTTTGCGACCGTTGCATGGGTGACTTCTAATCACGCGATGATGTACCGGTGGATTATCGGCCAGTGCCTGAGCCAGGCGCTCACGGCCACCCGGTTCCGCCAAACTGTGGCGAAAGCCAAAGGCAAAATCGTGTACGGCGCTGAGCTCCGATAAAAAGCTTTGCATCTTATCGGACAACCCATCATAAGCTGCCCCTAAACTTGCCCACAACGTATCCCCACCGCGCTCGGGCACAATACGGGCACGCAATATCGTACCCAGCGGTGGCTGTTTACGAAAGGTCATATCCGTATGCCACTGCTCAATTTTTGAGGGTTTTTCAGCGGTGCTTTCTAAAATGGTAATTTCTGGGTAATCAGCCAATGTGTCATAGGCGGGATGGCTTTGCAGTGGACCAAACCACTGCGCCAGGGCCTTATGTTGCGCCGGAGTAATATCTTGATCGCGGAAAAATATCACCTGATGCTCGACCAATAGCTGCTGTAGTTGTTTAAATTGCTGTGTCGACATTGCTTGAGTTAGGTCAATTCCGCTGACTTCTGCGCCTAACGCACCGGCGATGGGCTTAGCTGTTATCATGATATTTAATCTACTTTGAATAGGATTATTAGTTGCACAACTATACCAACAAACAGATCATTGCAAACAACTTTTTCTGCTTAATTACGGCTGCCAAATGAAGAATATTGTAGAGCTTAAAAGTCTACTCGGTATTCAATGCAGTGACAGAAATTTAGAGGTTCGGAGTCATTCGTCTTAATTTAACAGCAATTACCGACTCCTCACCAACTCCAGCTATAGTCCAGCTGAGTTAACAGATCTCCAAACCTTGCTAAAGCCTTTCGCTGGCATTTTAAAGCGTAAAGTGTCGGTCTTAATGGCAACCGCACTGGTTGCATTGTCGAAGATAGCAACAACCAGCTCAGAGTCTTTGTTACTGTTGGGCGCTAAATAGAAATAAAGATCTTCGCTATCTGAATATTTCGAGCAGTATGTCGCCATATCAGCTGCCTGATTGTCGAAAAACCATTTTTGTATGGGTGGGTTTGCTAAATCTTTAGTGATATCGCAGTGCAGTTGATCGTATTTAATAATAAAATATAGATGCTTAATTCCCTTTTGGGAACGCAGTACTCGAGCTGAAATATTGGTCTTCCTGGATTTTTCTAGATCCACTACCACAACAATCGCTGCTTTTTCTTTAACATCCCAGTCGGTCATTTGGTTTTGTAGGCTTATCAACATATCCTGCGATACCATGCTTCCCTGTTGTGCAGCTAATCCATACCATTTAACAGCCTCCTTATAATTCTTCACCACACCATTGCCGAATTGATATATCATTCCCAGCCCTAGTTGTGCGTACTCATCTCCCTGTTCCGCTAAAGGCCGCCATTGTTGTAATGTAGTTTTGTAATCCTTGGCATCATAAGCCTCTAGACCCCGTGTAAAGTCAGCGGCATTGACTGAAAAAACCGTCAACAATGTAAAGAATAACAATCCTACTCTGCCAACCTGGCCAAGTATTTGTAATAGATAAGTGTGTTTTAACGACATTTAAATGTCCCTGTAAGCGCTACAACGCAGTGTGGCTATTATTAATTTAGCATTTTCAGACAAGATGACAATGAGTGAAATTTGTATTTCGAAGCGAATCCATTCACATCCGATCAGTAGATCAAAAGAAGATATAGAGTGTAGTGCTGCTCTTATTTTGCTCAAGCAATTCGAGATTCCCTTTAGTCACCCTTTAGGTAGGCTTGGTGGGTAACGATATCCTAAAATATTACGGAGAGAGCCCACCTCAGCGGCCACCAATTTAGTAATCGCGGCTAGTTGAACTCATCGTATTCCGGAGGATAAGCAGCCACAGTAATTTGATTTTCGACACTGTGACCACTGATGGGCCCGCTGGAAAGTGCTTTACTTGGCAAACCAAAATGTATGATTAGGATCGCAGTATAGCAATCATAAACTGAGTACGGCCTTGAGCAGGTTTATCATCGAACTCGAAGACCGCTTTAAGGGATTTTAGAACAACTCGTGGTTAAGCAGGATCAGTTAGAGGGCCGAGCTAGTACAATCTAGTCTCATTCTACCGGAGGTGCCGGAGGTGCCAATCCATGACCTTTTTTCTTTCCGTTACCACTACTATGGGCAGTCTTATTGTTGTGGATAGCGCCTTCATGGTTCTTTGCATGGCCGTCTGAAGGTTTGTCTGTACCGCCACCGCCATTGCCATTATTGCTATGAGCTTTTCCAGCAGATTTACCCGCCCCGCTGTGATCGTCATGAGCCATAACACCTGCACTCAAACCAATGGCAAGTACAGTAGCTGAAACGATCCCTAAAAGTTTTTTCATTATATTTCTCCATGCTCCCTTTCGACTTCTTACTATACGATGAGAGCTGTCGTGTAGCAGATAGTGGGTGATTAGTATCTTGAGGCTAATCGGTAATGGGTCAATACAGTTTTGAGACTGTTTTCATAGGACACAGGCTGAATACTCCGCAGATCATAACAACATACTTAATCTGACCAGTAACTGAATGCTCTTTCAAAGCGTCTCAGTACCTGTCACTTTGTTGCTTTTATGTAATCTGGAGACTTAAAAACTGATAAATAAACTTATAAAATATAATGCTATAGCGATTGTCTTCAGCAGCAGAATAGCTCAGATAGGAATATCTCCTATTTTGCTAACGACTATCGGTGGCTGGGTTCTTCTGGTTGAAAAGGCTTTAATGCAGCTTGGGTTAGGACTCCACTTCACAAAAGATAAAGGACAACTATGGACGCTCAATGGTTTATTTCAATTCAACGCCATATTGGTGCGTCCGGTTGTATGAGCAAAAGCCGCTAAGCACAAGCAGAGCATTAAGACGCGAGCTGTTATGCAACATCCTGGCGAATCACCTAAATCAGCCTTATTCGCGCTTAGTTGCATCTATGGTTATCACCGTGTCCGCCAAATCAAAGCGTGATAATATTATTTCGCCAAGTATAAAAAACTGACACTTAGTCGCTTCAAGAAAACGGCTGTCGTCTATAGACTAGGTAAGGCAGAGCTGCATTGAAGTCACCTATTCGCGACAAGATACACTTGATTACGACCTTGTTGTTTCGCCTTATAGAGAGCCGTATCAGCCGCCCGTAATAAACTATCGACATCCTCATGGATATTTTTGTCCATGACCGCTATACCCGCACTGATTGACACAAAACTCAAAGGTGATTGCTCATGTGGCACTTCAAGCGATGCAACCCCTGTGCACACTTGTTCAGCTAAATACTGCGCAGTGACGGCATCAGTGTCAGGTAATATTAACAAAAATTCCTCTCCACCATAGCGGGCAGCCAGATCTTCAGCACGTTTGGCACTTTCCTTAATGACAGATGCGACCTCTCGCAGACACTTATCACCAGCTTGGTGTCCATAGTGATCGTTATATCTCTTGAAAAAATCGAGATCGAGCATAACCAGTGCCAATGATCGATCGTGACGTCGCGCTCGGGCCCATTCATTCGCTAGCGTAACGTCCATACTTCGTCTATTGGCTAGTGTTGTAAGTTGATCCGTATTCGACTCTTTTTTTAATTTTAATTGCGCTTCTTCCGTATAACTAAGTAGCGCAAACACCCCACTGATGACACTAAAAGCTGGCCATATTATTTGCGATGAAACAATGGTTCTGCTAAACAGCTCTGGCGCTAACTCTAGTAATAATGAACGAGAAATAACGATTATTGCCATGAAAAAACATGCGTAGGATAAAATAACATCTGAGGAGTTTCTATTTTTTTTGATATTCAAGAATAGATAACCAACAATCATGAATGCTAGAGGTACAAAGAAAGCACTAACATGCAGGGCACTGGTGAATGCGCCTTGATAGGTAAAATAGCCAAGAAAGGAGCTATTGATGCAAAAGATTGCCAGTAACGGCATGAGTGGTAAATCCAACTCGCACCGCTTAAAGCTAAAAACCACCATACCCCAAATAAATGCAGCAGAGAGGATTACCGAGACAATTTTTAGAGGTACATCTATATCAAATACATAGATAAATCAGCTAACAAAATTTATAAAGAAAGCAATGACGAAATAGCGTATAGACTGCTGCATTCCTTCAAGATCGCTAACTCTAGTACCCGCAAAAGCTAAAATTAAATTTATTAATGCCACTGTTAAAAAGTAAGCTTGTGCTGTCGTCATCCATTTCTCGCAAAAATTACCCTATTAAAAATCACTTATGGATGTATAAAACAGCCCTATAAGACCAGCGTTACGCAGATGGTAACTTATTGATCCCTATAATAACACACCGCATAACAACAGGGTCAAGACTCACCCTGAAACGATCAAAATCACTGAGCATTTTTTAACAATAGCCACTATTTTCAGCGAAAACCTGCTGCGATCAGACATTAGTCATATAACCTCCTGCTCAGGACTACTCCCTGAATGAAATTAAAATACCGACAGGCCCCGCTTTGATGGTGATTCGATCAATTTTTTTAGAGCATCCGCTATGATCAAAAGATAAAGAGAAGTCATATATTAACTTCACTGGCTTCTAGCAGTTGTACAGAGCCTCATTTCCTCTTTTAATATTAATATTTAACCGCCAAACTGGATGAAAAATTAGATTAACAGGGAGCTATTCATTTACTAGACTAGGTACCTGAGCTCCCATTTTTTCGGTATATTGACGCAACTCGCCAGAATCTCTGAGTTTTCTATAACCTCGATCAAACAATTTTAATAACTCAATGTTGCCAGGAATTCTTTTTGAGAACAACAAATGATAAGACTTGTGTCTGACCACTTTCGAAGAGTAGGTAATTTGTTGCTGTTGATCCGGTGAGAAATGATCGGAGAGTTGCTGAAAGCCGACATTAATATCAGCGGGAAATAAATCTATTCTGCCGTACAAGAGTTTTTGGAAATTAACGATTTCTGAACTTACTACTTGAGTATTAAAGATCTTTTTAGCGGCTGCTGCTGTAAATTCTTCACTATAGAAATACGATAAGGTAGTGCCTATCTCCAGATCTTTTAAATCATCATAGCGCTCCCATGTGAACTTATTTTTCTTCAAATAAAAGAACACTGTTGGCGAATTCAAGACCGAATCACTGTAATAAAAACTCCTCGCCCGTTGCGCAGTATATGACCAACCTGCTGTTATATCCCAGCTACCTGAGGAGACTAATTTTTTCGATCTTGCCCAGGGAAAAAAGCCAAATTCGACCTGCACCCCCTCTAGGGCGAAGGCGGCTTTGATAATCTGCGGTAAATAACCATAACCGGCCACTTTGGAAGAAAAATAGGGTGGCCATTCACCGATGGCTATTGTTACTGTCTGAGCAACAGATAGGCTGGAAAAAAGAACTAAATGAAGGAGACATAACAACTTTAAAAATTGTTTTTTTAGCATATTAACAACCAATTTTAACCAGAGGCGACAGTTTGAATGAACTCTGCCGTGGCCAACGAGAATGCTGCCCCGAGCCCAAGAAAATCATTCTTACCCAAGTCTAATCTAGGTTAAGCGTAGCAGACAAGTTAGATCATTCCATAGAAATTAAGTTAATTCTACGTTCACAGGCTGATGATAAATTTATCTGATCATCCCATTCTAAATATTTAGTAGGCATTGGGATGGCATCAACGCCATCGAGAGAATGGGCTATAGTAGTTATTGGTACTATGGTTATTCAACAAATACCAAATTTTGTAGCTAACATAGGTATGATCATAGAATGATGGATTTAAAGATCGTTTACATGGTTTTCATAGGACTCAACATTGTATCTCTCGGTGAGAATTTGTTGGCTCAGGTGGTGACTGACAATGCCGTTCAAATTCGGACTATTGCGGTTGCACCTTACGGGATAGAAAATAATTTAAAGCTTTCTGGGATATATTATGATTTAGCAAATTTACTGATTGCGGAGTCAGAGCTTAACTCTCAACACCTAATCTACCCATACGCTAGAATAATCCACGAATTAAAAAATGGCAAAACAGATTTGACCATAATGTTTAAATACAAAGAGTTGAAGGATCATGTTATCTATATAGCACCATTGCCAACGTTGCATAATGTTGTCATTGGCCTGAAAGGGGTTCGTTTCAAATCTATTCGTGATCTTGAAGGAAAAACCATAGCTTACTTACGAGGGGCTAAATTTAGTGAAGATATAGATACCAATAATAAGATTAAGAAACACCGAATTACTGATTTTAGACAAGGTATCAAAATGTTAGCGAGGGGCCGCGTTGATGCCATAATCGGACCCATGGCACCCATATTAAGTGCTGCTGATTCTATTGGTATGGCCAATATATTCGATGAACCACTTTATGTTTCTAAGCGGACCCCCTGGTTACAAATTTCGAAAAAGAGCAAACTGCGCCTGAATGTTAACAAAATTAGAGCTATCTTCAATAATATATTAACCCGAGGTGGCCTAAGGAAATTGAAACATAAATATAGAGTCGGCGAATTAGTAGAAAGCCCTTAGTACAATATCCACTTCATCTCTGCCATCTTCGCGCGTATCGGATTTAATTCAACGTAGGCCATACAAGTCGGCGGTGCTTGCTCATCTAGTATTTTAAAACGACCTTCCCACTAATTTTAATGGATAAAATTGAACAGCTTTAGCTGGCCCGAAGGGTGAGCGCCATGGATGGTTGCGAATATAAATGACCTGTACAGTTGTCTTCAAAATCGGCTAGCGAGTCGGCTTTCGATTTATTTGCATATAAAACAAGGTGATAGTGATTAGACATGATTGCATAGGAACAAACATCGATAGAAAAGACTGCTTCTATTTCTGCAAGCCTATCCAGCATCCATTGACGACGATGTTCAAAGTCTTGTTGAGTTGTTTTATCAAAGCCGCAGAGGAAGGCTTTCTAACCACTCTAGAGATACAGTGTAATAAGGAGTATCTTGACAGCAGATTTGCTGCGAACGGGCACGAGTCATAAGCGCCTCCTGCTCAGAGTAAACTCTGAATTAATTAGACATTTCGTGATAAACATTCTACACCCATCACGTTTATATTAAATTAATCCATGACTGTCGATGCTATCCATGACTGTCCTATATTTTCGATGTCCTATATTTTCGATATTTTCGCCCTAAATTCCCTGCCATTTTCCTTTCATATAGCGCGGTTGAGATCAGACTTTAATTTTTTTGGCTATCTCCTGTAATTTCTCAGCCATTAGCGATACAGCTCCTATGGCTTCGACTGCTTCGTGAACCGACAACGTATTTTCTTCAGATAATGTATTTAACTTAGTGATATTTTGATTAATATCTTCGGAGACAGCACTCTGCTCTTTGGCGGCGTAAGCTATTTGCGTATTCATGTCGTTAATTTCGTTAACGTTTGCAGTAATGATTTCCAGAGATTTACCTGCATCAGTCGCGCGCTCGACACTGACTACCGCTTGCGAGCGACCGGTTTCCATAACCTCTACGGCGTTTTTTGCACCAGTTTGCAGTTTCTCTATCATCTCTTCAATCTCTGCGGTCGACTCTTGGGTGCGCTGCGCAAGTGTTCTGACCTCGTCAGCAACTACTGCAAAGCCCCTACCCTGCTCCCCGGCACGGGCGGCTTCAATCGCGGCGTTAAGCGCCAGCAGGTTGGTCTGTGCTGCAATGGCCTTGATAACCTCTACCACCCGCCCTATTGCTTCACTGTCGTCGCCTACTTGATTGATGGCCACTGAGGCATTTTCAACCCCCTGCGCTAGCGCCTCTATCGACTCGATGGTGCTCTGTACCTTAGATTTACCACCCTCTGTCTCGGTGTTGGCTTTTTGCGCGGAATCTGAAGTCTGCTCTGCTGTCTGTGCCACTTCCAGAACACTGGCGGTCATCTGATTGACTGCTGCCGAGACATGCACCAACTGGCTTTTTTGTTCCGATATACCGGAGGAGGTTCTGTTAGTACTGGATAGTAATAGCTTTGAAGATGTGACTAGCTGACTGCTGGCTTCGCTCATCTCCTCAAATATGTCATGTAAGTATAGCTGCATCTGTTGCAACCCCTTTTCCAACTCCCCCAACTCACCACTGTACTCTATTGTAATGGCCCTGCTTAAATCCCCAGTGGCGATTCTTCGTGTGGCTCCTATCGCTGCCGACAGGCTCTGAGAAATAGAGTTAATGATGAAATAAGATCCAATTAATGACAGTGCACCTACCACCACCGTTAATATCGACAGCGTAGTAAATGCCGCTTTCTCATGATTTTCTGCGGTGGTCGCAGCCCTCTGGGTGAAGTCTTCCAACTCCTTCAGCAGTTGCTCAAGTTCTTTATCGAGTTCTTCCTCTTCGACTTCTACTATTTCCGCCTTGACTATCGCCTCGTGAAGTTGACCCTCACGGATTAAATTAAACACTTCTTTGGCGTGTATGACGTAGGTTTTGTGCTGGCTTTCAACTAATTGCAGTAAAGACAATACATGGCGGTACTCATCGGTCTGCTCTTTGCTGTGTGCCAGATCCAGACCCTTTTGCGCAAAATGCTCTCCGAGCAATACCTTTTCATCTATATCACCAGTGAGCTCATTAAAGTGCTGCATCGCCTCTTCGAAGTGCTTTTGCGCCCCTTTTTCCCTACCTATTTGCTCACCGTAGCGCAGCGCCCGTTCAAAATTCACCGCCTGCTCCAGCTGATTAATAGTGATATTAGACACTATATTGGTCATGGGGATATGCTCTTCGGCTATCTCTACCAGCTCAATGCCTATGTTATTCATTTGCAGCAGTGAATAGCTCATAGATCCCACTAGCGCAAAAAACATCATTAAGACCATCAGGCTCAACTTTAGTTTTATCGACATAAAGGTAAATATTTTCATATTCTGCAGCTCCATCGCTAGATTACACACTGTGCTTTTGTCATGACAAGTGAAACGCTCATTTTGAACACAGCACTTAAGATAAATTCGAGTATTGAGACAGCAATTCATCAATGCGGGAATAATTTAAAGCAAATTCAGAAATGATGCTTTATAGATATTAGGCAACATTAAGCTCAATCACAACCTTTTGCTCCAAACAGTTAACAAATCCAATTACTTATGTAGATAAATTAAAATATTCAAACACAGTTTATCCTAATCCTAACTAGGAGATGCCAAGACGGAGGCATGTGTGGCTAATAGTAAAACTGAATACAAGTAGCTGAGGCTTCAACTTTCACTAGCAAAACTAGGACAGGCATATATTATTATCTTTAAACCTAGACAATACTCCAATCAATAAACTTTAGAGATTATTTCTCTTTTGCTCTCTTGATCTATACATCTTAGATATTCTTCGGCAAATCAGCTTATTACAAACTATAAACTCTACACTTAGCAGCGTTATTGTTGATGTTTATGCCTTTATTATTACGTAGGAAATAATTTAATGCTTATGCCAATACCCTTGATCCATTTTATTGCGAGTCTTTTAGCCTGTGCTCGCATCGCATCGCATCACACTTGCCCATTGCACGACTAAATTGGTGAGCCCCTTTAGGCTGCATTGCCTTGTGCCACTCTTCTTCATCAATGCCTAAACGTACCAGTATCGGCAGTAGACGGCTGCCTATAGCACCGCGCTTATTGGCCCTTATCGCACGTCCACTCCAATCGACAAGCTCTAAATACTCTCGATAAAGATACGGGATCTATATTTTCAATATTTTTAATTATTACTTGTGACCTGTGACCTGTGACCTGTGACCTGTAGCACAACTTATGTCGCTACTAAGTTGGTAACTGGTGCTCTATACAAATCAACTGCTCAGCAGAATGCTGCAGAGGGGTGTTTAGCAGCTCACAATAATACTCGCTGCCACCTTTGTGGGTGTTATAGCGGCAGCTGCTACAGACACCAAAAGTTTTCATGTTGTTAGACCCTAACAGCGCCTCTAGCAATTCTTTTAGTGAGCTTTCAATTTGAATATTTTTTTGCTCCGTTAACCCCTTACAAGCGACATTAAACAGCGGCGAAGGGATGGCTTTTTGCAGCAATTGACGAGCGCTTTCAGTCACTTGCAGATGCGTTATACGACCGTCACTCAGGTCAGCTACCTTACACAGATATCCCTTATTTTCTAGTACTTTAAGGGTTTGAGAAACGGATCCTTTAGTCTGTCCCAAATACTCGGTAAGGGCTTTAGCAGTATCAGAAAACTGATTGCAGATAGACAGGTAATGCAACACTTCTAACTGTACTGGTTGCAAGCCAAACTCAGCGGTGCAGCGCCTGGAGTCTGCCCGCTGCAACTCCGCTATGCGCTCTATATAGTCATAAATTTTAGTTGAAGCCACTCGCTAGTACCTCTGGACTATCTGTGTTTAAAAAGTATCCGGCTAATTGTTATCGTCCATAACTGTTGCAGATAAATATGCAACTCAAAATATAGTATCGACTAAAAACTTGTTTGACAAGCGCCATCAGCATGTATTATATTAATATGGTATCGAGTCGATACTATATTAACAACCACTCAGTTTATGAGCCACACACTGGCTCATATTTAATCGTACTAAGGATAAAAACCATGAAAAAACGCCTACTAGCCAGCTGCATACTCTCTAGCAGCATCGCACTTTCCTCTCAGGTTGCTGCACACACAGAACACAGCGGCGGAATTCAAGCCCCGAAGTTCGATGAGAGTTCGACTACTCACGCAGCCTTCGACATCATCCATGGAAAAATTAGCACTAAAGGTAATGTTGCTACTTTCCATCTGGCCGTAGCTGGGATAGCTGGTAGCAATAAACCTTTAGCGATCGGCAAGCTGGCTGGTAGCTCAGTGTACTCTTATGTATGGCCAACCAGCTTAGACCCTTCTACTGTTGGTTTTGAAGAAAAAACCGGCATCTTAGCGCTAGCGGTTACCGCTCATCCGGATTTCGATGACACCCCGCTATACGATGAGAACAATGATGGTGAGCTAAGTAACGACGGCAACGAATGGCACAGCCATTGGATAGTGTTAGCGCCTAACGAACAATGTGGTCCCGGAGCTTTAGCGGTTGTAGATATTCCTAAAGGAACACAACCAAAACTACCTAAAACCTGGCCCGGCCTACCTATTCTGTTGGACAGCCCCGGTTGGAATCCAACCTTTCACGGCAATCACCTGGAAGTAAAAGTACCCTTTGCAGATATTAGCAGCTTAGAAACGATCAGCTACGATGCGGTCACAGCAGTACTTAGAGTCAATCAAAGTGTGCATGCTCCCCTGCTGTGTATAACAGACGTCCAGGATATCGCCTCTGGTGACTTATCACTGCCGGGAAAAGTTAACCAATAATCACTGATCATCTCCAGAAAAAGTGAACTAATAGTTACTACCCATCGCCAGCCTCTGTCAGAAATGGCAGAGGAGGCACAAACACCATGGTTAAAGAACTTTAAAAGGTACACAGATGCATTTACTCAATCAACAGGCCCCAGAACTACAAGTCACTAGCTGGCTTAATAGCAAAACAGCTCTCAGTCTTGAATCACTGCGTGGCAAGGTGGTGATACTGCACTGCTTTCAAATGCTCTGTCCTGGCTGCGTCCAGCACGGCTTACCACAGGCGGGCGCAATCCATGAACTCTTTGACCCAGAAGAAGTGCAAGTCATAGGGCTACACAGCGTTTTTGAACACCACAGTGTGATGAATGAAGCCGCATTGCGCGCTTTTGTAGCGGAATACCGAATTAAGTTTCCAATCGCTATTGATAAAAGCGCTGAGCGTGGCGCTATTCCACTGACAATGCGCAACTACAAGTTACAGGGAACTCCCAGTGTGGTGGTCATTGATCAAAGTGGCGTAGTCAGAATGATGCATTTTGGGCAGATATCCGACTTGCACTTGGGCAATATCATCGGCCGGATCATTGCTGAGCCGCGCAGCCAACAGGATGTTGCAGCAAACATCAGTCTTGACAACAGCGCAGCAGCTGACAGCGACAAATGTGACGACCAGGGCTGCAAAACATGAAAAAATGAAATGGGACAGGAAAATGAAATTGAAACATGAAATAGCATGAAATAGGACAGGCACTTTTTAACACCACTTAACCCTAACTATTTAGTTATTTTCACTACAACAAGATACTCAGCGGATAAATACATCAAACCCATTCAGCAAGCCACCAAGCCTCTTGTATTGCCGCCGGAGCTATTTGCTAATATAGGTGACACGAAGCGACACAATGTCGCGCAGAGCGAAACTGGACCTGCGACTATATTGATAACAGGAGGTAGAGTAACGCTGGAAAAGTTACCGAGACGGCCCATCTGGGCGGCCACCACTTTAGTGAATAGCGGAGAGAGCCTTCAGCGTTAAAAAAGCTAGCCAATAGTAGGACAAAATCATCTTGGGTTCGGTTTCTTTTTCCCTGTAGATTCAATTCATCAATGCAACACTTTATGATATTAAAAATACTTAAATAGCAATTTTGGGTAATAAAATTTGGCTAGGATAGGGTATCGATGTGGCAGTGACCACAGGGATTATTGAGCTGCGCTCAACCCCTTCGGGGCTATCGTCACAGGCTCCGATGTGCGTCGCTCGGCTCGGCTCATTGCTGCGGGGGATCTCAACCCTCCAAGCTTATGACATGCAATCTGGATTATATGGGGCTGATAGTTATAAGGTATTAATATATGAAGTGGTGCGCCTGAAGGGACTTGAAAAGCACTTTCAACTTATTGATTAATATTTGAATTATTTTATTAACCTGAAATGCGATATATTTAGTATTAGTGGTCTAAGTACGCAGTAATAAGTAAGTTTCTAGCTGAAAGGACTGGTATCAATTCTATAAGTATTTTCAATTACAGGAGACTTGTTTACCAGTCAATTACATTATTGACCCTTTCTTCAATATGGGCTGCGTACCAATCCAAAAACGTCAAATATTGACTGTGTTAGCCCTTAAATTTCAAGTCAAAATAAAATTACCTTCCAAAACATCACTCTAAAAATATCAGCATTTTTAGGTCACTATAAGTGGCTAAAATGTACTTGACCTAACGATAAACGTTGTGTAAATTTTGCCAAAATAGAAAATGAAATAATGGTGCATTACTATAAACTCAGGATAGTTATTGAAGGAAAGATTATGAAAAAGAAAGCTATAATATTTACCATTGATGGCGTTAGAGCTGATGCCATGAAAATAGCCAACACGCCTTTTTTAGATCAAAAAATAAGTATAGGGGCTAGCTCTTTTACGGGCAAATGCATCTTGCCCTCTATCACTACTCCTAATCATGCTTCTCTTTTTCGGTCTGTATTAGCTGAGGATCATCGAATAATTGACAATTATGATATGGCACCTCAGACCCAAGATTTTCCTTCTTTATTTGATAAAGTTTTTGACAGTGGCAAAAGCTGTGCAGCCATTATTTCTTACCTGCCCCTTTTAAACGCATACGGTCACTGTGAAAAACTAAATTTTTCCCTACATAAAAACATCAGCCTGGGTATTGAGCACCAAATTCCGGATAATTACTACGCTGAACTAGATAAATATGTTTTGGCCGGTGCGGATATGATCATTGAAAATGATGCAGATCTTGCACATGTCTATATAGAAGCCCCTGATGTTGTAGGTCACAACAAAGGGTGGATGAGCAAACAATATATTCAGGCAGTGGAGCAAAGCGATAAGTTGATAGAGTCCTTTATTAATAGATTGGGCGATAAAGCCAAAGACTACCATTTTTTTGTGACTACTGATCATGGTGGGCACGGCTATGGCCACGGTTCTGATTCCGATGAAGACACTACTATTTGGTTTATAAGCTTTGGAGCCGACATAAAACCCATCACCATAGGTGATTTCTCTATTCTAGATATTGTACCTACAGTTGCCAGCTATTTAGGTTTTCAGCAAGAGCCACATTGGCAAGGTGATATACTGGATATCTACGCTTCAGCTTAAAGGTGATTTGATGATCAGGGTGACTGTATATTTCAGCGCCCGATCAACACCACTGTATCGTCTTTAATCGCCCAACGTTTGAACTTACTGTTCACAACATCTGAGTATAAAAACAAACTGATATGTTTTTCTGCCAAATGAACAACCCTCTAATTCTGTCACTGTATTATGGGGTTTGTGCCCATCCCCTCTGGTATTACCCTCAAGGGATTTTCGAGCAAGTAAACTTCACCCCTATTTAGGGTGCTTTGTAACCCCGTACAGGGGTAATGCGACTTTGACAGGTTTCCAGCTCTATGACGAATAATATGGCTTTAATGCCTTGCAGAAAGGCTACTGTGCTCATGATTAAAACATCTATAAGAAAATAGCGTTTAGCTGGTAGTTTTGCGGATCAATGATGAGCTTTATTTTAGCTGAAAACCTCATAACCACTGCTCTACAGGTTAGTTCTTTATGGTTTTGTTGCTTGCAGAAGCTAAGAATAAGTTACTATTTACCCTTGCCGTCCAAAGAAAATTATTTCATTTGATTTAGCACTGTACTTTTGATCGGCAGTAGCTCTTTTCGAGCTGCTTTCTATTCAATTTAACGGTGAGAGGTTAGGATAGCCGTGAGCTCCATATTTCTTGGTAGGAGGTTAACTGCTAAATATTGTGAAAATACGCGAGTGAATATATATCTGAGGAGCCGAATGCGGTAGTTCCGCACGTCAGGTTCTTTGTGGGGTAAGCTTTGTAACAGGTTCTACCAGATTTGTGCTGGAGCGCAACTCAATTCCTCTGGCTATGCCTATAACCAAAGTTTTAAATTAACATACCTTAACCGGTTTTATTGAATGTCTACTTAATGAGGTGCCTTTGTGTATTATGTGATATTTTTTTCCATTTCCTTAGCATTGTCTATTTCAACATTTGGAATATCATTAATAGTATTCTTCGTCATCAAAAATTGGTTTGATAAACAAGCAGCCAAAGCAATACTGAGTTTATCAATCAAAAGCCTGAGGACAGGAGAGCCTGCTTTTCTGCATCATGTTAACAAGGCTGCGATTGTCAAAGTATTTGATTCTTTTTCGTTAAGCCCATGTGAACAAAAGCTTCTTGAAGATGGTACATCAACTTCATATACAGCTCCTGTCGCTCACCCAGGTCACAAGGGCTCAATGATTTTGAATGTTATTTACACACCTCGATCTGGTACAAAAAACACAATAATTATTACCGCACAACCAATATGACTAAATTTAGTATGAGTGATATTTTCAAAAAAAAATCTATGGAAGAATAGTAGTGCGCCGAGCTAAATCAGTATCAGATTGGAGGGAAAAAACTACTAAGAAAACTACAACAAAAACTATTACAGGACAGGCACACTTTATAATATTTAAACCTAGACAATACTCCAATCAATACACTTTAGTGATTATTTCTCTTTTACTCTCTTGATCTACATACCTTAGATAATATTCTTCGTCAAATTCTATAGGACAGGCATACATTATACGTCGCTTCGCTCGGCTCGGCTCATTTCTGCGGGGGATCTCAACCCTCCAAGCTTATAACATGAAATCTGGATTATATGGGGCTGATAGTTATAGGGTATGAATATATGAAGTGGTGCGCCTGGAGGGACTTGAAAAGCATTAGTAACTAACTGTTTTTAAACATATTGAATTCTAATATTTTCCGAAAAGCCCCCAATAAAGCCCCCACTTTGCAAAGGTCTCAATTTTTAAATGATAATCATCCTATGCTCATAAAGAAGCAGAGCGGGAATTCCCGCTCTGGTCAAGGATCTTTGGTTGAATTCCCAGAGCCCGAATTCGGGCTCTGGGTAAGCTGGTGGAATAGCTTAAGTAATTTAGTTTAACTCCGATGATTTGCTGTTCTTGACATGCAGATAGCTACCGCAAGATTCTTCGGTTGCATTAAATCTGTAAAATATCACAATAGATAAATGTCATTGTCAGCCAGAGCGGGAATTCCCACTCTGGTTAAATATTTGCTATTGAATTCCCAAAGCCCGAATTCGGGCTTTGGTTAGGCCGGTGGAATAGCTTAAGCAATTTAGTTTAACTCCGAAGATCTCCTTTCCTAGATCCGCTGATAGCTACCGCAAGATCTTTCGGTAGCATCTGATCTGTGCCATATCACAAAAGTAAACATCATAGTCACCTACAGCGGGAATTCCTGCTCTGGTTCTCTCGTAACTTTCATGCTGCGTATTTGCAGCCTGGTAATAGCAAAGTGTAGATTCACTCCATGCTTTAAAACTGTTAGCTAAACCCTAATCCGGGCTTTGGGCTGACTCTTCAAATGTAAGGCGTTATCATAGCGAATAGGTGCTAGCTGCATAATTGGCAGCTTTTGACACAAAGCAGACATTTTAACGCTCGCGTAATAGGCGAGAGCGTCCTAATATACGCGCTTGTTAAATACTTCATCTTCAAATTTTGGAAACATATCGACCATATGCGAGGGAAATAAAACTCCAGGTCTTTTAGTGGCTTCGTTCCATCCAGGATCTTTGGTTTCCAAGAACCGGCTAACTTCAGCTCTTGTGTCGTCTTCTAGGCAGATAAGTATATAAGCAATCAAGTTCTGCACCACTTGATAATCACCAATTGCCAGCTTTGGAGTAACATTTCTTATTGATGCTTCCCAAGAATAAAAACTAAAGTCTCTATAATCGGTAAATAGTGGGATTTTTCCATCGAAGTAGACTGTTTCATAAGCAAGTTTTTTAGGGTCTACATTCCCATGCAATAAATCATTTCTGTTATTCATTAGTGTATGAAATTCTTTGCATGCATCTATATTGTTATAATCAATAGCCTGATAAAAACCTTTGCAATTTCTATGCAATCCTTTGATTCTAATGTCTATTTGTTGGCGAACAATGGAGTCATACAGCCTTTTGTCATTTTTTATATCATCTTCAGCAAGCAAAAATATTATAAGATTAATGAAAGACTCAGCATATACGGGTGCGAGCATCCTGATATTTAATCCTAATGCTGTAGCTTCAGTGTATAGTTCTCCAGCATGATTCATCCTATCCTTGAGGTTTTCTAGATCTTTTGCTGATTTTGGATAGGAGAGAGCTTCCAGCTCCTCTATTTTCAATGCTTCAAGCTTTACTAATTGGTGCTCAATAACACTTTTAATTCTAAAGAATGGGTTTGTGAAGAGCTGCCATTTCTCAATTTTCTTTCTGAATTCAAAAATATTTTTACCATATGAAGAGAAGTCTTTTTTTAGGTTTTTAATAAACTCTTTTTTAGCTTCTGAAGGACTATCAAATTCAATACTGTGGATAATCTCCAGCCGAAATGTCATACACATGATTTCAAGTACATCGCCTTTATAATTTATTGTGTAATGCCAGTGAATAAGGTTATCTGAATCGTCTGAACGAAACAGCATTTGTATACCATTCGGAGGGCCAAACCTTGCATTTAAGTAACAGTAAAGCTCGACAGGCGTAATTCCCTCTCTAATAATCCAAACCCCGCCTTTAATGGCAGTCTTAGGTTTTTCACCGTTTTTGGAAAGCTCGCTCATTTTCCCTGCTACTTCTTTCATTGGAGGATAGGATAATTGCGAGACATCTATAAACTTCATTACTCTTCCTTAAATTTAACATTTACATACTGTGTGCTCGTTAACACAAGAAAGTGATTTCTGGAAATCACAGGCAACTTATGCCCTACTTAAGAAAACATCCTTATATCAAAAAACTTCCTGGCTAAACGCGCATGCGAGTTTGTAGAGATAACGAGTTTCTCGATATTTATTTTTCTTCATATTTATACTATTGATTTTGCAGTTGTTTTTATAACTTTACAAGTATAGATGAGCATGAAAATAACGCTGTTACTATAAGCAGTGTTTGAAAACATTGAGAATTATATGAATAATGACCGCTTTTACCCGATACCGACGATTTCCAATCACACACCTACACTAGCTAATCTGGTTTGGAAGCTGCTGTAATTGACACTAAGCGGCCGTTTAGCTATCCCTGAAAACGGTAATATATTGCATAGTTTCATAGAAGAACTCTCAATTTTTAACTGTTAGATTTCTCGATTAGAACAATAGTCACTTGTTAGGAATTTTTGATCTTATACTTGGGATGTAGATCCAACTTACTTAGCCATTTCTTCATTTCTTGTGTCTGAGCACCAGCTGCTGCCTCAAAATTGTAAATAGATCTATGTAACATATTTACTGCTTCTTGTTTGAATTCTGCCTGAACATTTCCGTCAGTTGCATAATGTTTTAATGAATTTCTAGTTCCATTCACTAGTGAATTAAACTCATTTTTAGAATATTCAACATCGCTAAGTTGTCTTGATATATCGTTAATAATTCCCTTGATTGCATCATACATTTTAAGCTCGTCGTTACTTTCAACTAGTTTCCCTAAAATCTCTTCAGCAGCACCCGATAAAGTAATAGACGGAATGAATTTATTTTCACTGTACATCGAAATTGATTCTTCGATTTGAATTCTACAAATTTCAATTTGTGAAATAGTTTGAATACACATACCGTACCTACCTACCTGACTGAATGCCTAACGCTACAAACGCGTCCCGCTCGAAGAGCTTTGCTGATTAGTATTGTTAGGTACGTTTAAATAATCAAATCTTTGGTAATGATTACTGCCCTTAAAAATTTCGGAGGTTAATACATTAAACAAAACATTAGAAACCAATTCATACTCAGAGTTATCAAAATTATTCCAATCCGTATCATTTAAGTGATCCGAATCATGTATATGGATTTTATTTCGCAATTGTCTAATTGGTTTAATCTTTGAGTAGGAATTAAAAGAAGCACCAAGCAATTTTTCACTTTCTACTTTTTTAGCTAGTTGATCAAAAGTCATTTGTGACTTTATTGGTTTATCAAGTTTTACCATAACATTAGTATCGTTTTTGTATTTGATACCATTTAGTTCGTATTCTGAAGTTTTAATATTATTTACTTTCCTCCAAGATGAAGTATTACCGTGACCTTCTGCTATAACTAAAAAGTTAAAAATAGCCTCTACAACGGACGCTCCATGTACAACAAAAGATTTTACGTTTTGCTTCTTTATTACAGAAGACATGGATATATCAAGCATTACTCTATATAAGAATTCAATGTATTGGAGTGAATATGAAATGTTTTTTTTGATCGGATATGCTTCCTGAGCTGAAAAGTACTCATTCGGTGCTATAAAAAATTTTAGATGATTATCAAGAACACCTATAGCAGTTGGATACCAACGTTCTTCCTCATGATTTAAAGTAAGCATTTCAGTCACGGTATTCTCCATTAGTATAGCTAACGCTTTGCTAGGCGACTCGTGAAAATATGGGTCAGTCACAGTTTTAGGTTGTGTATAACCATTTAGATTCAAATATTTAGCTTATTGTATTCAAGATAAGTTAACCTATACTGAACACCGATCTGCGCAATTAGTTTTGGAATTTTCATCTTTTATATGAAATGTTTTTTACAGCGAGGCGTCAGATTCACGTTCAGACGAAGAATACATAGCAAAGAACTAGGCCAAATCATAGGGTTTAGGCTCATCAAAAATGGCAGCTTCAGGCCCTGAGTCATTAGGTCAAGATTTTTTTAGGATAAGAGCGGCGACTTCCTCCTTCTTAATGCTTGTAAATATTTTGTCTCATCATAAGGTTTCCGATCTTTCCAACATTTAAAAATGATACGGAGCCACTTATACGCCAACGCTCTAACGGCTGCTTGATGGGAGTTTCCCTTCGCTCGATGCTTATCGTAGTAAATTGACGCCCAGTAAGATGACTGGACTGTTTTAGCTGCCCATTCGATAATTGTTTGTCTTACAAATTTTGCGCAATGCCATCGCCAATGAATCCAAGTTTTTTGACCACTGCTTACAGTGACAGGGGCGATTCCCATATAGGCTTGTAGTTGGGCTGCGCTACCAAAGCGATTCCTATCTTCGCCAAAAGCGACAAGCAAACGAGGGCCAAGACAAAGCCCTGCACCTGGTAGAGATTGGAAGAAATCAGAATCAGCCATCTCGTGAAATTCGCTAGCTATTTGTTTATCAAACTCTCTAATGGCAATTGTCGCTGTATTTACTAGGGATGCAAGTGACTTTGCAAGCAGCTGATAGGGCTCAATAACAGCGGAATCTTCTGTTAGATACATTACTTTTTTACGCTGCTCTAATCGATAATTAAGCTTAACTGTTGATTGACCGCCATATGATTGAAAGAACTTGCGTATAGTCTGCTCTCGAGCGCGCTTAAAACATTGTAGGGTCGGCCAGCGAATTATGAAGTCACAAAATAGTTCGGTATTTCGATGAGAAAACCAATCAAGCGGTTGAGGATAGTAGTGTTTAAGAGCGCTTATAAGCTGATTTACAAAACGTCGTTTGTCATCAACTAGGCTTCGTCTTTTTTCAACCAACACCTCAAGCTTCCTGATAGCAGCCCCTTGCCGTACGAGAGGCTTGAATTTCTGAGGGTAATTGAGTAACAGGTCCAAAGCAATTTCAGCATCTCTAGGATCACTTTTAGCGCCACTGGCAGTAAATGTTTCCCTGTATTTTGCAAGAGTTGCTGCGTGGATTGGAAATATAGTTACAAAATGATATTTTTGTAAGGCAAAAACAATTGGACCTTTATTTAATTCAATAGCTATTGCAATCTTACCCTTGTATCGTTTATGAAGTGAGTTTATCCAATGATCGATGGACTCCGGCGAATGGACTATCTCTTGAAAATGGCGTTTTTTCTGTCCTTTCTGTTGAATACAAACGTCATGTTTTTTGTCCGCCCAATCTAATCCCACAAAAACAGCAAAATCCATAATTGTTTTCATTTTGACACCTCCAGCTTATAGAGTATTTCCAAGTGTGCCTTAGCTCTGCGAAGCAAATATAGTAAGTAATTTGAAAGCGCGTGCCCTGAGTGTTCGTTATCGAGCGTAGGCGTAACCACAATATCGAAACAAAAGCGGTAAACATCGAATGTTCTTGGCCGTATATTCGTATATTGTGGCTACCAACTTGGCAGTCTAATTATGACTGATTTCAAGTCTCAATGACTATATTTGGCCGATACCAGCCTCATGATTGATCAGAGCCCATAAGTCTGGAGCTGACACATTGCAGACATTTCAAAGGCTCTGGCGAAAGGTGATTTGAGAACAAAATGGTGTCTAGAAAACTAGGGACTTACCAGTCATTCTAGGATAAGAATAGATCGAGTTGGAAACTGAATCCAACCCGGTCAAGCCTGCGCTAATACAAATAAAGCTTCTGGATGAGGCATTGGAATAAAATGCTCTTTGTAAACTCAATAATATTGTGATTTATTCGTTTTTTACAGCAAGATTCTGAAGGTACTCTTCGCGCATGTCTGTGTAATCTGTTTCCGAAATGCCGACAAAAGCTAATATTAATCCTAGTTCGCTGTGATTCTGCTGAGCTTCAGAAACGTGCCAATGACTACGATAAGCGTTGCTGATATCTTTTGCCAAAATAAGAGAGCACAGTAGCAGTTTTACTGATTCGTTATCACTACTCTCAAGGCCTAAATTTTTAATACTAGTAGCCTGAAGTATAATTGCATTCGTTACATTTTTTGGCATAAGCCAGCGCTCAGAAATTTCATAGCTTATTTGGATATGAGTCATTCCAAAAATGTCACTTTCTGCTTCAAGCCATGTATTTACAATGCAAGTGTCTATTCCATCGATGAATAGCTGATAACCATCTACTGCTTCCAGCATCATAGGTATACCACAATTATGCATCATACCAAGAGAGTATGCTTCATCAGGACTGCCACTGGAAATTTTTTTTGAGATGCTAACCGTCAACTCCGCAACTTCTGTGGCAGTCTCCCAAAATTTTTCTAAATCGAGAGTTTTAGAGAATGAGTTTTTGAGAGATAAAAGTCGCAAAATAGTTAACATTTTGTTAAATCCAATGCGCATCAATGCTTCTTTCAGGGAAGAGACTCTACCCTTTCCTCCAAAAACGGGTGTATTTGCTGATGCAATACAAGCAGTGTATAAGGATACGTCCTTCATCATTATAGCAACCAACCGATCTACGGTTGCGTCATTACTGCCTAATAACTTAACAACTTCAAGTAACACTTGTGGCTGAGAAGGGATAATATAAGGCTTTTTTTGTTTACGCATATCAGTCATAAATCTCTTATATAGTGCCAAAAAAACAATATCAATCGATGAGAGAGAATCGATATAAAATTGTATTTTTAATGGCTTATTACTCGCGTTTGAGGGTGATAGTGAGTTTATAAAAATGTTTCCTTTGGTCGATATCGACTGTCCCCAATCACTGGATTACCGCAGGATTTGACACATAGCTGCCGTTTTAACGTATCTGATAACAGGGACTCAAAAACCTTCATATATAAACTGTAATATTGGCGGTTGTCGTTAGGCCTGACCTACAGCTCCCATCGATTCGCTGGCCCAAATGATACTTTCCCTATAGGCGCTGTCGTAGATGTCACTATCAATACCAGTGGATAGTTTGTTCCAATTTCCACAGGTAAAATTAATAGTATTATACAAAATTTTGCCCATATCACCCTGCCCCTCGCTGATCGCTGTCTTTATTTCTAAGCTCAGAGGGACTTGTTCCAGTAAATCGCTCATTTCTATATCTAACATAGCGTTTAATCCCGATATCATACCGGCAATCATATAGCCTGAAACATCTAAAATACCGTTCGAGAGAGCTACTATTTCACACATTTTGCCGCGAATTAGTAATTGAGTAGCCAGCTCCTCTGGTTTATCTTCATTGGAAATCATCACAATGATCAGTGCCCATTTCTTTACCTCCCCAACTCCTAATATGTTGAGAGTCTCTTTCACTGAACTGATTTCGCACACTAAGCCATTGGCACTGGAGTTGACAATACGCAGTAATTTAAAAGTAAACACTGGATCTTTTAAAATGAGTTTTTCTAGTTCTTCATTGCTGATATTTGGATTTTGTAAAGCTTGAATAATACTCAATAATTTAAGCTTGGATGGTTCAACTTTTGTGTTTTCGATTATTTTCGGTTTAGATAAAAAATAACCCTGAAATAATTTAAAGCCCAACGCCTTACAGTGATTATACATCTCGTGGGTTTCAATTTTTTCAGCCAATAGTACGACTTTATAAGGTCTTAGTTTTTCAACTTGTCCAGTGACTTGTTGAAAGCTCATACCCAATACATCGACCTTAATTATCTGAGCGAGTTTTAGCAGTGGGATGTATTGGTCGTCGTAAAGGAAGTCATCGAGGGCAATAGTGTAGCCTTTTTTACGCAGTGCCTGAACGCTTTTGATCAGATCATCAGTGACTTTAACATCTTCTAATATCTCTAGTATAATTTGATTGTTAGGCAAGTCAGGTAAAGTATTATCCACTAATAAGTCATATGTTAAGTTGATAAAGGCGGGCAAACGTTTTAAATGTTTATCTTGATAAACCGAGGTGTAGCTATTGAGAAGTACATCAATAGTCGCGAGCGATCCGGAGAAGTTAAAAACCGCATTATTGTCATTCGCGTCAGATCGATGTAGTAGCTCGTAGGCAACTGTCTGCATGTTAGTATTAAAAATGGGCTGACGTGCCATTAATGTTTTCTTTTTTAATTTTCTTGTGTTGGACATTAAATCAACCCTGTTAGCCGTATTTTCGGGGAGGATATGGATTCAATAGTCATCCCATCAAGCAGCACTGAAACTTCTTCTGATGATTATTCATCAAACATAATTCCAACTAGATAATCCTGCTTAGGAGTTTGCGGGACCTGATACAAGCGGGAGTATTGATGCATAGACAACTTTGTAGATAGCTGCTTTCCACGATTACAAACATGTTGATTAGTGGATATACCTTTCTTTTTTGTCTGTAATTCTAATATTCATCAACATATATCTCATTTACAATAAGGTTTTTAGGAACATATATGTAAACTCATTAAATATCATACATGTTAATAATTATTAATCCAGTTAAAACAACAATATAAAGAGACAAATCAAACACGTGCTGTCTGGATCTTACCAGAAAGTTAAGTTAACTATCAGCCAACTTTAAAGTTTTCCGGAAATACAGCGAGCCGAGCTATGAAAATTTAAGCTGCTCACCAACTCATTTAGACAGGTCTTATGAACCAATTGGCTTCTAATAACTATTTCACGGCATCATCGGCAGAATTTGTGTAAATTTAGTCAAATAGAAGAACTCAGAAGATGAAACAAAGACCCACCAACATAATTTTAGTCTCAGTGAATTTACACGTGGAAAATTTATATTTATTGACTTCACGACAACGTTATTACAATTAAAATGCTCTGCTATCCTGGTCTCTGCAAAACTAGCAGTTATTATAGTGATCAAAGAACAACGGCTTCGGCCAAAAGACTTCGCCTCAATCCATCATCAGTGGGCAAGTTCATTAGTGCGCTTGAAGACCGACTGGGGGGTACGTTAACTGACATGAACGATACTAAATATGATGTTAACCCATCCAGGCGAAGGCTTTATTCGGCATTGGGAAGCCTGTCTCGTCGAGATCGACTAAACAGAGGAAGCGACAATTTTGGACATCCATTTTTATTCTATATACCATAGACTGGGAGCTGTGAAAGATGTCCGCAATTGGCCGTTTCCAGTCTCATATTTGATCTGAACCTCACTGTCTGTAGCGGAGACAAAGCGGACGTTAATTCTGTCTAAAGGTTGAGTTATTACCAATATGGTAGACATGTCTATAAAACTGACTTAGAGCTTACATCGGTGATGTTAAAACTCCATTTTACTGGATGTGTCGGGCTTAATATAATCTTGATGATTAATTTATAAATATGCTGATAAGTTGATGACAGAAGCATCTTATATATGTGTCGTAATTAGGCTGGGGAGTGGGCTTTATTTAGTGTTTTTTACTCCAAGCCGGCTCACTTTTTCGCTCACTTTTATACCGCTCACTTTTCTTTTTGATAAAGACAAGTGAGCCGAACATGAACCCAGTAAATACAAGGGTTGTAGGTTGAAAAAGGCACGGCTCACTCACTTTTCTTGTATATACACTAAAAGTGAGTGAGCAGTACCCTAATTGCTCACTTTTCCACAAATGGCTCACTTTTGCCTCACTTTACGGCTCACTTTTCATCAGCAATTATCTGGCATAAATATCATGTTTCCACCCCTGATTATCTGCCCATCGGCAGCCAGTTTTGTTATCCAGCGATTAAGGTTTTTAGTCTCAATTCCCAGAGCTTTCAAACCATCCCTAACGAATTGAAAAGAGACAGACCCCCATCCTTTCTGCGAGTGCCACACCGCATGGTGGTTATTTGATAGATTGTTAGTGCTTGGTTTGTTCTCGCTGGTGGTCGCTTCTCTACCTTCCGGCATAAGCACCAGTGTAGATATTGGATCAAAGTGAGTAGTTAGCGATTAAAGGTCATAGGCGAAGGTTTCCGGAGCTTCTGCGTCCACCAAATAGTGTTATCAGTGATTTTTTTAAAATAATAACTTATTTGCGTTTTATTGATGTGCTCCCATAAATCCCCCGTTTTAAGCAGGTCAAATTTATTATAAAAACCTCGTTAAAACGAGCTAAATAGCCAAAGCGGGAATTCCGGTCTTGGTTGAATATTATCAATTGAATTCCCAGAGTCCTAATTCGGACTCTGGTTAGGCTGGTGGAATAGCTTAAATAATTTGTTTTAACTCCGAAGATCTGCTGTTCTAAACATGCAAATAGCTACCGCAAGATTCTTCGGTAGCATTAGATCTGTAACATTTCACAGGAAATAAATACGTTTGTCACCCAGAACGGGAATTCACGTTCTGATTCTTTGTTGATTTGAATCTGCTTAAGGTGCTTGAAACTATTTAGACAGGAGAAGTGGCCTAACCATTCTTTATTTATTAATCCAAATAAATAGCTTTCCCCTAATTTAGTTATTAGCAATAATTTCCTCCCCCCATAAATTTTACTTTATACATAGCTTTGTCTGCCTTTTTTATCATATCATCAGCATTTAATATGTTTTTGGAAGATATACTAATTCCAATACTTGCTCCTATTGAAATGGACTCTCCTCCTATTTGGAAAGGTAATGAAAGGGAATTGATAATTCGCTCAGCTGTACTTCTTGTAAGTGATGTAGAACATTTCTCAATTAAAACTACAAATTCATCACCTCCAATTCGAGCAACCAGATCCCCTTTGCGGGTTACCCTAGAGATTCTTTTTGTAACAGCACAAAGCAAGTCATCTCCAGCCTGATGGCCTAGTGAGTCATTTACTTCTTTGAATCGATCCAAATCTATAAACAAGATAGAAAAAGTTGGCGATGTAGAGTCATTAAATAAACGGTACAATTGAGCATAAAACATGTGGCGATTTGGCAAGCTAGTCAGCATATCGTAATTAGCTTGGTGATTTAGCTTATCAGTTGCTTTAATCCTCTCCATTGTCCCGCTAATAATCCCTCCCATCGCCCCTAATACTTGAACCATACTGTCGTCATTTTTAACAGCAGTTCTAGAAGCCCCACTTAAAATACCTACTACCACCCCATTTACTTTAATAGGAATACTCACTGATCTCCTCATTCCCATTTTATACAACAGCTTATGTTCAGAGCTCGCTTGTAATTTGAAATCAGGTATATAAAGGGGTTTTCCTCCAATTAAGACCCGTTCAAGTTCACTACCCTTAGCTTTAATTATGCGTAAATTTTTATGTGTCTCACCCGATAACACTGTAATTTTAAAGGTGTCATCATCTGGTTGATAAATCGCATAACTAACTCGCTGAGAAGGCATAATGCTTTGTACAACACTTTCACAAGCCAGAATCATGTCATCCACTGACTTAATAGTAGATAGTTGCTGGGATAGTCTATTTAGGTTTTCAAGCTGAGCTGAATATGATCTATATTTTTCAAGGGACTCCTCTCTATCTATTAGCAACCTTTGACGCTCTATGTGTGATGAGACTAAACGGCTAATTAGTTCTAATAGTGCTAATGAATCAGAGTTAAAAGCTTTCGGATTTGATGTGGCTGTATTTATAGATCCTATAGAAAGCCCATGTACTATAATTGGAGCATTAAGAATACAGCACATACCCTCCTCATATAGTTTTTTCCCATCTATAGTTTTTGTATTAGAATCAACAGCATTCAATTGGGATTCTTGTTTAAGAAAAGCACTCCCAGTAAAAGTAGTATCAATCGGCAAAAATTTACCGATAGGTAATACTCCATCAACGCCTGCTAGAGAAAAAACTTCCAACATGTTTTTTTCTTCATTAAAAAGAGTCACGCTAGAACGATCGTTTGGTATAAGAGAGTTTAGATTTTTTGCAAGTACCGAATAAACCATTTCTTCAGACGATGCGTTGATTACATCTCCTATAAATAGGCCTAGAGTAATCGACTCTGTAGATGTGGATCCTAACGAATTAGATGTCATACTTACATTCTTGGTAGGGGGAATATGCGTAGCCTTTTTTAGAATGTACTCATCATGTAAAAAAGACTGCCTCAATAGCAAAGTATACCATTAAAGCTATAGTCGTCAAAAAAAACAGACTACCTTGTTATGCCTATTGTGGTTGGTTCTATTCAGATAACATAGAACAACAAGTGAAGCGTACGGAATTCTGATAAGTAACCAGCTCTTTACAGAGTTTTAATAGATTCAATCTGCTCCGAAAACTGGTCTTTGAGAAACAGGGCAACTCGTGCAAGGAATGTAAATGTCAATTTTTATACCTTTGTTTAATTTTCTATCTACAAGAATTTCTCCACTTAAAGGCCCTTTTATAATGTTATATAAAATGGTCATACCCAAACCGGTGCTTTCACTAGTGGGTCTGGTGGTGAAGAACGGATCAAATAAATGTTTTTTAGCCTCTTTATTTAAGCCAACCCCATTATCAGAGTATTCAATGTGCAAAGTATCTTCTTTGAGCATCAAAAAAATGGAAATAGCATTGTCTTTATCATCCATAAAACCGTGTTGATATGAGTTATGAATTAAGTGATTAAATATCTGGAACATCTGCATTGGGTGAACTAGCAGCTCTAATTTTTCATCAACTTTTAGCGTCAATGAAATATTTTTATCTGAAAATGCAGGTATAATAAGTGCAATAATATTTTCTACTAATACTGATAGATTACAGATAGTGGCGTCTTCAATAGTTTCGGAGGTACTCACACTTTTAAAAGTCTGTATCAGCTCAGATGCTTTCATAACATTAGACTGAGTGAGGCTTAGAATCTCAATACTATGCTCTAAGTGTTTACTAAGATCTGCATTTGTTAAAGTTTTGTTATCTAACTTTTCTTTAAGTTCAATAGACTTATCTTTTAAACTTGATATGGCAGTTAGAGATGTACCTATTGGTGTATTTAGCTCATGCGCGACACCAGAAACCAAAGTTCCTAAAGATGCCATTCTTTCTTGCTCAAACAATTGATTTTGAGCGCTTCGGAGCTCCTGCATCGCCTGTGAAAGATGCTGGGTTTTAGATTCTACCTCTACCTGCAAATCCCGTTTATAGTTTTCTTGTGTCAAACGTAGTTCTGTTACATCTAGCGCCATCATAAAGAATCCACGAACTCCTTTATCTGGATGTTCATTCTCTTCAAAATCAGGTACATAATGTACCTGTAATACCTTTTCACCTGTCCCTGTCTTCAGCCGATACTCATAGCTAACAAACTCACCTTGTAAAACTTTATTAACTTTATCTTGTGCGCCTGAAAAACCTCGCTCACCCAACAACGATGGCATTGAATGACTTGTAACATCAATATCATCAGCCAGCGAGAACATCTTTCGATACCTTGCATTCATAAATCGATAAGACAAACTACTATCGACATAACAGGCTAAAGCGGGTATGGAGTCTGCTATCCAAGCAAAAGTAAGCGTATTAATTTGCGCATTATTTTTATCCATAGATACCTCTGGTTTTTCCGGAATATTGCCTCATTTACATGTAATACAGTGACCAATTATTTCTATAATTGGATTAAAATATTCGGCTTTCCTCGGTTGTTAACTCGAGATTAGCTGTGGAGATGGTCAGATAGCATTATAAAAAAATAACTTTCTAACATGTTTTTTTACATAAATGATAAGAACAAATAACTTAATTTTTCATACATTTAGAAATAACATACCAGCTATTTTTCTTTAATATACTCTTTAAAATATAGTCAACAATTGGATTTTTTTCTATCTTTCAAAATGAAAAATTGAGACCGGATGAAAAGGCTGCGGAGCTCACTGTTAGAGAACGAGAGAAGGGGGTATTTGCTTTTGCCCTAAATCCAAAAGACCTGCCAAATCATCAAACTTACAACGCTGCTCTGATTGGCGTTTTGTGCCTTAAGAAGATACTTAACTAGTTGAAATGTTAATCTTCAGATAGCCTATTTACTAGAAAATCAATAAATCCAGATACTTGTCTAGGTACGTATTGACGACTTGGATAGACTAACTGTAGTTCTGTTTTCTCATTATCACTCGCTTGAAACCCAAGTACAAAGCCATCTAAAAGAGTTAGCAGTTTTCCCGTTGCAAGATCGTGCTTCACGTCCCAAATGGATTTATAGGCGATACCTGCACCAGATAAAGCCCAGTGACGAATAATATCACCGTCGTTACTGATAAGAGCAGGGGTAACCTTGATATTTAGAGTCTCTAAGCCAGAACGGAATCGCCAATTATTCAGCTGCTCGCCAAGCCGTTCCATCACCAAGCACTGGTGGTGCTCTAAATTTTTTGGATGCTCGGGCAAAAAATGGGACAGGCACTTTTTAACACCACTTAACCCTAACTATTTAGTTATTTTCACTAGAAACAAGATACTCAGTGGATAAATACATCAAACCCATTCAGCAAGCCACCAATCCCCTTTTATTGCCGCCGGAGCTATTTACTAATATTGAAGCGGAGAGAGCCTTCAGCGTTAAAAAAGCTAGGCAATGGAAGGACGAAATTTTTATGTACAGGATGTACAGTACCTAGGTCTGGTTCCGTTACTTTTAGCCAATCCATTAGAAATGAATTCGCCGCAGGCGAAACGATTTTCAATCTTTTGATTTTAAATACTTAAAAGAAAAATCAGTTCAGCCTTTTGACATTATTATTGATATTAAAAAGTGCTTAAAGAGCAATTTTGTGTAATTGAAATTTAGGTAGAATAGAGTATCGATGTGGCAGTAACCACAGGGATTATTGAGCTGCGCTCAACCCCTTCGGGGCTATCGTCGCAAGCTCTGATGTGCGTCGCTTCGCTCGGCTCGAACCCGCGGGGGATCTCAACCCTCCAAGCTTATGACATGCAATCTGGATTATATGGGGCTGATAGTTATAGGGTATGAATATATGAAGTGGTGCGCCTGGAGGGATTCGAACCCCCGACCAATAGGATCGGAACCTACTACTCTATCCAGCTGAGCTACAGGCGCATCGTCTGTGACTGTGATGTCGTCACAAGCAGCGGTATAGTACCTATGTGTATGTTAGCTGTCTATGTAACAATCCCCCTGTATGAAAATAATTGACTTTACCCTAAATTTCCAATAAAAATGATTTTTTACTGTAATTTTAAAAAACTTACAAAAAACAGAGTTAAATCAAAACAATTATCGTTATAAGGTCTATCTTTAAATTTATAAGGGTATTGCTGCATTTTGTATTGCTGTTTTGCTAGTATACTTGCCATAACTAAACTAAAGAGATCACAACACTGAGTATTATCAGCGGTGATTAACGATCCATATGACCATGACAAACGAGGCGTAACCGTGAATTTAATTTATAAAATTGCATCCATAGTGAGTGTTTTAGGCTTAAGCTTACTTTTATCTTTTAATACTTATGCCAGCTCTAGTAACGATAAAATAATCGAGCGCATCAAACCTGTCGGCCAAGTATGCATGGAAGGTGATGACTCTTGCGGCGGTGCAATGGTTGCAGTTGCCACCAGTGGCCCCGCTAGAACAGCTGAAGAGGTCTACACTGCTAAGTGCGCCCTCTGTCATGCCGCTGGTGTATCAGGTGCGCCTAAGTTCGGCACCGCCGATTGGGCTGATCGTGGCGCTAAAGGTATCGAAGCTCTATTGGCAACTGCCATTTCAGGCATTGGCGCCATGCCCGCTAAAGGCCTGTGTAACGACTGCAGTGATGATGAGCTAAAAGGTGCGATTGAGCACATGATTAGCAGCGCCCCTTAAGGCGATCATGCATGGCTCAGCATTCGATATGTCTGAGCACTATTGTCATTACCCGGTAAAAAAGCAGCCCTCGCTGCTTTTTTGCTGTTAGCCACAAAAACACCCCCTAGCACTTTTAAAAACGCTGCTACTCGCCGCACTTTTTCTGTGCTCTAGGATGCGTGCCACTTAAGACTACTCTTGCCAATTTATTTTCCAGTACTGCTGTGATGCAATCTAAGTCGCTTAGCTATCGGGGTCTCTTCTCTTAGTTATCAGTGTTTCTTCTTTTAGCTAAAATTATGCCAATCCGATCGAATTTTAAATAGCTCAATAGTTTGTTTATCTAACTCAAAAATTGCATGCCATGCCATAATGATAGCGCCGTTAATTGATTTAAGGGTTTTATTCGATTGGACCTGTTTCTGGTGTGCCCAGCAGATTGAGGGCGCAAGATAAGTCTGTAAAAAACCGTAACAAGTTAAAACACCAGCTATTGGCTGCAAGATTAGGGCTAAGCGATAGTCGATGTCTCATTGATCTCTTCGGTACTGACTGACAATTCCCCCCCAGCAGCCCTCGAAATCATTCGACGATTCTCTGTGGTTTTATGGCACTAAATGCCATTGTTATTACTCTTTTTTAACACAGGTTATTGACTCAACATTTCATCGATGACAGGCCATATATTGTCTAATATGATTGGCTGAGCTTCTATGCTTGGATGCAATCTATCCGCTTGCATTAAGGCGGGTTTCAAGGCAATCTTATCCATCATAAAAGGGACTCGGTAAACGGCTTCACTGATTGATAGTTTTTCGAAAATATCAAAGAATTTTTGCGTGTAACGCGGTCCGTAATTGGACGGTAAGCGCACGCCGAGCAAGGTTACTTTCGCCGCACTCTGTTTTGCTAGCTGAATCATTTTTTGTAGATTTTTTTCGATAATATTTAAAGGCGTACCGCGCAAACCATCATTGGCCGCCAACTCGAGAACTATATAGTCAGGCTGATGTCTATTGAGCAACTTAGGGAGCCGGGTAAGACCACCACTGGTAGTTTCACCGCTGATGCTGCTATTGATCACTTGGATATCGGGATGGGTATTTTTCAGGCGCTGTTCTAATAGCGCTACCCAACCCTGTGCAGTTTGCATATTGTAGGCAGCTGACAAACTATCGCCCAATACCAATAAGGTTTTTGCTGAAGCACCTTGAGTAATAAATAATGCCAACAATACCAATAAACGGAATATTTTCATGCAGTCAGTGCCCCCATTAGCGATAGATGCACAGCGATTATCAAAATCTTTTCCCAGTTCCACCACTGGATCTCTCGACGGTGATATTTCACTGTTCTCGAACTTAGATTTACAGATTAATAAAGGGGAGAGTGTAGCCATTATTGGACCTTCAGGTACAGGTAAATCCACTCTATTGTCACTATTGGCCTGTCTAGACACCCCCACGTCAGGCTCTGTCACTTTATCAGGTGTTGATTTAAACGCTTTAGGGCAAGAGCAAAAAGCCGCATGGCGAGCGAAAAACATCAGTTTTGTGTTCCAGTCTTTTCATTTACTGCCCGAGTTAACCGCACTGGAAAATACCCAGTTACCCCTAGACATTCAAGGCACCAAAAATAGCGAGCAACAAGCTCAACAATGGCTTCAAGCAGTGGGGTTAGAGCCTAGAGTCAATCACTTTCCCGCCCAGCTATCCGGTGGTGAGCAACAGCGAGTGGCCATTGCCCGCGCCTTTGTCACTCAACCAACGCTGCTGTTTGCGGATGAACCCACCGGCAATTTAGATACCAATACCGGGGACAAGATCATTGATTTGCTGTTTAATTTCAGCGCCAAAACCCAGGCGACGCTGGTACTGATCACCCATGATAAGCATTTAGCTTCGCGCTGTGACCGTATGTTTTCACTCGCTGATGGGCAATTGACAGAGGCTGTCAATTGAATCCGGTGTGGCGTCTCGCCGCCAAACAGATCCGTAGTCAATGGCGCAGAAGTGATTGGTTAACCTTGATGCTATCGCTGTTTATGATGATTACTTTAGTGACCTTGTTAACCACCACCAGCGATCGTCTCTATCAAAGTTTAACCGCGCAAAGTGCTGACATTTTAGGTGCAGATTTAGTACTGCGCAGCCACTCACCGATTGCCGCCGATAAACTGCTACAGTTGCAAACACTTCAACTCAAAGCTAGTATTGTCACGCAATTCATCAGTATGGCTGAGTCTGAAGAGGCCAGTGTACTCAGTACTATTCGGGCGATCAACAACCCCTACCCGGTACGCGGAAAAATTACCACAGAGCCCAGCTCACATCCAGCCATTCCGGCCAGCGGCAGTGTCTGGGTCGATAATAGTCTGTTATCGCGCTTAGAGCTAAAACTTGGGGATACTTTACTGCTGGGCTACAGTGAATTCTTAATCAGCCATATTCTACTCGACAGCCCCGATCGCGGCAGTGGCTTTTCTAACTTTAACCCGCAAGTTATTATGCGTGAAGACCAGTTGCAGGCCACGGGTATTATCGCCCCGGGCAGTCGCGCTAACTATCGGCTATTAGTGCGTGGTAATAAACAGCAAATTAGTCAATTACAGGCACAGTGGAAAGGGCAACTCAGCAAGGGGCAACGGCTCATAAACGCCAGCGATGACTCCCAATTAGATGGCAGCTCTGTGGCCAATGCCAGTCGCTACTTAAAACTGAGTGCGCTGTTATCCTTGTTATTGGGGGCCGTGGCGATTTTGTTATCACTGCAGCGCTATAGCAGTGATCAACGCACCCGCTCTGCCCTGCTATTAAGCTTAGGCATGACCCCCAGACAGCTGTTGTATATCTATAGTTTGCAGCTCTTTGTTGGCTGGTTGGCCGCGGCACTGCTCGGCACTTTAATTGGCTTGGGATTACATCAATTGATCGCCAATCAAATTGGCGATTATTTGCCCAACATTGCCAGTTTAAGCCCTCTCTCGGTGTTCACCAGCCCACTTTTGGCACTGGCGATTTTATTCATCTTGGGCTTACCTACCCTGCTGCCCTTAGGAAAAGTCTCTATTTTACAAATGCTGCGCAACGAAAAGCAGCTGAGCACTAAACGCTGGCACTATGTCAGTTGCGCCGCCCTATTACTGGTGGCGATCAGTTTGTATATGGGTTCGATACTATTAGCCAGCGGCATCACCTTGCTGCTATTAGTCTTGGGCTCTCTAGCAGGCTTTAGTGCACAGCGCATGCTGGTTTTTGCGGTGACTAAACTGCAGGGGCGGATCGCCCTAGCGCCATTACTAAAATTGCGACTACGACAGCAGCGCCACTGGCATAAATTACAGGCGGGGGTGTTTTCACTGCTACTGGCCATCATGGCGGTGTTATTTTTTGTACGCGGCGATTTAATCGAACAGTGGCAGAGTCAACTACCCAAAGACAGCCCCAACCACTTTGCGATTAATATTCAACCTTGGGAGAAAGACCGTCTACAGCAATGGATGCTAGACCAGCAGATCAAGGCCAAGCTCTACCCTATTGTTCGCGGGCGCATCAATCAGGTGAATAACAAGCCGGTTAAGCAAGTATTATCGACCGAGCAAAATCATACGCGCGCGCTACACCGCGAGCTAAATCTTACCTGGCAAACACAATTGACCGATGCTAACAGCATTATTGCCGGCAGCTGGGATCCTTTGATTGCCGGTGTCTCCATTGAGCAGGGGCTCAGTGAGAGCTTGGGACTAAAGGTTGGGGATACGCTGGGATTGAGCATCGCAGGTGAGCAACTGGTCACGCCTATTACCAGTATCCGCAAGGTTAACTGGGGCTCTTTCAAACCCAATTTTTTCCTGATTTATACCCCAAATCTATTAGAGCAATTCCCCTCCACCTATATCACTAGCTTTAATATCAATGAGCAGCAGCGTGACAAAAGTACTTTACTGGTTAAAACCTTCCCAACCATTACGCTGATCGATATCGACAAGCTGTTTAAGCAGGCCCAGGATATTATTAATAAACTGGCCGATAGCGCATCAGTGGTGATGTTGCTCACCTTGTTTAGCGGTATTTTGATGCTGTTCACCATTTTGCAGCAAGAGTTGGCGCAGCGACGCTACGAGGGAGCACTATTACAGACTTTAGGCGCATCAGAGAGACAAACCCGGCAATTAGATTTGCTAGAGTTTTTACTGCTCGGCGCTACCTGCGGTAGTATCGCCGCTATTATTGCCGAACTATTACTGGCATTAATGAGTGCCCGATTATTCAACCTGCCGGTGATCGCACATCCGCTGCTATGGATAAGTTTACCGATTATCGCCACGGTGACTTTTACCCTGATCGGTAATTTAGTGCGCAGTAAATTAAGCTTGTCTCAGTGTTACGGCTTATTGAAAGCGGGATAGAAACTTTGAGCTGCTAGCTATCCCCTACTTCGCTCTAAACAACCACTGTTTGGGGTCGAAGTCATTGCTGATATTGGCGCGAATAGAGGCATCGATCGCGCTGCTGTCATAGGGGTATAAACCACAGAGTTTCAGCGCTTTAGTGACACTGGCCTGCGCCCCCAAATATTCATAGCACACTCTGGTACTGCTTGGCATGCGATCACCCCGAGCTGAAACGCCAGTGCGAAAGCCCTGCAATTTGCTCACCCGGCTCTTAAAAGTGGGGAAGATAATGGTTTGGGATATTTCATTGATGGCGATAGATTCATAATCAATCATAAAAATTCTATCTACCAATAAAAATGCCATTCCCAAGTATTTACAATGACTCGCAGGGGCCTCTTTACTCTCTATATCGACTAACCGCTCGGTGCGCTGGTAATACACCGAGCCCTCGCGGCGTTCAAAGCACACCAGTGAGCGCAATATTTTACCGGGCGCAGACATCGAGAGGCAATATTCAAAATAATAGCCTAGGTACTTGTCGATATCGCTACTGCTCTTTTGTTGCAACCGCGCTAGATGGGCGTGCTCGGGGGCCAGTTGCTGCTCTCGCTGGGGCTTGGGTCGCACTTGCACTAAGCGCTGAAATTGACTGTGCGGCAGCAGTATTTCGTGCTCTTCTACCCCAAAAAAATCACATATTTTACGCAGTGTATTCGCCGCTGGGCGATGCTTACCACTGAGGTATCGATTAAATTGCGGGCGGGAAATTCCCAGTCTTCTACAGACTTCTGCAATAGATTTATAGTAACTGCAGAGCAATCTCAAATTCTGTGACAGGGCTTGATTCAATGGTTTTCTCACTGGGTAAAAGTAACGACAACAATCTTCTAAGGCTAACCTAAGCCGCGACTTATCTCAACAATCACCTTTAACAATAGCGCGCACTAAGTGCGCCATAGTGCTTCAGGGTGCGTCTTGTTACTAAATGTTCGCGCGCCGCTATTGATGTTTAAATTGCGTTAGGTTTTTACTTTTATATCCACTGGAATAACTATGAACACTCGTAGAGAACATGACTTATTAGGGGAGCGAGATCTTCCCATCGATGCTTGGTATGGCATTCAAACCCAGCGCGCTATCGACAATTTTTCGATCACTGGTGTCAGTATTAACCATTTCCCCGAGCTGATTAATGCGCTCGCGATGGTAAAACAGGCCGCCGCACAAGCCAACCGGCGCACCGGTGAACTCAGTGATGAAAAATCCCAGGCAATCATGGACGCCTGCGAGGATATCATCGCCGGTAAATTGCACAGTGAATTTAAAGTTGACCTTATCCAAGGCGGTGCCGGCACTTCTACCAATATGAATGCCAACGAGGTAATCGCCAACTTGGCGCTACAAAAATTGGGTCACGCCAAAGGTCAATACCAACATTTGCACCCCAATAACGACGTCAATAAATCCCAATCAACCAACGATGCCTACCCGACAGCTGTGCGCTTGGCTATTGTATTTGCCGCAGAGCCGCTGATAAAAACGATCCGTACCTTGCAGCACGCTTTTCAACAAAAGGCGCTTGAGTTCAGCGATGTAATTAAAATGGCGCGCACCCAATTACAAGACGCTGTCCCAATGACCATGGGGCTGGAGTTTGAAGCTTTCGCGGTGACTTTAGCTGAAGATATTAGCCGTATTGAAGAATGTAAATTATTACTTTGTGAGGTAAATCTGGGCGGCACCGCCATTGGCACCGGCCTCAACACACACCCAGATTATGCCCAGCATGCGCTGCATTTTTTGGCCCAGCGCTCTGGGCAGCCGATCAAAGGCGCGAGCCACTTGGTAGAAGCCACTTCTGACATGGGTGCTTTTGTACTGTTCTCCAGTATTTTAAAGCGCCTCTCGATTAAATTGTCAAAAATTGCCAATGATTTGCGCTTACTTGCCAGTGGCCCTCGCGCCGGTTTTGGCGAAATACAACTACCCCCGATGCAGCCCGGCTCCTCTATTATGCCCGGCAAAGTTAATCCGGTGATCCCCGAGGCCGTCAACCAAACCGCCTACCAGGTCATAGGCAATGATTTAGCGGTAACTTTAGCCGCAGAAGCCGGCCAATTGCAGCTTAATGCCATGGAACCTTTAATTGCCTATAACATTTTAAGTTCGATGAAAATGCTGGTATCCGCTGGTAATATGTTTGAAAAACGTTGTATCCGAGGGATTACAGCTAATCGTGAACACTGCAGTGCTCAGGTAGATAATAGTATTGGAGTGGTTACTGCGCTGGTGCCTTACATCGGCTATGACAATGCAAGCCGAATCGCCAGCACTGCACTGTGCTCACAGAGCACCGTTAAAGAATTGGTACTCGCCGAGGGCCTGCTAGATGAAACAACTCTCAATCAATTACTCACCCCTAATAACATGATTCATCGTCCGGGAGCACAGGGTGCCTGATAAAATGCACCGGCAGTACTATCGGTATGCAGGCTTCGGAACGCGGTGATCTACCACTTCGCTGACGGCCAGCTACCCACTATGACATTATGCAGGGTTTGTAGTGTTGCACGGCACAGATCCCATGACCGATACAGCATCAGCATCAGCATGGTCAATTTAACCCAGTGCCGCCAAGGTACGGTTAATCAAACCGCTTACGCCAGTGGTGATGCCCTAAATCAGTTAGGTGTTATTGGGAGGGGTAATTTAACCTTAACGGCCGCCTTTGCAAAATTGCACTGCCTAATGAGTCACGGCTATAGCGCCGAGCAAATTCGCAGTTTACTGCTCCAAGCCCATCGGGGTGAATTAACGCTCTGCTAACGATGGTCGGTAACCGCTATAGCGTAGTCTCCTCTGCCATAGCGGTTACAAATATATCCCGCTCCATTAATTTTGCTATCCGCATCAGCTCCCCCATTGCCTTTTTTCCATTTGTCTTTAGAATGAAGCCGACCCAGATCTGTTGACAATTATCGCGATCAAGGCATCTCTTATTAAAATCAAGGTCGAATGCTTGCTATCAATGCAGGTAAGTTAATTACCTTGTTACTGTATTTTTTGTATTTTTGAGCCTGCTATGAAAAAAAATATCATTCTAGACACTGATTCTTATAAACTCTCTCACTTTAAACAATACCCACCTGGCACTGAACAAGTATTTTCTTATATAGAAAGTCGCGGGGGTAAGTTTGAAAGTACGGTGTTTTTTGGCCTGCAGAAAACCTTGATTGAATTAAATCAAAATTTTCCAGATTGGGATGATTTTGCAGAGGCTAAAGAACTGACCAGTGGTCACGGGGTACCCTTTAATGAACAGGGCTGGCGCGACCTTATTGAGCTGGGTTATTTTCCACTAGAAATCCGCGCGGTGAGTGAGGGCACCGTGGTCAAAACCAAAAATGTGCTAGTGACGGTGGTAAACACAGATCCTCGCTTTTACTGGTTAACCAGCTATTTAGAAACCCTCTTGTTACGCGCTGTCTGGTATCCAACCACGGTGGCGACTCTCTCTTTTGAATGCAAAAAAGTGATTCAGCGCTATATGCTGGCAACTTGTGATACGACCGAGGGGCTTGCCTTTAAACTTCATGATTTTGGTGCGCGTGGTGTCTCTAGCGAAGAGTCTGCGGGGATCGGTGGTGCGGCACACTTAATTAATTTTTTAGGCACAGATACACTGTCGGCCATTCGCTGCACCCGAGATTACTACGATGCGGGCATCTGCGGCTTTTCTATTCCCGCTACCGAGCACAGCACTATCACTAGCTGGGGGCGAGATCAAGAATTAGCCGCCTACCGCAATGTACTAGAACAATTCCCTCAGGGGCTACTCGCCTGTGTCTCTGACTCTTACGATATTTTTAATGCCGTGAGTAACCTCTGGGGAGATCAGTTAAAATCAATGGTGCTAGCGCGCGATGGCGTGTTAGTCATTAGGCCAGACAGTGGCGATCCAGAGGATATTCTACCGATTTTACTCGACACTTTAGGCGAGTGCTTTGGTTACCGTAAAAATACTAAAGGCTATAAAGTACTCAACGATAAAATTCGTTTGATCCAAGGTGATGGGGTCAAGTTATCGTCGATAGGCCGCATTCTGGAAATTTTAACCGCTAAAGGCTGGAGCACAGAAAATATTGCCTTTGGCATGGGCGGCGGTCTATTACAGCAACTCAATCGCGACACTTTAAAATTTGCCATGAAAAATAGCGCGATTAAAATTAAGGGCCAATGGCGAGATGTCTACAAAGACCCTGTTACAGATCAGGGCAAGCGTTCTAAAAAAGGCATTTTGGATCTACAACATGGCAAAACTGTCAGAATCCAGCCAGCGCAATTGTTTAGTGAGCGCCAAGAGTCGCAATTACAAGTCGTCTATCGTAACGGCCAACTGATCAATAGAATACAATTTCAACAAGTACGCGATAATACCGCGAAAAACCTGTTAGTCGATAGCTAATTTACCGAGTCTTAAATTATCAGTAAAACCCGTCTTTAGCTGTGGATAACCTCAATATAACTTCTTGGTGATTTATAAACACTGCTGAAATAGCTTAGTTTAGTGGCTTTCAGTTATGCCTAGATTAACCAAGAAGATATCCACAGCCCGTAGAAAGCCACCTTCAACTGCTCAATTTCTGATCAAATGCGGAAAAAAATCAGTAAGTTACTGATAAAACATTAACTTTTGTGCTTAACTTATTGATTATTTAACATATTCACATTTTTTGTGGACAAATCGTTGGATAGACTATGCACAAGGCTCTGATAACCTCGTACAGACCACGTAAGATGGGGCCTGCGGCTTAGCGCTCAAAAAACCACCACTGTAGATAAAAATTTAGTTTCTTCAACGCTTACCATCACCGGTTAATAATATATCCACCCAATACAGCTAACTGCTGGGTTAAATTGCCGCTTAAATTCTGCTGATATTTACATCACGGCTATCGCTGACAAAAAACTTCTGGTACCGCCCTGGCGTTAAGGCCAACCGCTTTTTGAAACAACGTTGAAAGTGGCTCTGATCAGCAAAACCTAAAGTATGTGCTGTCATGGCGATACTCGTGCCTTGCCTGAGCATTAGTTTTGCCCGTTTAATGCGCGCATCTAACTGATAGGCATGGGGAGATTGTCCATAAGTTTGCTTAAAACTTCTGATCAAGTGAAAGGGGCTTAAATCCACCAGCTGACTAAATTCACCTAAACTTAAGGAACAGCCTAACTGATCCATAATCAGTTCTCGCACTGAACTGAGGTTAGGCTTAACCGTTTGCTGAGAGGTAACCTGCCCAGAAAAAAAGGGCGCACAGTACTCGATTAATAATGCTTCAGCCATCAGCGGATTCGTTTCAACCAACAGTGTTTGAAATAATTGTGAGAAACGTTGGTAACTCGCAGCATCCGTCAATAAATGCTGCTTAAAAGGCCGGTAGTCATCAGACTGCCGCGGCACTATGTCGCGCTGTAAATCTCCCATCCACTGGCTACTGACGAATAACATTCTATATGACCAGTCCCCTACGATAGGATTGCAAGAATGTGCATCGCCAGGATTTATGGTCACGGTTACCCCTGCATAGGTAGTGTAACGTCTGGTTAGGTTCTGATATTTGGCAGAACCTAGATCAACCACGCCGAAGGAGAATTCATCATGGGAGTGGCTGCTGTAACAATTACTCGAGTGATTGGCACTGCGCAACTCAACAAAATCAAGCGCAGGGCTACGGGTTATATGCTCAATGGCTACTCTACTCACAGCTATCCCTCTACTTTTTCGTCTAATCTCAATCATTAAAGGCTAACCACCCAGAGTGATACTTTATCGTTGGGCTCTAATATTTACCCTTAGCCAGGATTTTGCGGGCAGTGCCGTGATGATAGTGCCACTAGTTATTATGACAGGATTTTTGTCGACTAAACGCCGCACAGCTGTGTCCGGCTGATTGAGAAGACAAAATCTGTAACGACAAGGAGCAAGCGAGAGTACTCGCTATTGCATGAAATATCCGAGCTAGACTCTCACTCGAAAAATTCAACAGTAAAAATGACGCTTGGCTCAGAGCAACATAGTGACGACCGTCAGGCTCAATAATAACCCCATCAGACGATTAAAAGTAACTTGAAAGCGAGGTTGAGCCAATAAAGTGCGTAAGACACTGCCTGCATACGCCCAAATGCCAACGCCCAACAGACAAATAATAAAGGATAACAAGGTAAATACCAGCAGGTAGAAATCCGCGGGATCATTGGGTGTGACAAACAGACTGACCCCAGACATCGAGACTAACCAAGCCTTGGGGTTGAGCCCTTGTGCCAAACCGCCCTGCAGGATGCTAGGTGCAGCACGTTTATCAATTTGTGTAGCAGTACGATTGTTAGTCACCGCTAGTTGGTATGACATATATAGCAGGAAGGCCGCCCCTAGATATTTGAGTAAATCGGTAATCTGGGGGTGGAAAAGCAGCACTCTATTCAGCCCTTGGCCGACCAGAAAAACAATCATGGCATAGGCAATTGAGGCCCCCAATACGTAGGGTAAGGTACGCACGAAACCAACATTCACACTACTGCTAGTGGCGATGATATTCACCGGCCCCGGGGTCGCTGCGCCGATGAAGGCAAATACCGCCATTGAAAAAATAATTGAAATCACATTATCCTCATTATATAACCTTGCTGATTAGTCCCGCGTAGAATACACGCTAGCTTGGTGCCACTACCTTTGCGTTAGGCGCTACTAAAAAAGCCATGATATAGGGTTAGTCGCCACAGTTATTGAACAAACTTGCTACTAATCATGGTTATTTATGTAACCAGTTACGTAATTGGTTTATATTGTATCGATAATTTATTATCAAGTGATAGGTATTATCTTGGATCATATGCAAACATTAGGCTGCCTCTCTCTTGGCAGCCGCTTTAAACGACTCTCTGATAAAATGTACAAAGATGTGGCGAGTATCTATCAGGAGCAGGATATAGACTTGCACCCCAGCTTCTTCCCGCTGTTCAATTTACTACTGACCAAGGGACCATTAACGGTTACCCAGGCGGCGGCGCTGCTCAACGTCACCCATCCTGCTATCAGTAAAATCGCCCATAAAATGCAGGCTGAGAAGTTACTGTTTAAAGCCTCTGACCCTAGCGATGAACGCCGCTTTTTTTTGACCCTCGATGAAAAAGCGTTCCAGCTACAACAGGCTATCGCCCCTATATTGGTGGAAATGCGCAAGTACTTAGACAGCATTATCGATAGCCAGCAATTTCCTATCTTAAAAGCCCTCACAGAATTTGAGCGCGCCTACGACGAACGCGGCCTGATAAACCCGGTTCTCAACGCGCTGGCGAACCACATTGATCCTGATTCCCTGAGCATCGAACACTGGCACAGTGACTTGAAAGCAGACTTTTACCGGCTGAATGCCGCCTGGTTAAACAAGTATTTTAATGGCCTGTTCAACGATTTAGACAGACAGGCGCTAGAAACCCCGGAGAGTTATTATTTAGCCCGCGGAGGCTACATTTGGTTTGCTAAACTCGAGCAGAAAATTGTTGGTTGCATCGCCCTAGCCAACCATGACCACGGCCGTTATGAAATATCCAAAATGGGTGTCGATGAACAGTATCAAGGCAGGGGGATCGGTCGTAAATTAATGTTGATCGCCCTACAAAAAGCGCGTCAACTGCATGCTAACAGCCTATACCTAGAGACCTCAAGCCTATTACCCAGGGCGCTTACGCTCTATCAACACATGGGATTTAGCCAAGTTGAGCACCCCAAGGGGGTCTCCGATTACCAGCGTTCAGATATCTACATGGAGTTGAAAATATGAGCGATAGCACAGTCAATACTGGATTGCACACTGAGCACTCCCGCACCCAGGAGTTTCTAAACGGTGCTATTGCCACTGTCCCACTACTCATAGGCGCGATACCCTTTGGGATTATTTTTGGCACCTTGGCAGAACCCAATGGCCTCTCGGCCCTCGGCGCTATCTTAATGTCGCTAATCGTCTTTGCCGGGGCTAGTCAGTTTATTGCCCTCGGACTGTTAGCGGCTGGGGCGAGTATCCCCATCATTATCGCGACCACTTTTATCGTTAATTTTCGGCACATTCTATACTCGGCCAATCTAGTCACTAAAGTGCAGCATCTACCACAATACTGGCGGGCCATTATGGCCTTTGGTTTAACCGATGAGACTTTTGCTGCGGTGAACAATCGCTATTTGCAATCAACTAATTTATCAACTGCTCACTGGTTTTACCTCGGCTCTTTTTTGGCGATGTACAGCAATTGGGTGCTCTGTACTTATATAGGGCTGACCTTGGGTAACGTCTTCCCCGAAATGCAAAACTGGGGGCTAGATTTTGCTATGTCCGTCACCTTTATTGGCATGATGATGCCCTATCTAAAAAGCCGCCCTATGGTAGCCGCCGCTTTAGTGAGTGCTGTATTGGCTATCGTCAGTGTCGATTTACCGCATAAACTCGGCCTGCTATTGGCCTCATTCGCCGGTATTTGTGTTGGGATCTCATTGACGATGTTGCAGAATCGCCGCCTTACATCAAAGGAGTTTAAAGAATGAACGAAAGCTGGTTAATAGGGGGTATGTTTGTCGCCACCTTTAGTGTCAGGTACATTCTTTTTGCACTGGCTGGCAGAGTGCGTTTTCCCAGCTGGCTCAATAAAGCACTGGAGTTTGTCCCACCCGTGGTATTGATCGCGATTGTTGCCCCCAGTGTCACTATGCCTAAAGGCGAGCTGTGGTTAAGCCCCCTCAATCCTTGGCTACTTGCCTCAGTGGTTGCTGTTATCACTGCATTAGTGCGCCGCGATCTACTCACGACGATTGTAGTGGGCATGTTAACATTTGCACTGCTGCGCTTTGGCCTAGCTATGTAGCCCGAATATTACCTATAACAGCGCCTGCCATCGCGCTCTTGCATGCAATACCAAGCTAGCTTCAGGGTTTGAAAGGGCATAAGACGCAAAGGTGTGTATAGCAAAGGAGTGAGTAGCAGAGCTCTTAAGCAAACAAGCTTAACTACTGTGTTACCGACACTATTGAATTGATCAACACAAGAGTAAAGATGCCCTACAAAGTAACGTTTCTGCCAGCGGCGAAACCAGAGCGCTAGCCCTGGTTTTTTGACCTATTACAATTGCCGGATAACCCTAGTGACCTACCAGGAATGATAAATGATTAAATTTGCCGCTAACCTCTCGATGCTATTCACTGAACTTGATTTTTTAGACCGCTTTGCAGCCGCGGCGAAGGCGGGTTTTAGCGCCGTCGAATTCCTGTTCCCCTACGACTATCAAGCCCTAGAAATCAAGACTCGACTGGAGCAATATGACTTATCTCTCGCCCTGTTTAATGCCCCCCCTGGAGATTGGCACAATGCTGAGCGCGGTATCGCCTGCCTGCCAGGTCGCGAGCAAGAGTTCCTGCAAGGCATTGAACTGGCGCTGGAGTATGCACTCGCGCTAGGTAATAAACGCATCCATGTGATGGCGGGCATCATCCCCAATAATCTCGGTAAGACTGAGGCTGAAAACTGTTATGTCGACAACCTTAGACAGGCGGCGCTACTCGCACAACCCCTAGCTATTAACGTGTTAATAGAGCCGATCAACCACATCGATATGCCCGGCTACCTGTTAAATCACCAAGAGCAGGCGATTACCTTTATCCAAAAAATAAACCAACCCAATCTGCGTTTACAATTTGACTGTTATCACTGTCAAATTATGCAGGGTAATGTTGTCGAGACATTCAAACGCATGCAATGTTATATCGATCACATTCAAATTGCCGGAGTGCCTGGACGCCATGAACCCGATGTCGGTGAATTGAATTATGCTTATATTCTCCAGGAGATTGCTAAGACCCAATACGCGGGCTTTGTAGGCTGTGAATATATGCCCCTCTCAGGGACTGAAGCAGGGTTAAACTGGCGGGATAAAATTAGCCTCTAACGCCCGGTCTACCAGCATTCAATTTCGACTGGGTCTTTATCTCTACTTCTTTCATCCTTTTTTTATTTTAATTATTTCCTATACCATCAGATGTTGGTTTATAATCACAGAAAATATCTATAGTAGGGTTTCGCTTTGCAATCATCTGTTGAATTAAAGCTCGAGCAGCTTAAGGCCGCAGGCCAAGAAAATCTTTTGACTGAGCTAATGCACGGTATCGAAAAAGAAGGGTTGAGGGTGACTGCTAAAGGCAGATTATCGAAAACTGATCATCCCCAAGGATTGGGGTCAGCATTGACCAATGGCGTAATTACCACAGATTACTCTGAGGCATTGCTTGAATTTATCACCCCTGTTTATAAAAACTCACTCGATGCCATCAATTATTTAACTGATCTACATAAGTACAGCTACCTGCATTTGTCCGAAGAAATCGTTTGGAATGCAAGTATGCCCTGTTACTTAGAAGGCCCTGATGACATCCGCATCGGCGAATACGGCACCTCTAACAACGGTAAAATGAAACATATTTACCGGGTTGGACTGGGCCACCGCTACGGAAAGATGATGCAGAGTATTGCCGGAATTCACTATAATTTCTCCCTCTCGGATGAACTGTGGATAGCATTACAGCAGATGGATAATAGCGATGATGATTTAAAGGATTACCGCTCCGATGGGTACTTTTCACTGATTCGCAATTTCAGACGTCAATCTTGGTTATTATTATATCTGTTTGGCGCCTCACCCGCGCTATCTGACTCTTTTATGAAAGATAGAGAGCACCAATTACAGACATTGAATGGCCACACCTTGTATCTACCTTATGCAACTTCTTTACGCATGAGTGACTTAGGTTATTCAAACAAGGCCCAAGAGAGCCTTAATATTTGTTTTAATTATTTAGACAGTTACGCAAACTCTCTGCAACAAGCGATCAAGACTCCCTTTCCACCCTACCAAGAAATAGGGATTAAAGTCGAGGGTGAATACCGGCAGTTAAACGCCAATGTCTTACAAATCGAAAATGAATACTACAGTGACATCCGCCCTAAAAGAGTCGCGTTCTCCGGCGAAAAACCGGTGAATGCATTGATAGAGCGTGGCGTTGAGTACATTGAAGTGCGCAACACAGATATTAACCCGCTATTGCCGGTGGGTATCGATAATACTCAAGCACAGTTCATGGATGTTTTTTTACTGACTTGCCTGCTGCAAGATAATCGTGAAATTGAGCAGAGCGAGTGTGATCTAATTAGTCACAATAACAACCTTGTAGTCAATAAAGGTCGCGAGCCCGGATTAGAGTTGAATACTGGTGATGGTGAAGTGCCACTCACGGAATTAGCGGAATCAATTCTGGATCAAATTGCCAAAGTCGCCAAGGTAATCGATAACGTAAAAGGCGGCACTAGCTACAGTGATAGTGTCAACTTGCAGCGGGAGAAAGTGCTCAACAGTGATTTAACTCCTTCAGCGATAATTCTCGCTTCGCTGCGTGAGAGCGGCTTACAATTTACCGATTGGGCGTTGCATGTCAGTAAACAACACCGCGAAGACCTACTATCAACCGAACTGGATGAAAAAACCCGTGCGGCACTCGATGAAAAAGTAAGATTATCCAAATTGCAGCAACATGAAATGGAGAGTTTTGACACTTTGAACTTCGAGCAGTTTATCGACGATTACATGGTCAAATAGTATGATCAACTGGCATTAAAACTCGTGCTTTTAATGCCAGTTTACACTCATCTTCTACCTTCACTGAGCAACAAAACTAACAAAGAATAAATCCGTCACCTTGATGGCATCTTCGGCGTCAACTCCCTCAATCCCTTCAACTTCATCAGCCAGTCTCTGCTTCACTAACAAAATTGCTTTTTTTGCCAATATCTTTTGCGCCGAGACAGAGTTCATACTCTCTTCACTCTGAGCCATTAACAAAAACAAAATATCATTACGGATCCCTGCTAGATGCTCCACTATCGCTACCTCTGTCGCCGAGGATCCCGCTTGAATGGTGATTTCGCACTTTACAAAATGCAGTTCGGAGGTCTCGCCGTAATTGGCTACAAATGATTTCAGCTCGACATAACCAACGTACTCTTCTTCTGATTCATCGCCTGCGGCAATGGCGAAAGGGATCCATAAACTTAACAAGAACACTAATACAACTTTGAAAAACATCCCTATCCACTCCTTAATAAAACTAAAAAACTTATATCCTATTGATACTTTTATAGTTGCAGGCACGCAACAAGGTTAATTGTAGCCGTTAATACTGTTCCAGCATAATAAAACCAAGCATAGATCCACTTTTTTTAATCTTGTTTCTGATTCTTTGATCAATGAGCTTGCACCTATGATGGGCTTAGGCTTAATATTAACTAACATGGGACTTATACATAACGTGACCGGCTAAGGTTATACAGCAAAAATATCGGTGAGATAGCAAAGTCAGCATGCCCTTAAGTTGGGTAGACTTAACTAAATGAGCAGTCAATGCACTCTTCATTTCTTGAGCATTGAGCCAATTTTTCACACTGTATAATCGAGCGTAGTGGTCATGTCACTGGATTAGTTAAGCTGAGAGCTCAAAATGCAAGGTACTGCAAAGGAATATTCTTATGTTAAATGAATGTCAGGGAGCACAACAAAAATGGGGTGGTGTTAGCGATACCATCGATGCTTGGTTAGAGGGCAGACAAGTCCTCATTTCACATTTCGTCGCGCTGCCATCACAGAGCATAGCTAATGGGTTGAACCAGCGCCTCAGCATGTTTTGCGCGCTACTGATGGATTACCTATCCTCAGGACACTTTGAGGTCTATGAACAACTGCTGCGCGAGGGGGGATCATTTGCAGATGGCTCTCTAGAGGCCGCCCAAGAATTATTCCCGCTCATTCAACCCACCACTGATAAAGCGCTAGACTTCAACGATAGATTCTCTTCTATGCAGGATCCCAGCGTACAGGAGATCCGTGAATTTGCGGAACAGCTCTCTCAATTAGGTGAAGCATTGGAAAGTCGTTTCTCCCTTGAGGACAAGATGATTGAGCTACTGCATTTAACCCACAATAAAATAGCCCACCAGTAACGATGAAGCCCATTAAATTATTAATTTCAGGACTTATCACTGTATTACTAACCGCCTGCGGCTCCGCTGAGCCGCCCTTTGACTGGACCAATTTTGCGACGTTAGGGTTATATACTGCCTCCATCTCAAAAGATGGCCGTTTTGCTCTCATTGGCGCTCAAGAAGAGGGTGGCAGTCTCTGGGAAATAGACACGGGAGAGCGTCTCTACGACTGGAATCATCAACGGGGAGAGCGCTCCCTTATCGCCAAAACTGCTTTTTCACCCGAGGGAGATTATGCGGTCACCGCTAATCAACAAGATTTAGTACTCTGGCATACCGCTACCGGAAAACCCGAGTGGTTCTGGAGTTCCCCAGGGGAGATATTGGCCATTGATTTGACGGCAAAAGGTCGTTTCGCACTGGTTGGATTAGCCAATCATACCGCGGTATATTTTGATATTGTCAATGGCGGCATTAAGCGTACCTTTCGACACAAGGGCCGTGTTCGCTCTGTCGCCCTCAGTAGTGATGGAAAATTAGCGATCACTGGCGCAGATGATTATATCGCACGTATTTGGGAGGTCAGCTCCGGAAAATTACTCAGTGAGCTTAAACTTGACAATATTATCGACTCTGTCGCGCTCAGTGATGACGGCAGCATAGCCTTTAGTGCCAGCAGTTTAGACAGAGGCGTGGTATGGGACCCCCTAACAGGTGAAGTCATCACTTATATTAGCGGCGATGAGTCATTCAAGAAAAAACGCATTAGTTATTTAAGCGCCAGATTCTCAGAGGATGGTAGCGAATTATTAACCGGCAGTTCAGCGGGATCGGTGCAGCTCTGGGATACCGAAGACGGGACCATGCTCGAACACTGGCAGGCACACAAAAAAGATGCCTATGGACCAAATAGTGTCAGCATTTTATCGGTGGGATTCGGTGAGCCTGGAGTGTATCTCGCTTTAGGTAGCAATGGGGTACTAAATGAATTTGAATAATTTATAACCATTAACCGCTGCATAAAAGCGTGTAACTTCACCCTTTTATGCAGCGCTATAATGCACTTAATTAGTGCTGTTTTTCTGCTCTTTTACCATTTCTTGTTGAGTATCTGCTCTAACAATTTCTATCAGCTCTACCTCGAAGATAAGGGTTTCACCGGGACCTATGTCGGCACCCGCGCCCTGATTGCCATAGGCTAGCGTCGAGGGAATATACAATGTCGCCTTACCGCCCTCCCCGATTAACTGTAAACCCTCTGTCCAGCCGGCAATCACGCCATTAAGTGGGAAAGTTGCCGGCTTATTACGCTTATAAGAGCTGTCAAATTCACTCCCGGAAATAGACGTACCTTTGTAGTGAACAACCACTGTATCTTGTATAGATGGCCCCTTGCCTTCACCTGGTTTAGTTATCTCAATCTGCAATCCACTCGATGTGGTGGTGACGCCTTCTCTTTTAGCATTCTCGACCAGGAACTTTTCGCCTAACTCAATATTCGCTTTAGCTTGCTGTTCAGCTACTAATCTAGCCGCTTCTGCCGCTTTTGCTGCCTGCTTTTGCTGCAGTGCTATTTGCTCGCCTTCAAACTTCTTTAGAGAAGCCTCTACCGCCTCATCATCAAGCTGTAGTGTTGCACCTTTATATACATCGTTGATCGCGGCACTAAAGGCCTCAACATCAAGCTGTTCAAAACTAGGTTTCATCTGCTTCGCTATCATTAAACCAAAGCTATAGCTCAGTTTTTGATCATCACTCTCTAAAGTGGTGGCGAGCGCGGACGTGGTACTCAAAACTGTGGCAACAGCGATCGATAAAAGTGCTTTTTTCATGTTAAATCCTTAAAAAATATCTAAAAAAATCTACAAATATAACCTTAAGACTAAGACAATAACAGCCATAAAAGTTCTGCTAAATACTAAATATATCTACTATAAAGATTAGTTTACCAAGAGAATTTAGCATAATTATAGTGGCTAATCTGCCAACTCCCCTAATTGTTCAAAAAACCAACAGCCAACTTCTCCAAGTTATTCCAAACTGATTGTTCAGCCTCATCGATAGCGCTACCCGCAGTGATGTGTGCCTGTCGGCAAAAGTCAAAATTACCAATAATTAGAGAATGAAGGTCCACGCCCACCGCTGCTGGTTTAGCGGCACTAGCATACTCTGTATACATCATCTCAAGTTCAACTTGTTCAGCTGCCAACTCGGCACCTAACAACGCTTGATAACAACTGCCTATGTGCGATTGCAAATCCACATTCTTAGACATTAATTGTCTAGTCAACTTGCGAATCTGCCGCAGGGGCGATGTCACATCTTGTCGCCACTCTTTACTACCACTAGCGACGTCTACTAAACGTGTTAGCCGTAAGTGATTACTCGCCAACCAAGTGGCAAAAATCAACTGATTGACATTATATCCCCAGCTGTTTTGTAGTGTTAACAACTCGTCACAAACCCCTGTACTCGCATAAAATTCTTTGGCGAACTGCCATAATGTATTGTCTATCTTCATCTTCTCTCGCCTTTTGAGCATACAAATTTCACCCGCCGTGCTAGAATCGCCGGCGACATTTTCTTTAAAAACTACCCTTCGGCCCAAGATGATCCAATTACTAGAACTCAGTTTACTGCGCGGCACTCAGCAATTATTAAAGCATGCTGACCTCACTTTACACTCCGGCTGGAAGGTGGGAATTATTGGGGCCAATGGCGTCGGCAAATCCAGTTTATTCAAGCTATTGATAGGTGAGTTACAACTCGATGCCGGTGAACTAAAAATGTCAGGCAATCAAACTATCGCGCACATGGCACAAGAAGTACACAGCAATAACCGCAATGTTTTAGACTATGTGTTAGATGGTGACACCGCGCTGAGAAAAATTCAAGCGCAATTACAGCATGCTGAACAAGAAGATATGGCGGGGCGCATTGGCGAATTACACGCCCAATTGGACAATATTGATGGTTACACAGCAGAGTCAAGAGCCCAGCAATTATTGAACGGCCTGGGGTTTTCCAACGATGATGCCCAGCGGGATATAAGCGATTTATCGGGTGGCTGGCGGATACGCTTAAATCTAGCTAAAGCGCTAATGTGCCGCTCAGACATCCTGCTCTTGGATGAACCAACCAACCACTTAGATCTGGACGCCACACTCTGGCTCGAAACTTGGCTGAAAAATTATACGGGTACACTACTACTTATCTCCCATGACCGTGATTTTCTCGATCAAGTAGTCGATCATATCGTGCACATGCACAGTGAAAAATTAGACATTTACAGAGGACAATATAGCGCCTTTGAACTCGCCAAAGCCGAGCGGTTGGCACAACAGCAAGTACAGTATCAAAAACAGCAAATACGCATCGCCGAAATCGAACAGTTTGTGCGACGCTTTAAAGCAAAGGCCTCCAAAGCGAAACAGGCCCAGAGCCGAGTTAAAGAATTAGAGCGGATGAATATCATCTCTGCTGCACATGTAGACAGCCCTTTCACCTTTAGCTTTCAAGCCAGCGAAAAGGTATCTAATCCGCTTTTAACACTCCGTAAAGTGGATTGTGGCTACCCTGACCAGAGTATTTTGACCCAAGTATCTCTATCCCTGGCCCCCGGTGCCAGAATAGGCCTACTAGGCCCTAATGGCGCCGGAAAATCTACCCTGATTAAGACCTTGGTAGGCGATCTCGCGGCGCTGAGTGGTGAGCGTAATAGCGGTGAACACCTGCGGGTAGGCTATTTTTCGCAACACCAACTTGAGGCGCTTGATTTAGAGGCATCTCCCATGGTGCACATCATGCGCTTATCCCCGACGGCGACCGACCAACAGGTACGCAACTATTTAGGTTCATTCGGTTTTTTTGGAGATGATGCATTCACCCCGGTCAAGAAATTTTCCGGCGGCGAAAAGGCCAGAGTTGCACTGGCGTTAATCGCCTGGCAAAAACCCAATTTATTACTGCTTGACGAGCCCACTAACCACTTAGACTTAGAAGTGCGTCACGCTTTAACCATGGCATTACAAGAATTTGAAGGAGCCGTCATTTTGGTCTCCCACGATCGTCATTTACTGCGTAATACCGTCGATGAATTTTTATTGGTTGCCAACGGTACGGTCGCTGAATTCACCGGTGATCTCAACGATTACCAACAGTGGTTGACCGAACAGCGCCGAAACTTATCACCCAACAAAATGGTGAGTCGCGAGAACCGCTCGCAAAGCGCCGATGAGAAAAAGGATCTTAAGCGTTTAGCCGCTGAGCGTCGCTCTGCCTTACGACCGCTTAAAAATAGAATTTCCGCGATTGAAAAGCTCATCGATACATTGCAAACCAAGTTGAGTGATTGTGAACAACAGCTCAGTGACATCAGCATTTACAACTCTGAAAATAAGGACAAGTTAAAAACGATACTGGCGGAACAAGCCACGGCAAAATCTCAATTTGAGCACGCTGAAGAAGAGTGGCTGGAAAAATTAGAAGAGCTTGAATTGTTAGAAGAATAATACCGGGAACTTTAATTAGCCAGTGGGCGCATAATTAGTCGACCGCATCCTATCAATAGCCATTAGATGGAAACCCAATGAATAACGGCTGATCGTTAAGCCAGCCACTGCTAGCCTTAGCACCAACCGCAAAGCTTCAAAGCTTTGCGGATGCTGACTATGTTCGGGAAGCTTCTCTTTTCTGCTGTGTTTCGAGCATTCTCACCAACTCGAGTAATTCCTCCCCTTTTTCTAACATCGCGCTGCACTCTTCCATCACCTCAGCTTCTAATAGACCGACCGCCTGTAGAACTTTAGCGTCTAAACGCTCGATAGGGCCATCGGCAAAACCTACCGTTCGCAATACCCTGCTGGCTAAATTGACCAATTGAGCATGCTGATTCGACCTGCTGTGCAGTGGTGAGTTGATATATCTTACACCCACACAAACTTCTTTAGGCAGTGACCAGCATTCAAACAGCCATGCGGCCACTTGTTCGCGAGTAACATTTAAAACATGCCGTTCGGTCTGCTCGATACTCATATGAGGATTGACTTCTAAATAACGAGACAGCAGCGCAAAATGTGGTGGAAACAAATGCGCTAGAGCAGCGTAGCCAAAATTGTGTACCAGCCCAGTTAAATACACTAATCCAGCTTTGGGCAGATCATCACCGGTCATTCGCTTACATAGACGCTCTGCAAGTGTCGCAGTGTAAATCGCCTGGATCCAATAGGGGGTGTGACCACGAGGCGCCTCATCTGGGATACTTAAGGTTTTACCCATGGAGACTCCCAAGGCTAAATTCACCACTAAATCAAAGCCCAATACCCTAATCACTGCATCATCTATCGATTGCAGCTCACCGGGAGTGGCATAATAAGGCGAGGCTGCCCAACTCATTACTTGTGCTGCCAGTGATGGGTCTACTTTGACAATCGGTAATAATTTATCGACCCCGGCGAGTGGGTCTGCTCTGAGCTCTGTGATCTTCTGCGCTGTGGGGGGTAAACTAGGCAGTCCTAAGGTATCCTCCATCCGCTGTTTAATACGCAATGCGGTAAATTTTTCGACCGCTTTGGTGATGACTTCTCGATCAGTTCCCTGTGGTTGCTCCCCGAGAATTTGTGCAGGGCTTATACCTACTGAGATCACAGAAGCCGATCCCTCTAACCATTTACGGGGTACATTAAAAGCCAGACCCGAATGCGGCTCTATCACTGACAGTGCCTGCAGATCTACGCAGCTCTTATCTAAATAGACTGGCAGCGAGAAAAGTTTGCGCTGCCCTTCCGTGGTTGAAAGTGCTTCTTGATTAAAGAACTTTTCAACATTTTCAGCGCGTACCGGCTGTAATTGACGTGACGTTTCTCGCCAAAGCACCGCTAAATTGAGCAAGTGCGAAGCGGGTAACAATACTAAAACCTTACCTTCATTATCATGCAATAAAGCAATACGAATCGTATTATTACTATCGGTGACATTATCCAATCTGTGAACTCCAACAGCCAATTGATCCACCTCCTTTCGAATATAGGCTTTACTCAAATGATAAATACAACTGATTAGACTCAGACACAAGCGCCTCTATTGTCTTAAAAGTAGTATTTATGCTTTATACGTTATTATTTAGCAACATTACTGACGTCTCTCAACCGTTGTCTGCTGGGGGACTGCCGACTAACTTACGAGTATTTTCGCCTTATTAACTACATCTATTTATTTAACATCTCAAGTTACTATATATTTATTCAAGCCATTGGCAAAGAAATTAACCTCTGATAAATAGGTTATATTCTCGATACTCGGCTGACTGTTTTAAGTGCCCGTAGCTTTTTAATGGTTCTCGCCAAATGGATTCGACCTCTGACTCCCAATTCCATATCCACGGAGCAAAGTAAGCCCTCTTTTTCACCTAAATCCATTTTCAGAATATTGGCGCCATCTGCCGATGCCGTGGTCGCAAGATTGGCGATAATTCCCCTTTCAGAGGCAACTTCTAACTTGAGGCCCACATTGAACTCCTCATCTAAATCATCCGACCACTCTAAATAGATACATTTTTCTGGATCATCTTTCATGGAGCGGATGTTTTTACAATTAATCCGATGCACCACAAACCCGCGACCACTGCTGGTATAACCTACAATGCCATCCCCAGGTATAGGCTGACAACATTTAGCATAGGCGATGACCACGCCTTCCGTTCCCTCTATCGCCAGCGATTTACGAGATAATTTAGTCTCGAGTTGAGCATCTACAGGCGGTCTTAATTTTCTGGCGACTACATAGGACATCAAATTACCGACGCCAATTTCCTGCAGTAGAGCATCCATCGATTCCAGATTTGCCTCACGCAAAAAATCTGCCATTTTCTGCTCATCTACTTCGTCAGTGCTAATCCCAAACTGACCTAAGAACTGATTGAGCAAGCGTCTGCCCATTTGGATAGACTCGTCGCGTTCCTGATGTTTCAAGAAATGCCGAATGCTGGAGCGAGCTTTGCCAGTCACCACAAAATTCAACCAAGCCATATTAGGCTTGGCACTAGGGGTGCGAATAATCTCCACTGTCTGGCCACTTTCAAGAGGCTCTGACAAGGGCACCAAGCGCCGATTAACGCGACAGGACACACAAGAATTACCTACATCGGTATGTATCGCATAGGCAAAATCGACTGCTGTAGCACCCGGCGGCAATTCATAAATACGCCCTTTGGGAGTAAAGACATAAACTTCATCTGGAAACAGGTCCTTTTTAACGTTATCGATAAACTCCATCGAGTCACCGGCGCGCTTTTGCATCTCCAGTAAATCTTGCACCCACTTTCTGGCACGATTAAAAGAGCTAAGCGCCACATCAGAGCTACCTTTATAATAACTATGCTCGGCAATCCCCTGCATCGCAACCGCATCCATTTCCTTAGTGCGAATTTGCACCTCTATACTGATATCCTTAGCGCCAAATAATTCAGTATGCAATGACTGATAGCCATTACCTTTAGGGATCGCAATATAATCTTTAAAACGGCCGTGCACCGGTTTATACAAATTATGCACAGAGCCTAACACCCGATAACACTCATCCACAGTATTTGTCACAATACGAAAGGCAAACACATCCATGATGTCTACGAACTGTTTACGCTGGGTTTTCATTTTCAAATAAATACTGTACAAATGTTTTTCGCGGCCAAAGACGATGCATTGCAGCCCCTCTTGGTTCAGCCTCGCCTGAATAGAGGCTTCAATATTGGTAATTAAATCTTTGCGCTGCCCCCGAGCCTTGGTAACTGCTTGACGAATCCGCCTGGCGCGCATTGGGTAGTAGGAGAAGAAGGAGAGTTCCTGTAATTCTATTTGAATATTACGCATCCCTAAACGGGCGGCGATAGGTGCATAGATGTCGAGGGTTTCTTTGGCTATTCGTCGTCGCTTGTGCGCGGGCATAGCCCCTAGCGTACGCATGTTATGTAATCTATCGGCAAGCTTTACTAAAATAACTCGAATATCTTCAGCCATGGCCATGACCATTTTTTGAAAATTCTCTGCCTGAGCTTGCGCCTTAGTTTCACCTTCTAGATGGGTAAGCTTTGAAACACCTTCCACAATAGTGGCAACCGACGTGCCGAATTGGCGCTCAATACCGGAAAAATCAACTTCGGTGTCTTCAATGACATCGTGCAGCATTGCGGCCATCAGGCTTTGATGGTCCATGTGCATAGTGGCTAGTATACTAGATACCGCCAGGGGATGGGTTACGTAGGGTTCGCCTGATTTACGCCACTGCCCTTCATGAGCTTGCTCTGCATAAAAATAAGCACGACGCACTTGATGGACCATTTCAGGGTCCAGATAATCAACAAGTCGATCAGAAAGTGAATCGATATCGGGCATTGTGCTTCCTGTATACTTATGCGGTTAAGGTATACAGTTATAATGCCCCATTACAGGCCGCTAGGATAGCTCCTATAAGCCTATATCGTTAAGAATAGAACTATCTATATGGCCCTCTGCAATTTCACGTAATGCGATAACAGTTTCTTTATCATTTTCTCTATCAACTAGAGGATCTTTACCGCCAGTGGCTAGCTGACGCGCACGCTTAGCTGCAACCATCACTAATTCAAAACGGTTTTCTACATTATCTAAGCAATCTTCAACTGTTACACGAGCCATGGTAAACCTCAATTTAATATTTAGTATCACAGATACACAAACGGACGCAGAATAATACAGAATATTCGACTAACATTCAATCTATTTATTTATTTAACCAGTAAACCAGACAGTAATTCGGCGTGCCTTATTTGCTGCTGACCCAGAGAGAGACGCTGAGCTTTAAAAATAATACAGAGCTCGGATAACGCCTCTTCAAACTGGTCATTAATGACCAGATAATCGAACTCAAGATAGTGCTCTACCTCCCCTACTGCATTTTCCATGCGATGATCAACCACAGATTGCTCATCGGTCCCCCGCCCCTGCAATCGAACTCGCAACTCTTGTTGCGATGGAGGCAAAATAAATATTGATACCGCCTCAGTTACCCGGCCACGAACTTGCTGAGCGCCCTGCCAGTCGATTTCTAAAATGACATCAACGCCCAAGGCTAACTGGGTATCAACCCACTTTTGTGAAGTGCCGTATTTATTGGTAAAGACATCGGCATACTCAAGATAAACACCTTCCTCGATTTGACGATCAAAAGTAGCCATACTGACAAAGTTGTAATCAACCCCCGCTACTTCTCCTGGGCGAATAGCACGTGTAGTATCCGACACTGACACCCGCACTAGTGCATCTTGCGCCAACACTGCTTTGACTAAGCTAGTTTTCCCCGCACCAGAGGGAGCTGAGATAATATATAGGGTTCCGCGGGCAATCATACTCTGTCGTCCAATCATTTTTATGGCCGCTCAATATAACAAATTTTCTATTTTTTTACAGCGGACTAATAGACATTTTAGCTAGTTTTAACGGCTGATCACTAAGCCACCAATAAGCTTTTCTAATCTAAGACTCATAAATGAAGCCTCTATTTGAATTTGAGACTTCAGTTACTTATCTAAGAAGCCCAGCACACAACCATAACCAACTGATTCTTAACATTAAAAAAATATTTATATTATTGCTCCACAAAGCTATCTTTTATCCTGTATAATGCAGCGCTATTTCTATCCTAACATCCTGAACGCCCTGCCTCGATAACTAGTATTTAAAGAGTGTAGAGAATTCAATCTTTATCCTAAATAATCCGACGAGTAAAACAATGTCTGACTTATCCCATTACAGAAACATTGGTATTTTCGCCCACGTAGACGCGGGTAAAACCACCACCACAGAACGTATCTTGAAGCTAACTGGCCAAATCCACAAGACAGGTGAGGTTCACGATGGTGAGTCAACTACCGACTTCATGGAACAGGAAGCCGAGCGCGGAATAACTATCCAATCAGCGGCGGTAAGCTGCTTCTGGAAAGATCACCGTTTAAACGTTATCGATACTCCCGGCCACGTTGACTTCACTGTAGAAGTTTACCGCTCGCTAAAAGTATTAGACGGCGGCATCGGTGTTTTCTGTGGATCTGGTGGTGTTGAACCTCAGTCAGAAACTAACTGGCGCTACGCGAACGAATCTGAAGTTGCACGTATCATCTTCGTTAACAAATTAGACCGTATCGGTGCTGATTTCCTACGTGTTGTGCAGCAAACTAAAGACGTGCTAGCTGCTAATCCGCTAGTCATGGTGCTACCAATTGGCATCGAAGACGATTTCGTCGGTGTTGTTGACTTGCTAACGCGTAAGGCATTCATCTGGGATGACACAGGCCTTCCGGAGAACTTCGAAATTACTGATGTTCCCGCGGACATGGTTGATCTGGTTGAAGAGTGGCGTGAAAAGCTTATCGAGACTGCTGTTGAGCAGGACGATGACATCATGGAAGCTTACATGGAAGGCGAAGAGCCTTCTATGGAAGACATTAAGATGTGTATCCGTAAAGGCACACGCACCATGGACTTCTTCCCAACTTACTGTGGTTCTGCTTTCAAGAACAAAGGCGTACAGAACATCCTCGACGCTGTTGTTGATTACCTACCGAGCCCAGATGAAGTTGATCCACAGCCGCTAACCGATGAAGAAGGCGAGCCTACGGGCAAATTTGCAATCGTTTCTACGACAGAATCATTTAAAGCACTTGCTTTCAAAATTTCAGATGACCGTTTTGGCGCGCTTACCTTCGTTCGTATTTACTCTGGTACGCTGAAAAAGGGTGATACCATCCTCAATGCTGCAACTGGAAAAACTGAGCGTATCGGCCGCATGTGTGAAATGCAAGCTGACGAGCGTAAAGAGCTAGCCTTTGCCCAAGCCGGTGACATCATCGCGATCGTTGGTATGAAAACTAACGTGCAAACAGGTCACACACTATGTGATCCGAAAGACCCTATCATCCTTGAAGCGATGGTTTTCCCGACACCGGTAATCTCTATCTCTGTGACACCTAAAGATAAAGGGTCAACTGAGAAAATGGGTATTGCTATCGGTAAAATGGTTGCAGAAGATCCAACCTTTAAAGTTGAAACTGACCAAGACTCAGGCGAGACAATTCTCTCTGGTATGGGCGAGCTTCACTTAGATATCAAAGTAGATATCTTAAAGCGTACCTATGGCGTTGACCTTGAAGTAGGCCAGCCACAGGTTGCCTACCGCGAGACAATCACCGCTGAAATTGACGATTCTTACACGCATAAGAAGCAGTCGGGTGGTTCTGGACAATACGGTAAAATCGATTACAAAATCAAGCCGGGCGAGCCTGGATCTGGTTTCGTATTCACCTCATCTGTTGTCGGTGGTAACGTTCCTAAGGAATTCTTCCCCGCCATTGAGAAGGGCTTCAAGAGCATGATGGAAACGGGCACATTGGCCGGCTTCCCAGTTCTCGATGTTGAAATCGAAGTGTATGACGGTGGATTCCACGCTGTTGACTCCTCGGCAATTGCCTTCGAAATCGCTGCTAAAGGCGCTTTCCGTCAGTCCATTCCCAAGGCTTCACCACAGTTGATTGAGCCTATCATGGCCGTTGACGTATTCACTCCAGACGATCACGTTGGTGACGTTATCGGCGATCTTAACCGTCGTCGCGGCATGATCAAGGACCAAGAAGCGGGTGTTACTGGTGTTCGCGTCAAGGCTGACGTTCCTCTTTCGGAAATGTTTGGTTACATCGGCAGTTTGCGTACCATGACTTCTGGCCGCGGTCAGTTCTCCATGGAATTCTCGCACTACCTACCTTGCCCTAATTCGGTTGCTGAAAAAGTAATGGAAGACGAAAAAGCTAAAAAGGCAGCTAAAAACAAGTAATTTAGTTGTTATAACTAGCAGAAACCGCGGGTGAAAACTCGCGGTTTTTTTATGCCTATTTATCGACCGTAGACCATAGGCCATCGCATACTCATCAATATTTTCACTGATTTTTTGCAATGCAGTTAAACGTTAGTATTACGCAATATTACAGTTATTATCGGACACCGCTAGCCAAGTGATAACCAATATAATATTATGCGTCTTTATTTTAGTCATTATTCCTAAAGGATAGCCATGCAAGCAAGTCTTAATACAGTACCCAGCGCCAGTATATTTAGGTATAAAGAAGATCGCTGGCCCGTTGCCATTATCCTAAGCCTAACCGTTATCGATTTTATCTTATACTTCGCAGTCACTAGCATCACGGTTTTCATCACTTATTACGCTATTATGTTGATCCCAAAAGGGGTGATTTGCGCTTGGAACCATCACCATCAACATTTATTTACTTTTCGCAATAAACACCTGAACCGGTTTTTAGAATTTTTCTACGCACTACACACCGGTGTTACTACCCACCTTTGGCGCCTGCATCACGTACTGGGCCATCATTTGAACTTTCTTGATCAAGAGATAGATGAGAGCCGCTGGATGCGTAAGGATGGCTCTAAAATGGGAGTATTGGAGTATTCGTTAGAAGTGGCACTCACTGCATACCCCAGAGGTTATACCGTAGGCAAAAAACACCCTAAGCAACTTAAGATCTTTGTCAGATATACCGCGCTGACTTTCGCGATTATTATTGGCTTGGTTATCTGGAACCCACTGGCCGCTCTATTTCTCTTCGTACTACCCATGATCACCAGTTTATTGTTCACCGCCTACGTCACTTATGAGCATCATTCAGGACTAGATACCGAAAATGAATTTGAAGCGTCTCATAACAATCTTAACTCAGTCTTTAATTTTTTAACCGGAAATCTTGGATATCATACTGCTCACCATTATAAGGGTGGCTTACACTGGTCAAAATTACCTAAGTTACACGCAAAAATTGCGCATAAAATTCCAGAACATCTCTATCAAAAATCCAACATCACCAAACTAATGCTCGGTGGCTTTATTCTCAATCTGTTTAATCGCTCTACCAGCAAATAATCATCGGGCAAAATCGGGCGCCTGTATCTTTGATGATACAAGCGCTTTTTTACACCCTTGCTGTTTTGACACCCCGCCAGGTTAGTTTAAAAAGGACGCTTTAAACCAATCCCACACGCCGAAGGAAACACCGGGAAAAATATCAATACCAGCAGCAGATTTTAAAATATAGAGGATCAAAATGCCGAACATGGCACTAAAGGTCAAAAAACCTCCCAGCGCTACCGCCTGAATCAACAACCCAATTCTGCGCTCTCTTATGGTCAACTCTCGACGGTTTCTTCCCGCCACTAATACATAGTAGTAACGATAGCGGAAAACTTTAAGGGTACTGCGTAAATCGATAGCATGGGTACCCCAAGTTCTCGCACCTATCGCTATCTTAATATTCACCAATTGTTTTTCGGTAAAACTGTCTTGCACTTCTTCGGGCATTCTCTCTAGGAGCTTACGCAGCCCCATCTCGTTTTTTAACTTATCTCTAGCGGCCTTATTTTCTGCGGCGAGGTTGTCCATTATTTAGCTTCCTCCTTCAGATCAAACAATACCTAAAGCTCAGCATTTATTGCTAATAGTATAGAAGTGATGTCAAATAACTAGCTACTTATAAATTAACAAATAGCCACAGGACTCAACAAAACTTAAATTTAGCCACTCAGTTAACGGATATTCATCAAAAAACCGGATCGTAGCGAGGAGGCTGCTATGGTTCTAGATCAGGATACTAGCTGCTTTTTCATTACAATTATCCATGTCTAGCTGTAAGCAGGTCAGGCTAGCGGAAACCCAGCAGCATGCCTCTGCCTCTACTTCTAAATGAGCACAAACTAGCCTATTAGACTCTAGATCGAACCTCGCGCACTCTTATAATAATCAGCGACGGATTTAGGCTAACTACGATACCTGCCAAGACTTGCATCGCCCTTAAACATATTAATGAATTTAATTAGCTAATAGCGGGGCGCAAGGTTGTACGTCAGTTAAGGATACTCCTCCGCGTGCGCCCACGGTTAAGCTTTGATAGCGTTGTTTAAAAACCGCCGGTAACTCCCTGTCCCCAGGTATCGATAACCATAGTCTCAATAAGTGCCTGCGCTTATCCCTCTCTTGATAATCAACAAAGGCGGTGCGGTCATGCAGTAAACTATGATTGTAGACGAATTGCATATCACCTGGGAATAACTCCATCCGCAAATGCAGCTTTGGATCATTGCAAAGTTGATCAAACTTATCCAGCGCCTCAATGTGCAGTGCCGTTAATCTAAAAGCCTCAGCAAAACGCTGTGCTGAATCTATGTATTGACGTTGATAAATAACCGACAGTTGATCTTTATACCAGTTAAACACCGGAATTGAGAAAAAGGGCTGCATTTGATCGGGTATTTCGCCACGCCGATCGGTGGCGATGGGATCTAATAAACAAGCCAATAATTGCGGGTAGCTCTCTCGCATCTCGTTAAAGACAGTCACAGCACTTACTAGTAGAGACTCACCTCCAGATTTAGCTTTATTCAAACAGAGCAGAGCAACCACATCTGCTGAATCGGTATGGAAAGTTTGGCGCTCGTTAGTTTGATAAATTCGTACCTTGGGGTCATCACTGCGTAAATGTAGATCTTTAACATGACCCAACACATGACCTCTATCATTTTGCATGCGCGCACTGCCTAGATGGGCCCCCAAACCATAGAACATCGCCGCCAGCTGCTCTACGTCAAAGCGATCTGCATCAATCCCCTTGATCAACATGAAACCTAAGCCATGAATCAGCTGAGCACGTATATAATCAATTTTGGCTGTTAATTTTGTTAACTTGAAATTGCCTTTTGATATGTTGCATAGGTCGCTACTTTGGCTTAGACAGCTATTTGCTGCCGCACTTAATTCAGCCACTTCAGCTGTCGATAAGTTCATCACCCACTGCTGTGTATCATTCTTAATCACTTCTCCATACCAGGCAGATTGAGTGACTTGCAAAGGAGGTAATTTATTAGTATCGACTGAGAGTGATATTGCCATGAGAGCCTCGTATTTCAAACCGGGTATATGATAAAAAGGACTGTTTTGTCGTCAGTTAAAAAGAATTAATTTCTTTTCAGCTCTTGCTAAGTCACCGCTAATGATTAGTATAATTAATGGATAATAGTGGTGCCCAGCAAGCGTGAGGGAAATCCGTAGTATAGAATACACTCCTCAACCTCGTCATCAAGCCAACAACTATAAGCACTTGGCAGTGCGGTTGCAGATATAGCGAGACCCCATGACTAATCATGTCTTTTGGCTGACTACTTAGCCGCCAACTCTGCGGCCAAAGCGCCAATCCGCTCTGCTAATTTTGACAAGTCGTAACTGGCATTTTTGGCTATTGATACTATATCTGCCACTTCATTCTTACCCGCTTGACTCAAAGCCCATAAATTTGTTGAGCGAGTACCAGTGCGGCAATAAGCTAATACCGGCCCTTTTGCCTGATCCAAAAGCTGGCCAAAGGCTAAGGCTTGTTGATCGGTATAATCCCGTGGATTTACCGGTAAATATTGCCAATCAATACCAACAGCAGTGCAACTGGCCTGTATTTGCTCACTACTGGGTTGGTCTATCCCCTCTAGATCCGGTCTATTACAAATGATTGTTTTAAAACCGGCTTTCGCCACTTTCTCTATATCGGCAATACTCAATTGTGGACTGACACTGAGTGCTGGGGTGAGTTGATGTATCTCCATTACTTGCTCCTAAGTTCGCATTGATTCAATGTTTTCTATTAATAATAGTACCGCATCAATGTTCAAGGCCCGAGGATTATCCGCTTTTTTCTGAATAAAAATAACCACTAAATATCCCGTCAAGGCTTCCTGACTCCCAGTACAATCTGAGCAGGATAATTATTGAAAAACATAGCTAGATAGAGCCAAATATACAACCCAACACCATCATAAATTTACCCATAAGAATGAGTAAGCAGCCCAGCATCTATCGAAGGCTTGCCCTCTAACCTTTAAAGCTGCATTTCTGCTAACACATGACTAGCTAGTGGCCATCCAGAGACTGCTTGTTACTGAGTTCTTGGGGCAAAGATGATAATTGCCATCCCCAATAACGCTATCCCAGAACCTACCATATCCCAGCTGGTAGGGCGTATTCCCTGTACTACCCACAGCCACAGAAGAGCCATCATTATATAGACCCCACCATAAGCTGCATAAACTCTACCAGCAGCGGTAGGATGCAAGGATAGCAACCAAACAAATAACACCAAGCTCAGTGCCGCCGGCATAAGTAACCAAATCGGCTTACCCTCCCTCAGCCAAAGGTAAGGCAGATAGCAGCCAACGATTTCAGCCAGCGCTGTCATGATAAACAGTGCCACTGTTTTTAATTCTGGCATCACAAGATAATTCCTTAGGGTCATCACTGAACCCCTTAAATGGGGTGGCGCAGTTACTACAATTTATATAAATTAAACAATCACCTGCCCTGAAGACCTTCAAGCAGAGAGCTTCTTAAATAATAGGCATTTACTACCAAGACAAATATCACTCTCAGGCTACCACAGCACGCAGCATTGACTAGTCATAGTCTATCCATTGAACAGTTCAAATTCGCTCTCTAATTGTGCCGCTAACGGGTGGTTGCCCTTCACTTTCAATATTTCAATGATACATTCTATAGTGCATAAGCCCCCATCCGGCTGGTTGCGTCTGAGTCGATATTCAGAGCGTTTACTAATGTTAAGCATCGCCTGCGGAGCAATTTTCAAGTAGGGGCTTTTATTATATATTTTTTGCGATTCTTGCCAAGTGCCATCAATAATGATGATATTGTCGAAATCCACTAAATCCGATTGCGCCGCATCTCCTTTGGTATAAATTAATAGCGCTTGGCGGCTCTCCATAAGCGCTAACAAACGTTTGTCTGGCTCAAGCCTCTTCCATAGCACACGCTCTACAATACCCGCAGACGGCCCTACAGCGAGTTGCCCTGTATTGGTTTTTCTACTAAATTCACGCTCATGGGTGAGTAAAAATATTTTCATGTTAAAAGTAAGCTAATTCCAAGAATAGATAATGCTTGTATCGTTTCGATGTTAGGCAGGAAACGGCGCGATCAACACAACCGATACAGTTGCGCTGTTGGTGTGTCACTATAAGTTAAGAATACACCACATAAATTATCGGATGCAGGTACTGTGATTAAATAGATCATAACGTTCTGCTGATTATCACTGGCTAGTGAAAACTATTGATAATAGCTTTCAACAATTCTATCAACGACTCCAGTATCCCAGGCTCTCCTCAGTGATTGATTGAATTTATCCAAGAATTCTTTTTTAAACATAGATTTATGAAATCCTAGATGTTTAGCGTCGCGCTTAAAAGGCTTTTCTAAGATGCTAAATTGCTCCATGCGAAGCGCATCATCGGAGTTAACCAGCGTTCTTAAACCATTGATCCCCGGACCAATCAAAATAGCATCCACTCTATCACGTAGCACTAACTTTAAGCCTTGCACGGGAGTTTCATAGGGGATCACTTTGAAAACTCTATTGGTGACAGCATCATCATACCGGTCTCCATAGGATACGCCCGGTCCTGTACTGATTACTTTATTTTTTAGGTCGGCTATGCTTTCAAAAGGAAATTCACGGCCTTTTTTGACGATAAACACTAAGTCGCCGAAATAGAGGGGAGCGGAATAATCAAATATTTTTAGCCGGTTTGAGTTCTTCGATAAACCAATGATTGCCATCTTAGCTTGCAGTGCATTAGCATACGCCCTTTTCCAGGGGAGGGGATTCATTTGGTAAGGCACTTGCATGTCATTGAGCACCCACTGCGTAATGTCAACCACGAAACCTGTGGCGCGGTCATTCTCAACATAATATTTAGGGGGGCCATGCAGAGGGCTCGCTATCATGAGGGGCTTGGCTGTGACAGCAGCGGTTAACAGGCTAGAGAGCAGTATGGCAATAAACTTCGCCTTAAATAACAGCATGCATTAACCTCAAACAAAGCTTATAAACGTGGCTTAATTTGCAATCTAAGTGATCAACCCAGAATAACTGGTTCACTAGGAGATTTCCAATAAGTTTAATGACTAAATGCATCGCGAGGAATTAGCCAGCGGCACAATCAATTTGAGGGGTATGATCGACAAAGTGTGTTTGATATAAATTAAACGGATACTTAATACCACGTTTTCTGCGACCCTCAATGTGTTGTGAATGTTTTTACCATGGTAGGGGGAAGCTAAATCAACCATTGGCCTTGCTGTATTGCGGTTAGTTGAGATAAATATAACGCACTCTTGGTTTGAGAGTAAGGTTTAGTTTTTACTCATTACCAAGCTGTAAATCCCCTAGCTGACAACATACCCTTAGCGGCTTTTCGTTTAGTGGCTTTAGTTTCCCAAGTGCAGGCGAACTTGAAGCTATTATCGAGCAATTATAATGCTGTAAGTTATCGCCTATGAGCTTCAATAACGCCAGCAGGTGGATAGTAGCAACTTTATAAAGCTTGGCGTACAACTTATAGGAATGCGCAAGCGCGCTACGCAGGAGCCTTCAGCGAATAAAGAGGTTATATGAAGCTGCGCTTTAAGAGACTCGAAAATCCTCCCTACTATTAGTATGCCCCTCTTTGTGGGTGTACATCTATTAGAGAGTACGGTCATCGCCTTTTAGCTTTTAATGAAAAAAAACCCCAAGTGCTTTTAAAGAGCTGCGTTAAGTGGATACGTGGTACTGCACAGCTAAAGCTTGGCGTGGTAAACCTTATCAGAATGCGCAAGCGCAGCTACGGAGGAGCCTTCAGCGAATAAAGAGGTGATACAAAGTTGGGCTTCTAAAGCATCAAA
>JABSRA010000109.1 GCA_013215445.1 Oceanospirillaceae bacterium
GAAATTGTCACCATGGGCGTTGAAGGTATCGATCCTAACCAAGTGGTAGGCACTTATGTAAAACCTCAAGATTGGAATGCTCTGATCAGTGACCCCGACGTGGTACTGGTCGATACGCGTAACGATTATGAAGTGAAAGTAGGCGCTTTTGCTGGTGCTCTAGATCCTAAAACCACCAACTTTAGAGAATTTCCCCAGTACGTTAAAGACAATTTAGACCCTGCAAAGCACAAGAAAGTGGCAATGTATTGCACCGGGGGGATTCGCTGTGAAAAATCGACCGCCTATTTGAAAGAGCAGGGGTTTGAAGAGGTCTATCACTTAGAGGGGGGGATTCTTAAATATCTAGAAGAAGTACCTCAGCCAGAATCGATGTGGGAGGGAGAGTGCTTTGTCTTTGATAATCGTGTCACTGTCGATCATAACCTGCAAAAGGGCACGTACGACCAATGCCATGCCTGTCGCCTGCCTCTAACCCCAACCCAAATGCAGCATGAGCATTACCACCAGGGGGTTAGTTGTGAGTTTTGTGTCGATAATCAAAGCGAGGCCCAGCGTGAGCGCTTTAGCCAACGCGAAAAACAAATGCAATTAGCCGAGCAACGCGGCGATGTACATTTAGGGGGTGACGCTTTAGAGACCATTAATCGGCGTCGTCAGCAAAAGCGAGCATTGCGTGAGGCTCAAGCAAAGCAAAACTAATTACCAGTGCCACACTCTAGAGCCTGTTTGATTGGGCTCGAAATGTTTAGCGGCAAAGTCAGTATTATTTACAGCTGACCTTGCCTCCGATCATTTTTAGTGCCGGCACACCTCGAATCAGGGTGTCCCGTGCGAACTGTATTTGACAGTTTGGGCAATAACAGGGTTGTTGGGTGTAATCTTTTACAATGCGCTCCTTGAAACATTTGATTAATTTACCTTTTCCGCCTTTGCGGTATTTAAACAACAAATGTTTACAGGCCATGCAGTGGATATCGACGGTTTTAGTCGGGCCTTTTTTATTAGGTTTCGCCATTGAACTCTCTTTTTTGCAAAGGTGGTAGGCCATGGCAAATGACCTGTGCAACTATAATCAGTAAGCGGGGTCGCCATCGACCTGCGGAGCTTTATAGATGCAGTAGATAGTGTGTCTCACTGGGCAATCGTTATAAAACCCGCATCATAAAGCGGTTATTGAGTTAAGTATAGGGGATTATAAATGGAACAGCTGGATACCATACAGTTGGTATTAGTCGGTTTGGTCTTTATCTGGAGTGGCTTTGTGCGCTCTGGGTTAGGTTTTGGAGGCACAGTTTTAGCGCTGCCTTTTCTATTGTTAATCCACAATGACCCACTGCTGTTTTTGCCCTTGATGTCGATACAACTGTTGATTTTCTCCTCCTGGATGGCGATTGGCAATTATCGAAAGATGAACCGCAATAACGCAGCGGGCGACAGCGTATCAACCGTGGATTGGAAATATCTTAAGACTGCGATGTCGATCATGATCATCCCTAAGATCATTGGTGTCTTCGGTCTGTTAACTATGCCACCGAAAATAATGACCACGATTATATTTGTAATCGTCTTTATCTATGCGGTAGGTTATGTGCTCAATCGGCCCTTTCAGTCTAATAGTAAATATTTAGACTATACGTTCTTGATTTTGGGGGGTTATGTGAGCGGTACTTCGCTGATTGGTGCGCCGCTAATTGTGGCGGTGTTTGCCAGTCATGTCGGCAAAGAGAAACTGCGTGATACACTCTTCGTACTCTGGTTTATATTGGTCTTGATTAAAGTATTGGGACTGGCGATTGCGGGTATCGATTTTAATTGGATCCAGCATCTATGGCTGCTGCCTCTAGTCACCATCGGTCACCTTTGTGGGCTGCAATTACACAAAAAAATTGTCCATGCCAGTACCCCAGTATTTTATCGTATGGTAGGCTCGGTATTATTAATCATCAGTATTCTAGGCCTCTATAAAGCCTGGTTAGTCTAAATATTAAAGGATATGTTGTGCAACAGAACACAGGGCGAGATCAGCGTCATTTTATATTTGGCTACGGCAGTTTAATCAACAGTGCTTCGCGCAGTGTCACGGGTGAAACGGGGGAGGCCGTGGCGGTAAAAATTGACGGTTTTGTCCGTCATTGGTCACGTATATCAATGGATTTCGGCATGAGTTCGGTGGTGGTATTACCCGATGCACAAGGCGCTTGTAATGGCGTTTTAGTCGAAGTTGATGCAACCGAGTTTGCCAGCTTTGATCTACGTGAAAGAGGTTATCAGAGAGTGCAGGTGGACATCTCTAAACTGAGTTTTTACGATCCAGAGCTGGCCTTGACAGCAAACATCCAAGAGTCAGTAATTTGGCTGTATCAGGGGTGCGAGGTGCACAATCCCTGTGTGGAGCATCCGGTAGTTTTTAGCTACCTCGATGTAATTTTAGCGGGTTGCCTAGAATTTTCGGAGCAGTTTTGTCAAGATTTTGTGCAACTCACTCAAGGTTGGGAGCACGCTATGCTCAATGATAGGCATGCGCCACGCTACCCCCGGGTGCAGAGTGATTTACCGACCCATGTCTTGAACGATTACATTAACTTAAAAGCCCCTATCAGTGCTGCACAAGTGGCTGCGCCTTATCCCGTTAGCCCGCAGTAGCGATTACCCGAGGAAAGTGTGTTGATCTATCTGAAAAATGTAAATTTATATGATCCTGAGTGTCGCGGTTTACAAAATATTTTGCTGAGCGGGCGTAAAATTATTGCCATTGACGCTGCTCCGATCCCGATTGATGCAAGTTTGCTCAGTGAAGAAATCGATCTACAAGGTGCTACTTTGGTGCCGGGCTTTATTGATGCGCATGCGCATATTACCGGTGGGGGAGGCGAGGCGGGTTTTGCCAGTCAAGTGCCACCAGTGGGCTTAAGTCAGTTTACCGCAGCGGGGGTTACCACCGTGGTGGGTCTGCTGGGGACGGATGATACCACGCGCACTATCGAAAATTTAGTGGCGCGCACTTATGCGTTGCGCGAGGAGGGGATGAGCGCCTATTGTTGGACCGGTGGTTATCACTACCCTTTAACCACGTTAATCGGCAGTGCCAAAAAAGATATCGTGTTCCTCGATCCAGTGATTGGTATTGGCGAATTCGCAATCAGTGACCATCGCTCTAGTCAGCCAACTTTTGAAGAGGTTATTCGTCTTGCCAGTGAAGCTTATGTGGCGGGTTTGATGACCAAGAAAGCCGGTATTATTCACTTTCATTTAGGTGATGGCGATCGCAAGCTGGCACTGATAGAACGGGCCTTGGCCGAGACCGAAATACCGGCGCGCACCTTTAATCCCACGCATGTGAATCGCAATAAAGCGTTATTTGACAGTGCTTGCCAATTAGTTAAGCAAGGTTGTTATATCGATATTACCGCCTTTCCCGAGGGGATGTCTGCAGAGGGTTGGGAGGCCGCTGAAGCGGTGGCGATTGCCATCGACAAACAATTGCCATTGCAGCGCATAACTCTCAGCTCAGATGGGGGTGGCTGCCTGCCTGATTTTGACCGTTGTGGCAATTTAGTGAGTATGGATGTTGGCCGTCCCGAAACCTTACTGGAAACGATTGTGGCGGCACAAAAACTCTCGGTCTCACTTGAGCAAATTTTACCGATGCTCACCCGTAATGTTGCGCAACTGCTGCGTTTTGAGACAAAGGGGCAATTGAAACCTGGTTATGATGCGGACTTAGTTATCTTAGATGCAAAACTGCAGATTACCGATGTGATGGTGCTGGGTAAATGGCATAAACGCGCGGGGAAAAGCTGTATCAAAGGAACATTTGAATAATGACAGGCTAGCCGCCTTTAACTGAAAGCTTGGATGATAATAACGTTTAGCGATGGCGTAAATTGCCAAGATAGCGGATATTAATCCCAGCGCCTATGTTAAAATATATTTCTTAAGCCTGCTTAATGAATACTGAAGGATATCGACAGGACAGAGTAGTTAGTTTTAGCTACCATTGGTAAAACAGTATCCTTGATCTATCCTGTTAATACATCACCACAAAATACATACTAGCGTTAGTATACAATTGGATTTTAAATGACAAATAAAACGATCATCATCGGTATTGCCGGTGCATCTGCATCGGGTAAAACCTTATTAGCCAAGACCTTGATTGAGCGAGTAAGTGCCACTGGTAATGATGATATCGGCTTAATCTGCGAAGACTCGTATTATCACAATCAAGACCACCTCTCTATGGAGGAGCGAGTTCAAGTTAATTATGATAGCCCAAAATCTAAAGAATTTGATTTGTTGTGCGACCATATAGAAGCGTTGATTGCCGGTGAAACAGTACAAGTTCCACAATATGATTTTGTGAATCATACTCGCTTTGCCGACAAAATTGAGCAAGCCCCGAAAAAAGTCATTATCATCGAGGGGATATTGCTGTTTACCCACCGTCGTTTACGTAAATTATTTGATGTTAAAATATACGTCGATACCGCCTTAGATTTTTGTTTTATTAGACGTTTAAAGCGTGATGTCGGCGAGCGCGGTCGAACCATGGACTCAGTGATTAAGCAATATGAAGAGACGGTACGTCCCTCGTTTTACAAATTTATTGAACCCAGCAAAAAACACGCGGATGTGATCATTCCCGGTGGTGGCGAAAACCAAGTGGCTATCGATGTACTGTCGACCTATGTGACCAAAATCCTCGATAAATAAACCTCTCATTGCCCGTTTAATGCGGGCTTTTTGTTTGTGTTATCCGTTCCTCCTCAATCTGCCAGCTAACAGGGCTTGTCGTTAAGCCTGTCATCGGCTAATCCTAGACCTTGTTTTGGTTCTAGTGCTAAGGCGCACCATACAATCCCTTCCTTACTCTTTTCCTGCCTAAATGTAGGTAATTGCTGCATTGAGCACTGCTAATAAATTTCCTAAAGGAAATAGCAGAGCAGCTATGACGAATCCTAAATGAGAATAATACTGGGGTGTATCCCTGTCAATTATTTGTCTCTGAGACAAATTAATGACCCATACCGGGCGCTTACTTGGCAACGATAAATAGTAAACAATTGTGTCTTTAAATAGTTCAAACAACTGTATTAAAATTCGTTTGGTTTTTTATCTGTAAAACACGATAAAGGTATCAATTATCATTCAGTTATAGGTATTATTCGGCTTGGATTAAAGTGCCACACTGTAGAATAAAACATTATTGATATTTATTAAGGAAGAATTTTAGTTGATTAAAGTAGCAGTGGTAGGGTATGGACTCTCAGCAACCATATTTCATCTCCCCTTTATCGCCCATTTATCGCAGTTTTCACTCGTCGCAATTAGTACTAGTCAGCTAGAACAAGCACAGGCGGATAATCCCAATGTTGATATCTATCAAGATGCTACACAGATGATTAGTAGTAGTGATGCAGACTTGGTGATCATTACCTCGCCAAATCACAGCCATTTTGAGCTTGCCAAATTAGCCTTGGAATCTTCTAAGCATGTGTTGCTAGAAAAACCTATGACGACTACCAGTGAAGAGGGGTTAATACTTGCAGCCCTCGCCCAGCAAAATTCACGGCTGCTCTCGGTTTATCACAATAGACGCTGGGACGGTGATTTTTTGACCTTAAAAAATGTATTAAAAAGTAATAAATTAGGGAAAATTAAAGTTTTCAGGGCTAATTTTGATCGGTTTAGACCTCAGGTACGTGATAAATGGCGTGAACAGCCAGGGCCGGGAACCGGTATTTTATATGACTTAGGTTCACATCTAATTGATCAAGCTCTGTGCTTGTTTGGCGCGCCACAAGCACTAACGGCCAACTGCGTTAAGTTGCGCGATGACGCGACTGCCATTGACTATTTTCAGCTGATGTTACACTACCCGCATTTGGAAGTGGTATTAACTTCTAGTCCTGTTGCGGCGGCGCCAAATATGCGCTTCCAGCTAGAGGGTACCAAAGGTACCTACATTAAATATGGTTTAGACCCCCAGGAGGATCAGCTACGCGATGGAGTATTACCCTCTGCACCGGCCTTTGGGGTAGAACCTCCGGCACAATATGGGGTTCAATACCTAGCCGATGAGAATGGCGACTCCCTTGGCGTGGTGAAACTAGAGACCATGACCGGCTGTTACAGCGATTATTATACAGAGTTAGCTTTGGCCATTAACGCGAGTCTCAAAGTGCCTGTCAGTGCGATTGAAGGCGCTAAAGTGATAAAAATAATCGAATTAGCCCTACAGAGCAGTAACACCGGGCAGCGGGTAAATGTTGATCTCAGTGGTTTTAATTACGAAAAAGCTTTTGCTAGTGCTCAGCCATCCACTATTTTACAGCCACCATTGAGTGAGACGCAGCGGTTTACCAACAGTGACAACTTGACCAAATTTAGGGATTAATAGCTCAACATTGGCAACGGCTGCCAACTTGGAAATACTGATGAGAGGGTGATTCCAAGGGTGGAAGGCCAGGTTGAAAGTGGTGTTGTGAATAGGCAATAACGCCTTGCCTTTTAAATCGATAAAAGCCTGCAAACCCTGCTCAGGTTGCATATGCACAACAGGCCATTGTGCATCGTAACCCCCTGTCTCTATCATACAGATATTGAAGGGGCCGTACTTATTGCCTATCTCTTTGAATCCTGCAAAATAGCCAGAGTCCCCGCTAAAAAACACTGATTGCTGGTTAAATTGAATGACCCAGGATCCCCATAACGTTGCACAGTTATCATCTAGCCCTCGTCCTGAATAATGATGAGCGGGGGTGAAGTGTAAGCTCACCGCATCAATTTTTAGAGATTGCCACCAGTCAAAAGTGCTAACTTGACTCGCTGCTACCCCCCAGGCGATCAGATCTCCATCCACCCCCAGCGGTACATAAAAGTGCTCAGTTTTAGATTTTAGTGCCCTGATACTTAGCCTATCGAGATGGTCGTAGTGATTGTGGGAGATGATCACCCCTTTGATAGGGGGTAAATCTGCAATGCTGATAGGCGATGGGTGAAATCTTTTTGGACCGATGAACTTAAATGGCGAGGCGCGCTGTGAGAAAACCGGGTCAATTAGCCAAAAGTCAGCACCTAGTTTCAGTAACATGGTGGAGTGTCCCAAGCGAAATATATGAATATTGCTGTGATCGAGGCCCATTAGCGAGTCGCTATTAATAAACTCCATCGGGATAGGCGCGGCGGGAATACGCTCTGCACTAGCGGTGAATAATAAACGTTTTAAATAGGCCAGTGCAGCCCATTTTCCCTTGCGTAAATGCTGCTGCTTATTTTGAAATTTCCCCTCGCTAAAATTGTCTGATTCCTGAAGGCGCTCAGTGTTGAGGGGTTGTCGGGCGTTTAACCAACGAAATATCATAGTGGCTTTAGCATAGGTTGCTGGTCTCAAGTGAAATATATAAGTTAAGACGTTAGAATGAAATAAAAGTTGCAAATCAATTGCTCTGGATGCTATCGCAGAATAAATTCATACTATGGTTTTATAAATGCAGGTTTTAGGCCGTGTATAGTAAGTTTAATAATGATGCCATACAGAGACCTCAGCACAGGAATATAAAGAACGGAATATAAAGGACAGCCTGGAAAAAATTGACTACTACAGTGGGTCGCACAAAAAATTAGCAGGGTTTTATCCCATTGAGCTTTAAAGATGAGAAGTCATGATAGAGGGGGCTTGGTGATCCTCTGAATTCATACTATTTCCATTGATTGCTATAATTTGGGGATCCATATGATTTTGAGCTGCTCCCAACTCAAGCTGAAATGCAGGTAACTATGAAACTTCGACAGCAATATCATTTTCGTGACTCTTCAGAGGGTATTCTCGCCTGGGATGTATTGAAATTAATTGAACTTTCAAACTATTTGGAGGTTAAAGAAATCAACTTGTCTGGCATTGATGAGTTTGATGAAAGCTATTGGCATAGTGGCCCAGATTTGCCGAGAGTCAGGGATTCCGCTGACCATGCAAAATTGATCATGGAGGCAGACATTGATTATCCAATTATCCTCTGCTCTCAAGGAAGAGTGATGGATGGTATGCATCGGGTGTGTAAAGCCTATATATTAGGGGAAATATCAATAAAAGCGGTGCAGTTTTCAGCTTATATTAAACCAGATTTTGTTGGCAAAAAACCAAGTGAGCTACCGTACTAAAACTTTAATAAGCATCGGCGAAACGTATTATTTACGCTGTTGCGCATTTAAATCGTCACGGTTTTTGGGTCTTTAGGCTCGCTGAAAAGGGATATTAATGGTCATGGGTGAAAAGAGAATAGCAGTCTGTCATTGCGGTTCAGTTGCAATTGAAATTAACTTTGAACATGGATTAGAAAATTTAAGGCGATGCGACTGCTCACTGTGTGCTCGTAAAGGGTATGTCATGGCTAGTGTTCCTGTAGAGCATTTATCGATTATAAAAGGTGAGCAGGTTTTATCTCTCTATCAGTGGGGTAGCAATATCGCCGAGCATTATTTTTGCAGTAAGTGTGGCGTTTATACGCATCATAAGCGCAGGAGTAATCCTCGAGAATACGGCATTAATATTGCCTGTATCCCGGGTGTTCGCGCCTTAGAATACAGCAATATTACGGTCGGAAATGGCGGCCTTAATGTGCCTTTACCACCCACTCGCTAATGTCCACCGAGAAAAAGTGCCGGCGTGAGGCGGGTCAATGATTGGTGGGGCACGATACTAACGGTGAGGGGCTAGTCATTGCCAATAACTACCGCTAGTGGTTAGCTGATCGAGTAAGCAGATTGAATGACTGGGACGACGCAGAATAGCTGCTGCTAGCTAATCGGCCTAAAGCCAACAGAACGCCTCCACAGCTGTCTTCTGTAACGCTTAGCGCCACAAACAAACAACTCACATGCTTTGGTAATTGCTGGTGGCTTTCGAGTAAAAATAGTTACGGGCCTTCTAAACAAATAGATCTAGCAGAAGGTATCTTCTGGACCTGTTGGAGGCTGATGACAGGCGAAACGTTGAATTGTGCAGCATTGCTGGGCCATATTAATATTGGGTGTTAATAAAGTTGGGCAGAATAGTTAAGCTAGCGCATGTTTTATTGATAAACAACAGCGGGCCAAACAACGTAAGAATGGCTAAGCTTTATCGATGACAATGCCACTTAAAGTCTTACCTATGTTTAATTTAGCGGTATTTTTTGTTATATTTTCATATATTTAAGCTCAGGGAGTAGGGTGCATGAAAGCTGCAGTTTTTGACATGGATGGTCTTTTATTAGATTCTGAAAAAATTTGTTTAGATACCTTTCTCCAAGCGTGCAAAGAAGTGGGCTTTGTGGCGGATATAGAGGTGTATCTGCAGGCCATCGGCTGTAATCAAGAGCGGTCAAAACAACTGTTAGTTGCAGGCTATGGCCCCGGTTTTCCCTATGATGAGATAAAAGCAATCTGGTCTGAACTTTACTTTGCCAGCGCTTACGATATTCCCGTGCCATTAATGACCGGTGCCGTCGCGTTACTCACTCGCTTGAGGAACGCGGGGATACCGATGGCCGTGGCGACCTCTACCGCGCATCAGCAAGCGCTAAAAAAACTGGCAAACGCCAATATACTCTCTTACTTTGATATTGTTATCGGTGGTGATCAAGTCTCTAACAGTAAACCCGCACCCGATATATATTTAAAGGCCTGTGCTCAATTACAGCAAGATGCGGTAGATTGCATGGCATTTGAAGATTCTGTGAATGGCGTGCGCGCGGCACTCAATGCTGGTTTAACGGTAATACAAGTACCAGATCTTATCTTACCCAACGCTGAAGTACTGAGTTGGGGGCATCAAATAGTCGACTCTTTATTAGACGTAGATTTCTCTCTCGAGGGTGAGCAGCTGCTGTAATCAATGAAGAGTGCTGACAATTTCAGCGCTGATTGCTCATCACCCTTTTGTATAAAACCTTATCTTTTAAATAAAGGCCGCATCAATGCAAGACATACTGATTTATTCCGATAGCTTAACTTGGGGCATTATTCCCCATACCCGGCAGCGTTTAAACTTTTCTCAGCGCTGGCCCGGTGTTTTTGAAACCTTTATGAATAGCCACGGCTCTGACATTAAAGTGTTAGAAAATTGTCTCAATGGGCGTCGTACGGTGTGGAGTGACCCCTATAAAGAGGGGCGTGATGGATCGCAAGGGTTTGCCCAAGTATTAGAGATGCATGCGCCCTTAGCGCTGGTTGTTATTATGTTGGGGACCAACGACTTTCAAGTGACTCATGATAATAATGCCTGGATGTCTGCCCAAGGCATGTTGAAACTGGTTAATATAGTGCGTAGTGCACCGATTGAGCCTGGCATGCCAGTACCGAAAATAATGATCGTTGCGCCGCCGTTAATGCAGGAGCCTAAAGGCCCTCTGGTTAAAAAATTTGCAGGAGCGCTGCCCAGAAGTGCGGGTTTAGCCGCTGAGTTACAAGCAATTGCCGAGGCGCAACACTGTTACTTTTTTGATGCGGCGACAGTCACGAGTTCCAGTAGTGTCGATGGTATCCATCTAGACTTACAGCAACATCAGGTGTTAGGTGAGGCCATCGCCTCTGCACTCTTGTCTTTCAACTATTTTACATGAGAGTTAAAGTATCACTAATACCAGTCCCATTATGTTTAGAGGCCTGAAGGGCTGAGCAGATCATGCCAGAAAAAGTAGCTGTAGCTACCATTATTAACGCTGGATAACGTAGAGGATAGAAGATGAAACGAGTAGGTCACCGCTATATAGATTGTGCAACGGGTGTTACTTTAGATACTTGGTTTCCGGTTGATGGACATTATCTGCCCAGAAATTGTTTAGCGCAAAAAGTGGGCATGATAAGAGGAGAGCAAGTGGTTGTTGAAATCACTGACTTTTCGCAGGCACCACAAACCACGGAAGATGTTTACCTGCGATTACATTTACTTTCTGAATGTGCTCAATTACCCAATAGTATGAATTTAGATGGCATTTTTTCTTTATTGAACAATGTTGCCTGGACCTCGGCGGGACCGGTTTTACCCGACAGAGTCAACGACCTACGTCATTTGCTGGTGGATGAGTGTCATCACTTAACCATTACTAGTATTGACAAATTTCCGCGCATGACCGACTACGTAATCCCTCCTGGGGTGCGCATTGGCGATGCCGATAGAGTTCGCTTAGGTGCACATTTAGCAGTGGGCACTACGGTGATGCATGAAGGGTTTGTCAATTTTAACGCCGGTACTCTAGGTGATTGTATGATTGAGGGACGAGTCACCCCCGGCGTGATCGTGGCAAAAAATTCGGATGTGGGTGCGGGTTCATCGATTATGGGGACGCTGTCAGGCGGCGGCAAACAAGTTAACAGTATTGGCGAGCGCAGTTTGTTAGGCGCCAATGCCGGTATTGGTATCTCCTTGGGGGATGAGTGTATTGTCGAGGCGGGGCTCTATGTGACAGCGGGAACCAAAGTGCGCTTGCCCGATGGGGAGATAGTAAAAGCTAAAGTATTATCTGGCGGTTCTGGATTGTTATTTAGGCGTAATAGTATCAGTGGAGCAGTCGAGGTGATCAGCACCAATGCCAAGGTTTGGGGGGGAATTAATCAGCATTTACACACTAATAACTAGTTTTCATCACTAGTGTCCGGTTTGAAATTTGAAAGATGGGCGCAGCTTACATTCCTAGTGATCTAAGTAAGTTTAGTTTCTGGTTAGACAGGTTTTTGAAATCGCAGAAACTCAGCATACTCGAATTTAGCAACAGACTAAGAAAGTCCCTTGGATTGCCGCCGGAGCACATGGTTAAATTACTGAAGTGTAGCAACAGGATGTTGCGAAGAGCGAATGCGCCATGGATGGCGCTGATGAGCGTCCAGTAATTTGGCCTTGTGTGGAGGAGTTTGTCGGTAATCGTAGGGTGCCCTTTTTATTTGGTTACTTTGCTTTTGGGTACGCAAAAAAAAGTCACTCGCCAGCAGGCGAAATAAAGACTATCAGTCTAAATTGCAGCTTTGGGATTAGTAAGTACCCGCGGAAAGTTTAACCGGATACTAGTGAGTTTTCATTCTGAAACGGGATCGTAGCGAGGGGAAAGCTGTTTCTAGATGGGTACTAACTGGCCAAAACTATCAACCTTAAGGATTAAGAATGATTAAATGTGTGATTTTTGACTGTGATGGTACTTTAGTCGACAGTGAAAATATTGGCAGCCAAGCACTGGCGATAAAATTAGCGGATTACGGCATTTGTGCCGAGGCGTTTAAGCTCACCGAACAAAATCGCGGGGCTAAACTGGTCGATGTATTAAATAGACTGCAGCGAGAATACCGGCTCAAATTCGCAGCGACCTTTGCGGTAGAATATCGGCAATCAGTGGTCGAGCTGTTTAAACAAAAACTCTGTGCCTTTGATGGAGTGGTCAGTTCCCTAGAGCAGATAACTTTAGCAAAATGTGTCGCCTCTAACGCGCCGGAGCAACAGTTACAGCTAGCTTTATCGGTAACCAAGCTCACCGAGTTTTTCAAGGAAAACGTATACAGTGCCTACTCGGTAAATAGTTGG
>JABSRA010000110.1 GCA_013215445.1 Oceanospirillaceae bacterium
TCATTAAGTTGCTCATAATTATACCTTTTGAATAGGTTATAGATTATGAGCAGTTACACAATTACTTTTACAGCCTCGAACCTACAACATACTCCGTGGACACATCCTTAGCATCTTTAAATTTGTAATCGCTATATCCATTTTCTAAACACACTTCTTTTGCGCGTCTGTGAAAATATTGATAAGTAGTGCCGCGGTTAATATACGCATTTCCAGAAAACTCTACATAATATAGGTTATCTTTAATGTGAGTATCCGCCGGCAAGCGCCATCGGAGCATAGGGAGTAGGCCCTAGTAAACTACAACCAGAGAGTAGAATAAATATTGATCCTAGAGTCGTTAATCGATTCAAATTCATATTTTTGCCTCAATCATTGCGAAACATAAATCCAGAATATAACGTTTAAATATGTTGAAGAATAAACGAAAGCAAGGTCGTTTATACAAACTATACTACGCCAAGTAATCAAGTAATCAAGTAATCAAGTAATCAAGTAATGCTACATTTAAAATATTAGTGATATTTTCATCACGGTTTCAGAGCATTCAGAATGAAGGGGCCGATGGTATCCTTTACGTGCTTGCCTCTTGATGATAATGACAAATTACGTAAGCCTTGACCCTCTAGTGTATCGAGGATCATACAGGCAACTGCGCTAGGGTTAAATTGGGAGGAAAATACGCCTGATTCTCCTCCTTTAGTGAGACAACCAGCCAGTGCTGCTATTAGTTGGTCACGATTACGACCAAACACATCAGCAATGGTTGGGCTGCGTAGTGCTTCCGTCAAAATTTCTACACCAAGCAGAGCATTCTCTGGGAGCGCTACGTATTCGGCATAATTTTGGACAAACCACTCCAGCCTAATGCGCGGGTCAGCATTGTCCGATAGCCTATTAACAAAACCTGACAATTCCTGCCCCTCAATTTCGGCAATAAAGACCAGGATAGCTTCTTTACCTTTGAAATGGTTGTAGAGGTTCCCAAGGCTGATGCCCGCTTTAGCTACAATGTCCCGGACACCGGTCTGATGGTACCCTTTCTCAAGAAAACAGGTGACCGCTGCTTCTAAAATTTCAATCTTGCGTGGATGTATGGGTTTAACGTTATTGGGCATGGGTTGAGGATCCTGAATCTGATACTAGACAAAGAACGAACGTTCGTTCATAATCATGAATAATTTAATTGGCAAGGCCTTTCGTATGACAATAGATATCCTCGTTGCGCTTTTTGAGTCTCACCAAATCATGTGGGTCATAGCCGCGCTGTTCATCTTCAACCTCACAATCACTGGCATAGAGGTACTGTTGGATTTAGTCACCTCCAAGGAACGGCGTTGGAAAGATACAATGGCGAACTTAGCCATCTTTGTCACCCATCAAATCATTGAAAGGACTGCATTCTCCTCGCTCGGATTCATAGCGTTGTTGCCATTTTACTATATTACACCACTTGTCATTCAGGCGACAGTGTGGACATGGTTTCTGGCATTACTGATCGCGGACTTCACCTACTATTGGATGCATCGCCTTGAACATGAACATCGTATCCTTTGGGCTAGTCATAGCGTCCATCATAGCTCGAAGGATTATAATCTTACCGTGGGCCTCCGATTGAGCGTGGTGGAAGGCCTTTTCGAATGGGCGTTCCTGATCCCGATGATCCTGATCGGCTTCAATCCTTTTCAAGCCATTGTCGGGTTGGTGCTCGTCGCGCAGTATCAGCACTGGATACACACTGAACGGGTCACGACATTGGGTTGGCTGGATGAAGTTTTCAACACGCCTTCCGTTCATCGTGTTCACCATGGCTCCAACCGGCAATACCTTGACAAGAATTATGGGGGAATCCTTATGGTCTGGGACAAGCTCTTCGGAACTTTCGCGCGTGAAGAAGAAAAGGTGATCTATGGTCTGACGCGTGACATAAATACCAACAACCCAGTCAAGATCACCTTCATAGAATTTGGCAACATCTGGCAGGATGTAAAGAAGTGCCAAACGATAGGTGATCGCTTGCGGATTATTTTCGGCGGGTTGTCATTTCGTCCAAATGCCAAAAACTCAAAATCAACGGAACCCAAACTATGAAATTTTTCTCACTCTTAGCTCTTTGTTCCATGCTGTCTAGCTGTGCCGCCATGGTGAACCTTATGGGTCGAGAGCAAGACCCTACAGATAGACCCTATCAGATCGAACAAATCCAATTCACTGGTGGATCGGGCGTCACCCTGGCGGGGGAACTGACGATGCCAAATACAGGTGGCCCGTTCAAGACTGTTGTCCTTGTCTCTGGGTCAGGTCCTCAAGATCGCAACGAGGCTGTCGTCGGTCACCGCCCGTTTTTAGTGTGGTCAGATCATTTGACGCGCGCTGGTTTCGCCGTGCTGCGATACGATGACCGTGGTGTTGGCGAAAGCACAGGCGACTACGCACTGGCAACCATTCAAGATTTCGCAGAAGATACCGCTGGGGCTGTACGGTGGCTGGCAGCACGTCCTGATATCTCATCAGAGAATATAGGCATCATGGGTCACTCAGAAGGCGGATACATCGCTCCCGCAGCAGCCCTAGAGGTTCCTGTTGCCTTTATGGTGCTATTGGCCGGGGCTGTAAAACCGTTACTGCCAGATGTTATGACAACACAATACAACGATATTCTAACGTCAACCGGAGCTGATGCGTCAACAATTTCGCAAGCTCGCAGGCAGGTCAAAAAGCTCACGGAAATTCTCCAAGGATCTGGCTCAGTAGCAGATAAACGAGCGGAACTTGATGCTTATCTGATCCAAGAAGATACGACTGCTACAGATCGAAAAATATTGTTGAATTTTTGGGTGACTCCATGGGGTGTTTTTGCTGCCAACTACGATCCGCGTCCGGCTTTACGTGCCTTTGATGGTCCAGTTCTTGCTGTTTTTGGCAGCACCGATTTGCAAGTATCCGCCAGAGATAATGCGCCAGAAGCGCGACGGATATTACGACATCTTAGTTCGAAGGTTGTTGTTCTGGATGGCTTAAATCACCTTTTTCAACCTTCAAAAACAGGCAGTATCGACGACTACCCATGGATAGAAACAACTGTCGATGTAGAGGCGCTAATGACGGTGAGCACATGGATCCACGCGCTTTGAACTTCAAGTTAATTTAAAAGCAAAATATATACGCTCAAATTATCACCTCAGGGAAAGCCAAAACAGGATGAATTCAATGAAACGTAGTATTTTAAACATATCCTTACTTCTTTCGTTTGCAAGCGTTGCCACTCCTGCCTATACACAGGGGATTAATTTGACAGTGGATAATATTCGAAATGGAGCAGGTAATATTGTTGTTGTTATCTTTGACGAAAAACGTTCATTTGAAAACCTGCAGATCAGGAGTGCAATCACAGTTGTGGAATTTCCTGCCAAGGCCAGGCGCTTAACTCATACCTTTCCAGAACTGGATGCTGGGCCATATGCAATATTCGTGTTTCACGATGAAAATAGTGATGCAGATTTAAATTTCAGCGGTAACCGCCTGCTGGAAGGGGTTGGGGCAACGGGCGCATCTCGACTTGAATCTGACCCCAATTTCTTACAGGCCTCGGTATACCCGGGTCCTGTAAATGTACACATTTTTTATGAGAAGTAGGCGCCTATTAGAGGGTGTCGTAAAAGGAAGTGAGCGAAAACAAGACAAGGTGAAAAGTCTGCGAAATCAATTTACTCTGACCCTATTGATTCTGCTAAGGACTCTTTTGTAGAACTTGAATCGCACTTTTTTTAAGAAGCATTGTTTGGGATAGGTACTTTTTTATATGAAAATTAAGCCTTAACAGTTTGAACTGATAGAGAATTTTTGTTTATGACCGTAAATGAATAACATGCCTGTTTTAATAATATGCCTGTCCCATATCTTTCGGTTGGCGTTAGGCTTCAAAGGGATTTTGTATGAACACCGAAGATATTAGTTATCGCGTAGGGTTACCTGAAAAATATAGAAACTCAGCTGTTGATTTATACGATGAAGCCTTCGGACAAAAATTTGCTGTAGCAATACCCTCTAAAGAAAAGAGAATACTCTTTTTAAAAAAATGTTTCGTTCTTGATTATGTAATTGGTGCCGTCTATAAAGATAAATTAATTGGAATAGCCGGCTTTCAAACTCCAGAAGGTTCATTAACAGGCGGTATCACGTATAGTGAATTACTTTCTGAATTAGGAGTTTTCAAGGGGAATTGGGCTGCTGTTATTTTTGACCTTTATGAGCGAAAGGCCGCTTCAAAAGAATTAATTATGGATGGTATAGCTGTTCACTTTGAAGCAAGGGGAAAAGGAGTAGGGGGTCATCTCCTAACAGAGATAGCAAAATATGCCAAAGAGCATAAATTTAATAGCGTACGTCTGGATGTTATTGATATAAATTCCAAAGCTAAAGCTTTGTATGAGCGAATGGGGTTTAAATCTGTTAAAACAGAATCTTATCCATATTTAAAATGGTTACTTGGTTTTAGTGGCTCAACGACAATGGAATTAAGTGTGTAATTTCAGCCTAACAAGGCACTCAAAAGGACAAATAACAGTTGGTTTTTGCTCCTTCGTCGCTTATTTTTACCAACTATTATTTGCCACTTTGTGAGGCGTTAGCACTCTATTGGAGATAGCATGGATATAGCTACAATTACTTGGGCCTATGAAGGCTTGAAGTTAGGGTAAATCCTACTTAAATCAATACATGAATCTAAGGTTGAAGAAGCAGCCAAAGAGAAAATAGATGCTGTTTTACTCAATCTTGGTGATGCCCAAGATACTCTTTTTTCTATGAGGGGAGAGCTGTTTCGATTACAAACTGAAAATGACACATATCGCAGAAAAGAGCTTGGAAATAGAGGAACACTTTGGGACAGGCACTTTATTTTATATATAAATTAAGGCCTATCAATCTGAACTGGTAGAGATTTTCTGTTTATGACCATAAATAAAATAACATGCCTGTCCCATATCTTTTATAATGACCATAAATAAAATAACATGCCTGTCCCATATCTTTTATATCTTTCTGCAAATCGAAAAGTGAGACTAACTAATAAAGATCAATGGGGCAGGGGATCAATGCAGTCAGAGTAAATTGATAAATTTACTGAATGTTTCAAGATCAAAAGAATGGCCAGTCAGTCAATGTCAGCTTGGTGACGACCATAAATCTTAGATATATCAGGAGAGTAGGGAAAGAATTGATTTGTGTTAAAATCAATTTACTCTGACCCTATTGATTCCTGACCCTATTGATTCTATTGATTAGAGAGAGATCATTAGCCGTCTAACATTATGCCGGTGGATTGCTGATTATCATTGTTTATATATATGAGTGTCCTATATTAGTTCTGATTCCTTGACGACTGCATCATTACTTTTAACCCATCAATATGAGTAATAAACCTGTCACTGATACCCGAAAATATTAACCCCGCTTAATTATATTGCTGCTTTTATCTTTGCTAATGCTAATCGCAATTGCTTTTGAAGTGGGGGTAAAACTGCGATCACCATAACTATCCAGCGCCACTAACGGGTTAGTTTCCGGATAATAAGCAGCCATATTGCCTTTAGGTATATCGTAGGGCACCGCCTTAAATCCTGAGACTGAACGCTCTTTACCGTCGTGCCAGTGAGAGGTAATTGTCACTGTTTGCTCAGCGTCTAAAGCCAAGTCTTGCATGTCTTCGGCATTCATAAATATCACCATGCGCTGCCCTTTGATGCCGCGATATCTATCGTTAAAGCCGTAGATGGTTGTATTGTATTGGTCGTGCGAGCGCATTGTCTGCAAGGTGAATATCTTGCCCTGCTGCTTTTTGCGCTGCCGTTCTCGGCTAATTTGCTCGGCGATTAAACGCTTCGGTAAAGGGTTACTTTTAATATTGGCTCTGCCACTTTCAGTCATCCAAATACGCTTGGCGGCGCTGTTGCCCAGGTAAAAGCCACCTGGTGTTTCGATACGGCGATTAAAACCCTCAAAGCCGTCTATGCATTTTTCAATTAATAATCGAATTTTACTGTTGTCATCGGCCAGCGCCATCCAGTCCATATTTGTCTGTGACAAGGTGTTGTGGGCAATACTGGCGATGATATTGACCTCTGATTTTAAGTGCTTACTAGCAGGGGCTAGTACTCCCCCGGAGCTATGTACCATCGACATTGAATCTTCAACGGTAATACGCTGTTCGCCTTTGCTCGTCACATCTAACTCAGTTCTGCCCAGACAGGGAAGAATTAGCGCATCTTTACCCGGAGTCAGATGACTGCGGTTTAATTTGGTACTGATATTTACCGTTAAATCACAATTGGCCAGCGCCTGGCGAGTGACATCAGTATCCGGCATCGCCGCGGCAAAATTACCGCCTAAGCCAATAAATACTTTACTGCGCCCCTCGCTCATCGCTTTAACGGCCTGAATGGCGTTGTGCCCAGCCTCTCTAGGCATTTTTTTCGCCAGTAATTGCTCCAATTTATCAAGTAGTGGCGCAGGCGCTTTTTCGTTTATTCCCATAGTGCGATCACCCTGCACATTGCTGTGCCCCCTGACCGGGCAAGCACCGGCACCCGCTTTGCCTATATTGCCTCTGAGCAATAACAAATTAAGAACTTCCTGCAATGTGATCACTGAATGTTTATGCTGAGTAAGCCCCATTGCCCAAGTGCAAATAACGCGCTCAGAGCTTGCGTATATTTGGCCTATTTTTTCCATGTCTGCTCTGCTAATACCCGATTGTTCGACCAAGATCTCCCAGGGAGTCGCTGTCACCAAACTCATATAATCGTTTAGGCCAGCGCTGTGCTCTGCCAAGAAATCAACATCTAACAAGCTTTTCTCTCCCCTTGCCAGCGCTTCTTTATCCAATATTAACAATGCTTTGACTATGCCACGCAGCAAAGCCATATCCCCACCCAGTTTTGGCGTGTAATAATGTTTAGAGATAGTGGTATGGCCATTACTCAACATCTCAACCGGGCTCTGGGGGTTGGTAAATCTCTCTAGGCCTCGCTCACGCAAATTGTTAAAGCTGACCACAGTTGCACCCCGACGCGAGGCCTGACGCAGTTCCTCTAACATCCGCGGGTGGTTAGTGCCCGGGTTTTGGCCAAAGACAAAAATGGCATCAGCCTGGGCAAAATCCTCTAGCGATACCGTCCCTTTGCTAACCCCTATAGACTCTTTCATCGCCACACCACTGGCTTCATGACAAAGGTTAGAGCAGTCGGGAAAGTTATTGGTACCAAAACTGCGGACAAACATTTGATAGAGAAAAGCCGCCTCATTACTGGCTCGTCCCGAAGTATAAAACTCAGCCTGATCGGCAGATTCAAGTTTGTTTAAATGCTTGGCGATCAAGCTAAAGGCCTCCTGCCACTCAATCGCTTCAAAGTGATCTGTGACACTGTTGTATCGCAGCGGATGGGTTAATCGTCCCTGGTATTCAAGAAAATAATCACTTTGTGTCTCTAGATAGCTAACACTGTATTTGGCAAAAAAAGCGATGCCTACCTTTTTCTTGGTCGCCTCCCAGTTCACTGCTTTCGCCCCGTTCTCACAAAAACTGATGCTGTGTCCTTTTGCGTCTCCCCAAGCACAACCTGGGCAGTCAAAACCTTGGTGCTGATTGGTCTTTAATAAGCCAATGATATTCCTAATCGGCCTTTTACTTTGCAAAAGGTGTTTAGTGGTACTCGCAAGCGCACCCCAGCCACCTGCAGAGCCTTTGTAACTGGAAATTTTCTTCTTGGCCATTGCCTTCCCTTGATGCTTTGTTAACAGTGAATGCTAATATGTTGGCTCTTTTACAGCACAACGAGGAATAACGCAAATGATAATCATTATTATATAATAGAGTTGAATTTTGCTGTTTTTTACGGCAAATTTTTGTCGTTATTGAAGTGATCAAGCAAAGCTAATTGTACAAAAAGGTATGGAGCAGCGGGGGTGTCCAGCTCAGCAGGCATAGATTAATACAAGGGGGTAGGTGGCTCCGTCGCTAGGTTTGTTGTACAGCTATACCCAACTCTAAAAAACATAAAATTATCGGCGAAAACACCTAAGGCAAGAATCGGGGTCAAGGTCTTGTCTTTTAACTTTGGGGGAAAAGGCAAGCGCTTACCCTATTGGTTATGTGGAATTTAATACGTAATTATTTATAATCATTGGAGTTTTTATTGTATTATTGATAATTTTACTCAGAATTACTTATAAAATAGTCAATATATTCATATACAAGGAAGTGTCGTGATTACTTATTTTAATCATCTTTTTTTTGCAGTATCACTAAGTATATCTTTTAACATATTCGCTTATGATTTAGTTGAAATGAATCAGGGTGTGAATAGCATAGATTTAAATGGCGATGGTCGAATGGATTATTTTTTTATTGCCCATTACGACAACAATAAATCACATCCTAGTCTAACAGTCACTTTTTATGTTAATAAGCCTGATGGGGGATATAGTATTATGCCAAGCATTGTGAAGCATGAGTTCCCTTATTTCAGCTTATCTTTATCTGGTAGTAATGTGACAGTGAGTGGCTTTTCTTTAATGCGTGATAAAAAAAATGTTTATTTTATTACTTCAAATAAAACAATAATTAATGCCTACGATCAGCAAAAATTTGACTACACCTTGTATAAATTTATTAAAAATGAGGATAATCCTGGCGCATCCCTCTATAGCTGGGAAAAAGTTTCAGAAACGACCAGCTATGGTAAATATTTATCTGCAAAGGACTCTTTTGTGGAACTTGAATCGCACTTTTTTTAAGAAGCATTCTTTGGGATTGTAGTGGTCAACTTTTTTAAAAATGGAAATGAATCACTATCAATTTTATCTGATAGAGCATTTTTGTTTATGGCTGTAAATAAATAATATGCCTGTCCCATATCTTTAATATCTTATGGCTGTAAATAAATAATATGCCTGTCCCATATCTTTAATAATATGCCTGTCCCATATCTTTAATATCTTTATAGTCAACTTAGACACACTGGCTGTTGCCACAACAGGTTCAGCAGATAATTTCTGTCTTGGAGCTGTTGGTTTTAGAAACGAGCTTTTCAAATTCATGTGCGGGCACAGGCCTTGAAAATAAATACCCTTGACCAAAGTCACAATTAATTGACAGGAGTAAGTCCTTTTGTAATTGAGTTTCTATACCTTCTGCCACCACTTTAATTCCCAGGGTATGTGCCATCACAACGATGGCAGAGCACAGCGCCAAATCATCAGAGTCATAATCTAGATTCTGCACAAATGATTGATCAATTTTTAAATAGTCGATGTCAAACTTGCGTAGATACGAGAGAGATGAATAGCCAGTCCCAAAATCGTCCAGTGATACTTGTATGCCGGCATCACGAAATTCAAGCAAGGTGTGCAGCGCAGACTGGTCGGATGTCATTAACAGGCCTTCCGTAATTTCGATACCTATCGACGAGCCACTGATATCCATTAAAGCTAAGTGATTTTCCCACGAAAAATTAGCCGTATTCTCAAATTGCACAGGCGACGCATTTACGTTGATTTGAAAATTTTTATCCAGTAATGCCCGCCAGCGTTTACTTTGCTGAACCGCCTCAAGGAATACCCAGTCACCGATTGCATTGATCATACGAGTTTCTTCAGCAACAGCAATGAATTCGGCTGGGCTGACTAACCCTCTCTTTGGATGCTGCCAGCGAATTAAAGCTTCAGCCTTATAAATTTTGTCGTTTGCCAGCTCTACAATAGGTTGATAGTAAAGTACAAATTCTTCATTTTTGATCGCATCTCGCAATTCGTTAACCAGGTGCAAACGTCGTTGTGCCGATTGCTGCATGGCCGCTGTAAAAAAATGATAGCCATTGCGGCCCTGTTCCTTTGCGAAATACATTGCCTGGTCGGCATTTTTAATCAAGCTAATGCTTTCTGAGGCATCTTTCGGGTACAGTGTGATACCAATACTGGCAGAGATATAGGTGGTGTTTTTTCCCAGATAAAAAGGTTCACTGAGAGAGTCAAGAATATTTTGAGCCACTTTGCCAACACCTGATAAGCCACTCAATTCAGACAAAATAATAGTAAACTCATCTCCACCCACACGGGCGACAGTATCCGACTCACGAACACAAAGCAGAATACGTTTTGCGGCTTCGACTAATAATTCGTCACCACGATCATGCCCCAGTGTATCATTTACATCTTTAAAATGGTCAAGATCGATGAGCAATACTGCAAACTCACTTTGATTTCTTCGGGCTGTCTTGACTGTCTGGGCGATCCGGTCATTCAACATATTTCGGTTTGGTAAATTAGTGAGAAAATCAAAGTTGGCCTGATGCCATATCTTTTCTTCGAAGTTTTTGCGCTCAGTTACATCTTCCAATATGGCCAGAAATTGAGGGTTTTCCAAAATACCCTCATCGTCTATGGTACTTACCGTTAAATGAGCCCATACGATACTTCCTTCCGGTTTGATGAATCTTGTTAACATCTTAAAATGATTAATTTTCCCGAGCTTTAATTGTTCGAGTTTATTGATGATTTCTTTTAGGTCGTCTGAGTGGGTGATTTTCTGCCACCCAACTCGCTTAATCTCGGACACACTACGGCCAACAATATTTGTATAAGCTGGGTTAATCTCTAGCAAGTTTGTGGTGTTTAAATCAACTAATAACATACCCACCGGCGCGGACATAAACATGATTCGAAATCGATTTTTGTTCGACCTAATTGATTTTTCGTGCTGTTTTCGTTGAGTGATATTTAACAGAAGTCCGCGTAACAAACGAACTTGACCTTGCTCTCTAATCACAGAGACCATATTTTGACACCATACAACACGTCCGTCCTTGGAAATACAGCGATACTCCGACTCATAAGTGTCTAACCCATCCTCGCGACACTTGGCGGAATAGTCTGGTGCCCAGAGTCGATCTTCTGCATGCATGCTATCAACCCAGAACCCAGGTTGGTGCCAACTTTTAACAGAATAACCTAGCAGTCGCTCAGCTTGCGGGCTAACGTAAGTGTATTCTTCATTAATCACGTCATATTCCCAGACAACTCCATCTATGGTGTTTACGATGTGAAGAAAGCGTTGCTCAGCATGCTTTTGCTCGGTGATGTCGGTAACTATTGCACCTATCCCATCGACTTCTCCATCATCATCGAATACCGGGAACTTTATGGTTAACAAGGTGCGTGATTGATTCACGTTACCCAGTTCGAGTATCTCTTCACGCCACTGAGCTTTACCTGTATTCAGGATAAATAGGTCGTGGTCTCGTGTAGAAGCCGCCAGTTTAGGGTCATGAACATTAGCTGGAAGCATACCCACTAGGTCTGCATTTTTGACTCCAAATAGTTTCTCGAATTGCTTATTGATCCTGATGTAGCGACCTTCTCGGTCCTTCAAATACACTTCTACAGGTGCGTTATCAAATATCGCATCGAGCTGTTGCTTGTAAATTATGAGATCGTTATTGGTTTGAGTAAGGCTAAGAAGTTCTTCACGAAGGCTTTGAATTTCTAAAAGGGCGTGGGAATTAATTTTCTCATCCATTTAGCTAGCACCTATAATCAGTATGAAGTCAGCATAGTTGACGGGTACATAAACATCCATATTATTAACCTATTTAAGCTGTGCATGGTAACTAGCAATAGACCAATTAATAATCCTAAATTCGGCAGTCGAATCCGATAAGTAAGCACAAGCTCTTGATGCACCTAGACAACCAGAAAATATTTTCATCTCCAATTAAGAGTGTTAATAATGTCACCTCTTTTTAGGTGGCCAAAATTAGTATGCCACTACAAATCTAGGATGATACGTGTGATGATAAAAAGAGTCTGCCCCATATCTTTTCATATCTTTTTAATTGTACAAAGTAGATATATTTATCGGACCAATATGACGATTTTAAGATTGTTTACATAGAAACAACATAGCTATTGATTTATAAAACGCTCAATGATTTCGCTGATAGCTCCCTCCTTTTTCATCTGTCGCAGTACTTTGTCGACTTGCATACGGTAATGTTCCCGATAGGGAAATAGCTCGGTCGCTGCGCTATAACCTAAATAACCCCATTGCTGGGATATCAGTGCGCCAAACTTTAGTGATACGGTAAAGGGATTAACAAGTTGCCTCTTTTGCATCTGGCGTAACCCCCATTGAATTGCCAGTTTAGAATTCACATAACAATCAGCACGATTGAGTAATATCATGCGCAATCCATGTTCCGCGCTTTTTGTTACTATGAGTGATAATTTTCCCATTTTAACAGCATCGAAAAACTCCGGCCCAGGGGTCAGAAAGCCGCGGTTATTTGCTATTCGCAAACCAAAGTAATCAGAGGGCCAGTTGTTGCGCTGCTGCTTAAGGATGTCCTCATTACAAACAACCATCAC
>JABSRA010000111.1 GCA_013215445.1 Oceanospirillaceae bacterium
GGTCGCGGTTCACCCGCCATAGGCAACTGATACCCACTGTCTCAAGCAATGCTGTTGATTCTTGCCAATCCCGTCCGTCAACTACCAGTGCCCCGACATGTTTGAATACTGCCTTGGTATCAATTACATAACGTTCGAAAGTTCGACTTAAATTTCTAGCAATAACCAGATGTTTGTCTTCAACCGCCGCTAACTCTTTTTGAAACGCTGTTTCCTGTACCCAATAACTCAACATGATTACCGGAATGGCAGAGATAAACGTTAAGGTCATAAAAATAAGATATTTTAAACGCATATGTGAATAAAGTATGCTGCGCAAATAAGTTAACATACGTATAAGCATCGTTTACCTCATACTTTTCATCAACTATTCACCATCACACCTGTCAGTGATGAGGGAACAGCTGTTAAAGCAAACAATTATCGCCACAAAAGATGCCTTAGGTTAGAAACGATATGCCGTCCCCTAGTGCTTGTTTGCCGTCTAACGAAAGCGATACAACTTCGTCAACAGCATGATTCAAGGTTCTGGATACTGTTACGACTTGCCAGATGCTTAGGACACACATTGATCATTAACTATAGTGGATAAAAGCTAAAGGGCAATAAAACATACCTAATAAAATTGGCCTAAACGCCCGACTCCCTCTGCTGTCAAACGCATCGCGATACAGCTTCAAAATACCGGTAAAACGAAGCTGAGGCACTGACAAAATCTTTGCATAACGGCTAGTTAAGTAACCTATTGGCTATAGCACCGGATAAATTCGCATTTTGAGAAAAATAATAACGATCTGCCATTAATCTACTCAAAATGCGAAAACAGTCTAGCCATTTCTTCATAAACCCCACCCGAAACACTGTTAAGCCTTTGTTACTTCTATCTTAAAGAATTATCGGCCGGTTTCTTGCAATTCCTTTGAAAACACAGTGTTTTCTAATAGGAGAATTATTTTGAGCGACATTCAAAACATTAAAATATTTCAGTTGTTAGATAGCAGTAGTATCGGTGGAATAGAGACGCATGTGATTAAATTATCCCAGTGGCTCAATGATCATCAATATCAGTGTGAGATTATTTTCGTCCATTATTATGGCGAGCATCCACTGACTGAAACATTAAAGCAACTCAACATTCAATATCGCTACTTGGATAATATTTTTTCGCTGCTACCTCTGTTAATAAAACAGCCCAGTCTGTTGGCGACACACGGTTATAAAGCGGGAATTTTGGGGCGCATTATAGCCAAGCTCTGTCATACACCGGTGGTATCTACTTATCACTCGGGTGATATGGGAAGAGGCAGAGTAAGACTCTACTCAATATTCGATGATGCCAGCGCAATGTTGGCCAACAAAGTGATAGGGGTCAGCCGAGAGATTACTCTCAGGCTAAAAGGCGACGTTAATTATGTGCCTAATTTCATTCAACAGCCAGTCATTACTGGCAGTCCTTTTTTTAATACCAATAACAAAGAAATTGCCTTTGTCGGGCGTCTATCTTACGAAAAAGGTCCGGATTTGTTTTGCCAAATCAGTACCACATTAGTCGCCACGAATTCTTTTACCTGCTATGGGGAGGGCCCCTTAAAAAAAACATTACAAGATAAACATCCTCAGATTTGTTTCAAAGGCCACCGTGATATGCAACAACATTGGAAAAATATCGGCTTGCTCTGTATTACCAGTCGTTTTGAAGGATTACCATTTGTCGCGTTAGAAGCTATGTCAGAGGGGATTCCGGTGGTCAGTTTTAAACTCGGCGGACTAGAGGAACTCATCACCCACAACAGTAATGGCTGGCTAGTCGATAGGGATGATATCGAGAGCTTTCGCACCTCGATTAAACACTGGCAACACTTAACTGCCTATCAAAAGTTAACCATTTCAGACGCAGCCAGACGTCAGGTAAACGAAAACTACAGCTGTGATTGTCTGATTCCCAAAATTGTCGATGTTTATCACAGCGCTATCCTCAATCACCTGCAAAAAGGTGAGATCGATGTTTTATATTAACTCGCAATAAAACAGCCGCCAACTGATAATTTTATTTCCACTAAAGGCTCACTATTATGTTAAAAAAATATCATAAATTAGAGGTTTGCCCTACAAAATCTTCTGCTTTTCTTTCAGGGAAACATAACCCTGTTCATTATTTCACCCGCCTGCCTGTAGCGCTTCAACACAGCCTTTTATATGCCAGTGCACTGTTAATAGCCAAAAGTATGGGCTTTATCATGGTCCCTTTCACCACCCACTATTTATCCCTCGCTGACTATGGCCGATTAGACGTACTGCAAACCCTAGGCGATCTGATGAGCATTGTCTTCGCCATGGGGCTAACTGAAACATTATATCGCTACGCCTCTGACAGTACTTATGTGTGTCGTACAAGCGGTGAGAATATCAGTCAACAGCAGTCGGCCGCCAATGTTTTTGGTTTAACTATGTTGATCGCAGCGGCAACCCTGATTCTCACCCAAGCTAGTGCCCAATACTTTAGCCTCTGGCTACCTGGCAATATCTCCCAGATTGAAGCACGCTTAATGCTTGCCAGCATATCTCTGGGCGGATTGGTAATAATTCCCCTTAGTTGGTTCAGAATCAAAGATAGAGCCCGGCAGTTTTTTTTCGCCAGCTGTTTGATGGCCTTTTTTCAAGTAAGCTTTGCCGTCATTTTACTCGTACTGGGGTATGGCGTCAGCGGGGTCTTGTGCTCAACACTATTGGCGCTTTGTCTACTGGGCGGTTATCTGATTAAAGTTCAGCTGGCCGATACCGGCATTAGCTTTAATTTTTTATTGTTTAAGCGCTATGCACGCTACGGTGGTCCCCTTGTTTTTGTCGGCATTGCCGGCTTTATACTCGGTAGCTTTGACCGCTGGATATTAGCGGCTAATATAGGTACGGCTTCCATGGCCAGTTACGCACTGGCCTGCAAGATTGGTTTGCTGACCGCTGTGTTAATTCAACCTTTTGACCTTTGGTGGTACGCCAAACGATTTGCTATTATCAAACGCGCAAAAGGTGCCAAGTTGTGCGCTAGGTTCGCTAGCATAGGTATTGTCATCGCGCTGTTTAGCGCACTTATAATGACCATAGTGGGGCCGAACTTAATACGTTTACTCTCCCCTATTGAATATCACAGTGCCGTAGACTACATCCCCTATTTGGCTTTTTTGGCGGCACTGCACAGCATTAATAGCAGTTTGAGCTTAGGGATTTTCAGTGGAGATTCCACTTGGGCAGTCGCTGCTGTCGATGGGCTAGCCGCGCTTTTGGCGCTATTAGGTTATTTTATTTTCATCCCGCTTTTTGAAATTTGGGGTGCTATTTTAGCAACTGCTATAGCGTTGTCTGTCAGGGTACTTATCTCCTTTAAGATAAGTCAGCAGTGCCTGCACATTCCCTACCCCATCCATGCCCTACTAATTCAAAGCGCTCTAACTCTCATTGCCATCTACTCTCTACCGGTTGATGCGCTGACTATACACAACCTATTCCTATATAGCGCCGCTACCGTTTTGCTGCTGTTTAGTAGCATTAAACTGCAATTATTGCCTAACTTTTTTTGCAAAACCCGATAGGATTTATCGATTCGCCAACAATGTAAAATTCATTGGCCGAGGTACTAAATGTATATTGAAAAGCTGGACAGGAAATTACAGCAGATATTAATTGCGATTATCTGCTGCCTGCTACTTGCATTTATTTGGCATCTAATTCCCAAGCTGAGCATGGGCTTACTCGCGCTGATCCCCGCTTTTTTAATACTGAGTTTAAAAGCTCCTTTCTCCCTTTGCTTGGCGTTTATCTGTTTCTCGTTTTTTCGTATACATGAAATATTCCCCGTACTATATCCACTTCAAATACCCCAATGGCTAGCGGTATCCACGCTATTTTCTATGGTTTTTAATATCTGGGCAAAAAAAATTAACATCTTTTTCTCACGTGAATTAATGCTGTTCAGTTTTTTCGCCGGTTTAGTTTTCTTAGGAACCTTGCTGGCAACTAATCGCTCACTGGCGATAAGCAGTTTCTTAGATAATTACCTAAAAATTAGCGTAATGGTATTTGCTATTAGCTGGTTACTTTCAACCAGAGCGCAATTTAAAGGACTAATCACCACGATGATTCTGTGTGGCCTTATCACTAGTGCTGCAACTTTATACAATAAAGTTAATAAGCTGGAATTGGTTGAAGGAACCCGCGTCACTATCGGCAGGAGCATCGGATCGATGTTAGGTGATCCCAATGATTTAGCCCTCGTACTCTTGTTCCCCGCGGGGTTCTGCCTAGCTTACGCACTCACCAAAGGTATCAATCCTTGGATAAAAGGTTTTTGCATATTAATATTCGTCGCCATTTTCTCCGCGATCATTGCCACTCAAAGTCGCGGTGGCCTCTTAGGAGCCCTATCTGTGTGCGGACTTTTTGCCTGGAAGAACGTTAAAAATAAAGTATTAATACTCTCACTACTGCCTATTGTTGCATTGCTACTGATCTTCCTCGCAGGGTTGGATCAACGCGAGTCTGGTCCATTAAACGAAATGTCTATCGACGAATCGGCGATGGGCAGAATCTACGCTTGGCAGGCAGCTTTTAATATGGCGCTACACCATCCTTTTAGCGGTGTGGGAATCGATAACTTTTTCCCCAACTATTTCTTTTACAGCCAGTATTGGGACGGTCTAAATCACGCGGTACATAGTACTTGGTTTGGGGTACTGGCAGAAACAGGCTTTTTGGGTCTGTGGGTCTTTGTCGCGATGATTATACGACTATTTATATTGAGTAAAAAAAGCTTATTGTATCTCGAAAAAACCAATCACTTCTATGATCCCGTGCTCTATGCCAATGCACAGGCTATTCAAGCGGGGCTAGTAACTTTTTGTGTCTCAGGTAGCTTTCTCACCATGGGCTTCACTTGGCCAATTTATATTCTATTGTCCATGACTATCGCATTAGACAATTACGTCAGACAAGACCAATTGCGACATCAAACTGCCTATAGGTAAAGCTATTTAAATCGAGAATATTCAAACTTAGTTTGAAGTATGAATAGGACCAATCAGATCTTCTTAATTCAGTTCTATTTCTCAATTTACCTCTCAATTTGCGAAGCTTTTACCACTAGATCATGTATGTGATTAATTTATCTACACCTTTCATCGAAAATAAGTGGGTACAATTCTTGCATGTTGTCAGATAAATTCTGAATAAGAAAATAGGACCACCCTATGGATCCGGTGGCTAGGGCAAACGGCCTAACAGATACCATCGATCAAATAGGAAAAATTCATGTACAAAAAGATGTTTGGCTCGGTTCTAATGGTACAGTGCTGGCGGGTGTAACCATTGGTGAGGGCTGTGTGGCAGCCACTGCTAGTGTCGTCACAAAAAACATTCCGGCAGGCGCCTTAGCTGGTGGTATACCCGCTTGTATTATTCGTCGTCTAGACTCTAGATCATTAACGATACCAGGAGAGTAGCATGAAAATTGATATGCTCGTTTTTGGCGAAGACTGGGGTGCTCATCCAAGCAGTACCCAACATCTTATAAATCAGTACCTTACTTCACAGGAAATTCTCTGGGTGAATTCACTTGGCTTGCGCCGCCCCAAATTAAATTATTTCGATCTAATGCGTGCAGGACGCAAGCTATTATCCATGTGCCAATCACCTGCTAATACCAACAACCACTGCTTGCGGCAGCTAAATCCCCGTTGTATCAGTTGGCCTGGTAACCGCCATATAAGACAGCTCAATCAGAAACTACTCTTAAGGCAATTACGACCATTCCTGGATAAAAGTGCATCACCACTTGTGTGGACATCTCTACCTTCTGCAGTAGATGTTATTGGCCATCTCAATGAAAGAGCTTGCGTGTATTATTGTGGTGATGACTTCTCTGCCCTGGCGGGGGTTGATCATGCTCCAATTCAGGCGATGGAAGACGAGCTGGTGGAAAAATCTCAATTGGTAATCGCCGCCAGTGCGCAATTAGCAAAAAAATTTCCACAAAAGAAAACCATCGTACTCAATCACGGCGTTGATTACCGCCACTTTGCCACTCCCACCACAGTGGCGTGCGATTTACCTACAGGTTTAACCGCAGGTTTCTATGGCAGTATCTCCACTTGGTTTGACCAGAGATTAATTTGCCAAGTTGCTAAACTTTTACCCCACTGGAAATTTGTCTTAATAGGCCAAATTCAAACGGATGTCAGCGCCTTACGAGCGCAAGCGAATATCAGTTTACTTGGTCCTAGGGATTATCAAGAACTGCCCAGTTACAGCCAACACTGGTACGCAGGTATATTGCCCTTTAAAGATAACCGACAAATCCAGGCGTGCAACCCACTAAAACTGCGTGAGTATTTGGCAGCTGGCCGTCCGATCGTTAGCACACCTTTTCCTGCGCTAGCACCTTATTGCGACTTAATAAATATTGCCGAAAACGCTGAACAATTCGCCATCTCGCTAGAAAGCAGCGTGCGCGGACAGAGCCAAGAACACAAAGAGCTACGGCAAAACAGCGTGTTAAACGAAGACTGGAAAGTAAAAGCTAAAATAGTTAGCGATGTATTAGCCCAGTTATAAGTTGCTGCATAGCGTTCTATTATTACCTAAATTCACCAGAGACGAGAGGATATTATGACTCGCTTAAACTGGCTGTTGGTATCTTTACTCTCTAGCATCTGCATTATTTTATTATTGTGGGGGGGCACAGGCAGCAACGAGCGTTTATTAACGGAGTTGTGGGATGTTGGTCATGTAGTCGCGTTTTTTTGTTGGAGTTTACTGCTATCGCAACTAACTTTTTGCAAAGAACTCCCTTTTAATAAGTTTTTACTGGTAGCTCTACTCTGCACAGCAATAGTTGGCACCAGCATAGAATTGTTACAGCTAATGCGTCACTCCGTCTTCTCTAGCGGTGATCTAATAAAGGACTTAACTGGTACTTGTCTGGCGTTAAGCATTATTTGTTACTACCGCCCAGAAACTAAACCGCTATTGAAAGTCACCATGATCGGCGTCAGTCTTATATTATCCATGATAAGTTTAAAAACACTCACGATAACCGTATACGATGAGATACAAATGTATCGTGAATTTCCCGTATTAGTAGATTTTCAAGACCCTGAGCAGCAACAAAGAATACATGCACTGGACATGAAAATAGTTAAATCAACCGAACATTCTTCATTAAACATGTTACAACTCGATTTTAATACCGCTAACTATTCAGGCTTCGCACTACTGCATTTTGTGGGCAACTGGAGTAAATACAGCCGCCTATCAATGCAAATTTATCGACAGCAAAGCACCCCATTAATCATTCATTGTCGTATTAATGATATGCAACACGATATAAACGGTTTCGCCTACAATGATAGATTTAATCGACAATACCTGCTCACCCAAGGGTGGAATATCGTTGATATAGCATTAGAAGAGGTAAAGTCCTCCCCCATCAATAGAGAACTTGATTTAGCTAACGTAACTCACCTGGGATGTTTTGTGATTAGTCAGCCCAGCAGGCAAACTATTTTTCTAAGTACTATTTCGCTCTATTAAGCGATTTCAAGTTTGATAGAGACAGCTATTTCTAATCTATAGCATAACAATAAAGTTAAAAATCACCGCGGTTATTATCGTTCTAACTTATTAACCCAATCCCTATTATCTAAGGAACATGCGAACAAGTCCAAAACGCCTCAGGCGTATAGATACAGAGCAGGTCGAGATCTAGGCATCGCACCCAAGAGCATGATAATTACCGATAGGCTGGTTGCCAACATGTTTGTGGTACAAGCACTGGATGATGAATAATGCCTAGGCAACCAGTGAGCGGGCATATACACCCATAAAATCTCTTCGGCTAATAGCTAAAAATTCCCAGTATATCCCGTGAAAAACTGATCTACCAACAGTGATAAAGAGGGACGCACTGATCTTGATCAAACACAACTAACTATTAATGCATGTTACACATATCGCCCCTAGTTCAGAAGATCCAATTGACAACACAAGGTTTAAAACCAAACTTTTTTTTGAATCGACGCATATCTTTACGTGCACCGTAATATGTATCGTATACGTAATACTTTACTTTTGGGTAATGTGAATATGTGTATTCGGCTATCCCAGTAATCAGCAGCGGTACGACTGCGTTAGAATGATGTAAAGCATGCCCATACATTGTTGCAAGCAACAACATATCACCAGCGACTAAACAACCGGCATAGGCAACTACACGGCCATTTTTTAACACTGCAAAGTATGGGTAGTCATGAGAATTTTTCAGGCTGACTGGATCACTGATTTTAGTAGGTTCATGTTCCAGGAATGATTCGTCCATTGGACCCTGTCGAACCTTTGTAGATCGGTGGATCTCACCAATCTCCGCTAGATGATCATTATAGTCAATCCGTTGAAAAATATAAGCTTTGCGCCGTGCCTTGTTTATATTACGACGGGCAGAAGCTTCTAGATCGGCAGGTACGCTTGATAATCTCCCGGTAACGGATTTACAGCGACACCGTATTTCAAACGACTTATCAAGGGAAAAAGAGGGTGATACTTGACTGCCGATAAATAGAATTCGGTTATAACCTCTAAGTAAAAAGGTTCATTCCCATCTATCCCCTGGTGATCGAGATCTATGTCTAAATGCGGGATACTGGGAAGCTCTCTGATATCGGTTAATAGTCGGAATAAATTCATAATATCTACCTTGTTGTTTGCTAAAAGTAACCTACAGGTTCCCCAAAATTAGTATTTTTAATAGCCTTCAACATTGGGAAATTGGTTTCTTGAGTATCTATATAAAATGAATGTATGCCTCGCGCTAGCAAATAGTTAACGACGGCCCTGATACCTAAGTGGGCCAATCCTAGACCACGATGACTTTCATCTGTCCAAACAGAACCAATCACTGCTGCTGTGAGCTCTACTTGGTAATATTTGCAAAAACCGATGGTTATAGTACCGCAACTAACCACTTTCCCCTGCCATTGAATAAGATACAGAATACGATGATGGCTTATACTTTTCAGCACTTGTCTTAAGTAGCCAAGGAGCCCAAAATGTCCAATCAGTAATAGACTATGTCTGATCGTTATTGATAGAGCGTCAAGAACTACAAAACCTGAAGTATCCACCCCAAGGTATATTTTTGTCCGAACCTGGCAAAAAATCAATGACTTCACCGTGCATACTTCCTTAAATCAGTGCCGTTTAAAGTAGTTAAGCAATTAGCTTGCCATATTGCCCCGAAATTAGAGGGTGCAGGTAAATAACCAGAAATCCTGTAGGACAGACATTGTCTATAAGCTTTATCCCTAGAAGGTATTCCAATAAAAAACGTCATTGATTATTTCCCTTTACACTCAAAATTTATATCGTAGATATTCTTCGTGAAATCAACTTATTACAAGCTTTAGACCCTCCACTAAGATCAATGTTCCGCCCAATAGCAGCTGGACAGTTCACAGATAACTTACCGCGGTGCCGTCATAAAAGAGTTCACTGCTAGTTACAAAGTCAATCCTTCGCTTCTCAGTATGATTCGCAATATGCGAATCTTATAGTACAAAATATAAACTCTTCCTCACTATCAAAATAACCAACTGTTTTACATCAGTTTAATTTATTGCACAGTTGGCTCGATGTCTGCACTAACCTTATGACTTAGTGAATGAAGAGCCATTGCACATTAAAAGGGAGCTAATAGTGAAAAACCTAAAATTATTGATAGCTTTACTATGCTGCAGCTTAACCACTGGCTGCGCGACTCCTAACAGCGCCTATTTCACCACTGACGACTGGCTAGACAATAGATTGCCGGCAAGTGAGACTGTCTCTGTAAATCAGTTACTGGCCAATGCACGAAAGATGGGCAATCCCCTCAAACAGTTAGCTCTACCCACTGTGGATGCATTCCTGCAACAACCGCAACAACCGCAACAATCGCAACAATCGCAAATTTTACTGGTTTTCAAATCTCAAAGCACCGTACTGACGATTGCGGATCAACGTCGCTTACAGCTCTTTTCTCAGACGATGAAACAGCCACAGCTATCAATCCAATGTGGAGCCGCTGGGGAGCACGCTTTTGATGACTTTCGTATCGCCCTGCATCGCTGTCAAAATATTCAGCGTTTTTATAAGCTGATCCTACAAGATACCGTGGCCAACATTACCGCGGTACAACCTTTGATGCACACGCGTATCAGTGCTCACTCAGCCAGCGGAGAAACCTTGTAGTGACTAGAGGTGAAATCAGCAAAAATGCCGCGGCACTGCTGTGGGCTGCATGGCGCAGACGCTATTTAATCGCCATCCCCATGCTGCTGATGCCCTTAATTAGCTTAAGTGTCAGTTTTTTGTCAACCAAACAGTACGAATCTTCCACTACCTTGCTGTTTCAAGAGGCCTCTCAGCACAACCCTTTTTTAGAGGACTTGTCTATCGCGATCAATTTAAAGTCGCGGATGAATTCACTCAATGCCCTGCTGCACAGCCGCCATATTCTCGCTAGTGTCGCCTGGAAAATGAAAATGTTTAAAACAAATTCCACTAAGGAAACAAAGAGCAAAGTGATTCAGGAGCTTTCCAAAGCCCTGAGTGTGGAACTAGTCGGCGATAACATCATTAAAATCAGGTATAAAACGGCACACAAGAAAGACATTATTGAAACTCTCAACACCGTCAGCCTCAGCTTTATTGAACGTGTACTGGCCCCGCAACGCTCTGCAATCATCCAGTCCGAAAATTTTTTAGCTCTTGAGCTCAAAAAACGTAGGGACGATTTAAACAGTGCGGACCAAAATTTAGCACAGTACAAAAACCGCTTTGCCAGCGAACTCCCAGAATTACACGCGGGCAATGTCAACCGCCTAAACGAATTACAACTGAGTTTAACTGAAAAAAAAGTCTCGTTACAAGGTGCTATTGCCGCAAAAAAAAGTATGGCATCTAGGCTCGCCCAAACTAACCCAGTGGTCGGAAAAATCGAGGAGAGCATTATTATTTTGCGAACTGATCTCACCCTATTGCGCTCCCGTTATACCGACCAACACTCACAAGTACAAAACTTATTAGCCAGTTTGCAGGCTCTGCAAGTAGAGCGAAACCGGCTATTACATAACCGGCGTGTTCCTCTAGAGGGTGATTTAAATACCGAGCAGCTCGATCGACTCTGGGCAATAGCGACAACCACCAGCACCGATGCCGATCTAAAACAACAACCACTGTTAATCGTGCAATTAGAACGATTGCAGCACTCGGCTGACCAAGTGCAGCGTCTGAGTATCGAAGTCAGTTCTCTGGAAGTGGCGATTACAAAATTGAAGCTAAAAGTCGATGGTTTTGGGGTTCACGAACAGCGTTTAAACGAGTTGAAACGTGAAATTCAGGTCAGACAGAATATTTACCAAGACTTATCCGAGCGTTACGAATTAGCCAGAGTGACCGGTTCTCTGGGAAAAGCAGAGGAGAATGACCGGGTAAAACTGATCGATGCTCCCTTTGAACCCCTGGGACCAAGTAACTTGCCACTTAGTTTATTTTTACTCGCCGGCATTGTCTGCGGTATCGGCTTGGGAACAGGCCTCGCACTGACCGCTGAATTATTAGATACCAGCATTAGACGAAAAAGTGTGGTTAGAGAGTTATTGGGGATTGGCGTTATTAGTCGTATACCTCCCCAACCAGAGGGGCAATAGCATAATTAGCACACTGTGCTAGGAGATAAATCATGAGACTAACTCTCTTGCTCGTTATGCAACAGCGGTGCCCCACGGATATTGGAGTGAGGGTAGTGGAAGATCTGATTCAGCTGTTATGGGCGTACCCTATTTACTTTTTTGCCCGTCGCGGTTCTCAGTCCACTTCCCCTCCAGTGGCGAAATTTTGTAAAGGAGATAAGTCATGAGACAAACTATCTTACAAGTTGTACAACACCTGCGCCCCGGTGGCATTGAAACCATGGCACTAGAGTTGATGAAACAGCTATCATCTGAGCACGATATGCTGATCGTCAGTTTA
>JABSRA010000112.1 GCA_013215445.1 Oceanospirillaceae bacterium
ACCACAAAATTTTCTAATTTGCTATGCACACCAATATCTTGCACTCCTTTTTCGCGCTCAATCGCCGAATCTAGGTTTAACAACTAAGCCTAGATTAACGTCTGGGCTTTTTTGTGCCTCATCGGCGCTAAACTGGCGGCATCAAACCGCTTCGATGCATAAATCGGCTCTTTGACCTCCCTCTCATCGCCATCTCTCATCGCCACCTGCTGTCACCGCCACCTACCATTCGTCCTGAAGAGAACAGCCAGCTGCGTACACTCAGTCAATATTGATTATAATTGCACCGGTTTTTCCACCGCTCTCCACGGCTATATGGGCTTTATCCGTTTGCTCAAGCGAGTAGGTTGCATGGATGGTTATGTGCAGCTTATCCTCAGCTAGTGCTTGGTTAACCCGTGCCGCCGCTTCGCGGTGCTGCTGTTCTGTCAGTAAATAGACCAAGACAAATTCTAAGTTAACGGCTTTGAACATTAACGGGTAAAAGGGTAGCTCTGGGGTATGTGACTGTGCTGATCCATAGGCCACTATCTTCCCATGAGGTTTGATAATCTCGGCGTTCACATTGATGTTGACGCCAAATTCAACGTCAATGATACGATCGATAAGATGTTCAGCATTCGCGGTTAAAATCAGTTCGCTCAAATTATCTGCGGTAAAATCAATCACCCGATCCGCACCGGCCGCTTTTACGCGGGCCTGATTTTCAGCGCCGCGCGCAGTGGCAATAACGAAGGCGCCGCCTATTTTAGCCAATTGAACGGCTAGCAAGCCGACAGTCCCCGCGCCGCCATGGATCAATAGACTTTGGCCGGCTACTTCACCATTACTATAGACACAATAACTGGCAGTAACGGCTGGGATACCCAGAGCGGCACCCGTGGCATAAGAGACGTTATCGGCAAGTGGTACCACTTGTGTGGCCGGCAGACTAATGTATTGTGCTGCCGTGCCAAAGGCGCGCGCCCATTGACCGTTAAAGACCCAGACACGCTGCCCAACTTGTCTATCACTGACGCCATCACCTACCGCTTCAATGATACCCGCGCCGTCACTGTGTGGGGTGATCATTGGGTAGGGCATGCCACTGCCGCCTGCGCGTAGACCCGCTCTGGCTTTTACATCGGAAGGGTTAACAGCACTGGCATACAATCTCACTAGTACCTCGCCTGCATTGGCTAGCGGTTTTTCTAAATCACCAACCATTAGCACCTCACTAGCCGAGCCCGTTTTTTCATACCAAACAGCTTTCATATATTTCTCCGTTATTTACGTTCAATCGTTTACCCTCAATACCAGGCTGAGGATGCAACCAACACTATCACTGATAGATCGATATGAAAAACGCATAGTTTTAATCGAATCTATCGTGATATAGTATCGATTATGCAAACTATCGATCTCAATATTGAATTATTACGCTGTTTTCTCGCGGTCACTGAATGTAAGAGCTTTACCGCTGCAGGCGCTCGCCTACACAGAAGCCAATCCGCGATTAGTGTCAGAATCCAAAAACTCGAAGCGGTACTGGGACAGCAGTTATTTGAGCGTACTAGCCGCTGTGTAAAGCTCACTCGACAGGGAGAACAACTACTTCCCTATGCAAAAAAGCTGTTGGCTAGCAACGATGAATTAGTCAATACGCTCTGTGCCCCAGAGCTCAGTGGACGCCTGCGTATCGGTATTGTCGAGTACTTAGCACCACAGCGTTTGCCGCAGATAGTCACTAAACTAAGAGGGTTGTACCCAAACATACGCCTAGAGATAAAACTGGCTTTAAGCCGCGAGTTACTGCGGGCGCTGGACGCCAATGAAATCGACGTCGCCATTGCAAAAAGGGACGATCATAGAAGTGACGGTGAAACGCTTTTTCAAGAGCCATTACACTGGGTAAGTAGCGAAGCTGCACCGGAATTAACCGAGCCTTCACTGCCACTGTGTCTGCTTCCCGCCCCCTGTCATTATCGGGCGATTGCAGTGAGCGCTCTCTCTAACTTCGAAAGGGCTTGGGTCGAGGCATTAACAGCAACCAGTATCTATGGGGTGCAGCTGGCGGTTGAATCCGGCGTTGGTATCACTGTGCTGGGGGCCTCGGCGATTACAGCTAAGATGAAAATAATCAATAGCGCCCTAGCGATGCCTGTATTGCCCAGTATTGAAATCGCCGCTTTTGGCATCACACCTGCAAACAAAATGTTAGTCGCACCCTTTATCGAACAGCTGCAGAGGTGAAGAGGTGAAGAGGTGAAGAGGTGAACCAGAACCCATTATTGTTAAATGTAATAGGAAATCCGAGTGAAGTGTACCGAATGTGGAAAAGAGTTTGCTGCGACTGAGCGTGTTTGTATAAATTGTGGACAGTCGCAAAGTGGCAATAATGTAGCCCCTGAAAATAATAGCGTAGCGGTAGCGACAAGCGACATCCTCGCTAACAACCACCTTCAGGTTAGTAATGTCGATCAAACAGATAACACCACTGCCAACGCTGTTATTGATCGAACTTTAGTTAAGCATATGACCCTAGCGGGACACCCCGTAAAAACATTCTGGTTAATCATTGCTGGGGCAATCGGCTTTATTGGCAGTTGGGCATCAGTATTTAGTGACGTTGGTGGCGCTTGGAAATTTCTATTTTTGACCATTATCATGTTAAGTATGTTTATGTTTTTGATCGGCATCATTTTATGGAAAAAACGGTTTTTAAAACTACAGTGGTTCAATTTGGAATCCACCAGCGATGGCCAAATGTTCGTTACAAAAATGGCGGGGAACTGTCCTAATTGTGAAGGTAGTTTGAAACTTAGCAAACTGAGAGTATCGGCCAATCGCAGTCAAACCTATGTTCGCTGCTCTCAAAACAGTCATCATATCTGGGACTTTAATTTTAAGGTTTTAGATTAAAACACCGAAGAGCCCGCAGCATTGGGGTTATTTCCAGTGCTGCGGAGCAATAAAACGGGCAATCACCCGTAACCACCAATGCTAGCGCTTCTACCTCTTGCTAGCACTTTCACTATAAGATCCGACTTTGCTCCTGCAGCAGCAAAAGACCCGAATCGATCCCCTTCATAAAAGCATTTAGGCCCCTGCTAAAGCACCGCCAATAGCGCTTCAGCCCTCTCCATATTGATGTTGCCCTCACTGACCATCGCCTTGCTTACCACCTCAATGTTGGCCCCACTGGCGCCCGCGGCTATCGCAACATTTCTGGCGTGTAACGCCATGTGCCCTTTCTGTATGCCCTCGGTTGCCAGTGCTTTGAGCGCTGCCAGATTCTGCGCCAAACCGACCGCCACTGTCACCTCGGCCAGCTCCCGGGCTGACTGAATATTCATTAGCGCCAGTGAAGCCTGTGCCGTGGGATGGGTCTTAGTGGCACCACCGACTATCCCCAGCGCCATCGGCAGCTCAATAGTGCCGATTAAAAAACCTTGGGGATCAATTTCCCAGTTAGAGAGGGCTTTATAACGGCCACTCATAGCTGCCCAGGCGTGCGCTCCTGCCTCAATTGCACGCCAATCATTACCTGTGGCTATCACTATCGGATCGATACCATTCATAATGCCCTTATTATGGGTCGCCGCCCGATAGGGGTCTATCATCGCCAGAGCACCCGCTTCGACTATCCCCTGCGCCACTTCAGCGCCATCAAACTGCTCATTAGTTAGCGCCGATGCAGGGATACGCACCTTGCCCCTCACCAGCCGACGATCTGCCAAGTTAGATAAAATCCGCAGCCGCACTGCGCCACCGCTAAGCTCCTCAACTAAGGGGGCGATGGTTTCCGCCATGCTATTGACCGCGTTTGCACCCATCGCATCGCGCACATCGACTAACAAATGCAAGACCAACATAGGGCCTACGGCCGAGCTCTCGAACAGATGGACTTCGATCTGCTGACAGCCTCCGCCCAATGCGAGCAGCACTTTATCCCGGCGGTTGGCAAGTTCGATCAACTCGGCACTCGCCGCGAGCAGCCGCTGTTTAGCACCCTGCAAATCCGTGATACCCAACACTTGCACTTGGCCGCGCATAATCGGCAAGTCGCTGTCCATCACAAACCCTCCACAGCCTCGTACAATTTTAGCCATGTGCGAGGCAGCGGCCACTACCGAGGGTTCTTCCACTACCATGGGGATGAGATAGTCTGTGCCGTTAATCAAAAAGTTAGTCGCGATACCTAAGGGCAGCTCAAACTTACCCACCACATTTTCGATCATAGCGTTGGCCACTGTCATAGAGAGCGCAGCATCTGCAGAGTCTGAGCCGTTAAACAGAGCACCATAGCTGGCCTCCAAGCCGGCGTGTTGCAAGGTCTTGGCGAGACGCTCCGCCGGAGAGAAGTGTCGAAAATTTTCTATTCTAGAATTAATCACCTTGGTGCTTTTGTTACACTCTGCCATTTGATGCCCTCGATTTTTTAGCCATTTACTAAGGACGCAGCGAACCAGTCCCAGGCGCCCCCTCGCTACTTCTTTAAGTAATCTAGCATAGTTAATCGCCTATACGGACTGTCTCAGGTCAAAAAACCAACAAAAACCACTGGGATTAGCAGAGCAATGGGAGCAAATATCTGGGACAGTCTCTTTTGTATCTGCTAGTTGAGCCCTTCCTTAAACAATTCTCTCTCACCAGCATTACAGTGATTGATCATGAACAAGATTCCTCATAATATACTTATTATACATTCGTATAACAGAAGAGACGTTGGCTGATGATGATAAAAAACGTAGCGGCTTCACCCTCCGGTCTTAACATTGTGTGGGTGGATGCGAGTAAAGTAACCCTGCCATGGCGATGGGTGATGGATCACGCAGAGGATGCTGTCAGCATGAACCACCAAACGCACCAACGAAATATCGACACTTTCTCATTAAGTAGTGAACTCTGCGCGCACAGCGCCACTTTGCAAGCGTTAGGTAACTCAGTGTGCATCCAGTGGCAAGACGGCATAGAAACCACTATTTCTAGCTTAAGGCTCGCTCAGGTAACTGGAAAGACCTTAGACGATGACCAAATATCCAGCGGTGACAGTAAACAACTTTGGCGACAAGGCAGCATGCTGAAATCCCTGCCAGCGGTAGATTTTGAGCAAGTTCTCAACTCCGATCAAGCCGTGCTTGATTGGGTGAACAAAATCGACAAATATGGCTTTTGTATCATCAACCACACCGCGCCCACCGAAGAGGGCACCATTGCACTCGCTGAGCGTATTGCACCGGCCCAGCGCACCATCTTCGGCACCTATTGGCCGCTATCCTCTAAGGTAAAGCTTCATGACGACACTGCTTACACCCAAGATTTTTTATCGCCGCATACCGATGGCTGTTACTATTACAATGCAGCGGGACTGCAAATGTTTAATTGCCTAGAGTTCGACGGCGAGGGGGGCGAAAGTATCGTTGTGGATGGTTTTGCCATCGCGGCAAAAATGAAGCGGCAATGTCCAGATCTATACGCGGTACTCTGTGACGTCATTGTACCTGGTCACTATAAAGAAAAAGGCGTTCATTTAGCAGCAGAGCGGCCCACTTTCAGACATGACCGCCACGGCAATTTAGAACAAGTAACTTTCAATAATTATGATCGCTCGCCATTTCTCTTACCCGATCAACAACAGGCTCTATTTTATCAAGCCTATGCTGAATTTAACCGCCACAGTATGGATCAAGCAAACTGGATAAAAATACCCCTGCGTCCAGGTATGGCATTGATTTTTGATAATTGGCGCTGCTTGCATGGGCGGATGAGCTACTCTGGCAGTCGCTTTTTTTATGGCTGTTACCATGACCGTGCAGATTTTCAAAGCAGAATTAGAACGCTAAGCAATGATTTAACCCAGTAGGCAAGCTGTTTAAGCGGGTTGAAGAGAATTGCATGACAAAACTCATCAAAACCTGACCCGACAAATAACCACTAGGTTAAGAGACAAATACTTAAAAACGCAGCGATAAACAACTGAGCCCACCATCTATTTTTTGGAACTCGCTAACATCAACCGTAACCACTTCATAACCTAGCTTAGCAATTAAGTCTTGCGTCTGCGGATGACCAGCGGGCACTAACACTTTACCGTTAATCCAAACACTATTGGCGGCATAACTCTCCCCTGCTGGTACCTCCCGCATGGAAAATTGCGAAAAGTCAGAGTGGGTTAAAAACTCACCACTGGCGAGCATCATATTATCTTCAAGATAATTAATACCTGTTTTCAAGTGTAGTACTTCGCTAAAACTCACCACTGAACCTGAAAGGTCATTCTTTTGCAAAATAGCGATCAACTGATCAGCGCCCTGTTGATTGGTACGCTCAGATAAGCCGATGTAGAAATGGTCACCCACCATCATAATATCGCCAGCCTCGACACAACCCGGTGCAGTGATATGCTCAATATTTTGATAGAAGTTGGCGATGACAGGCTCAATCGCTGCGACCTCACCTGTGCGACTAGGCGCCCCTGGACGAGTAATAATGGCACAATTAGGGGTCAATAAAGCAACGTCTTCAACGAAGGTTGAATCCGGAAAGCTCTCATCGGCAGCTAGTTGGGTAACGTCAAGACCACAATACTGCAATGCCTCAACATAGTGTTGATGTTGGCGTAGTGCATTTTCATAATTGGGAAGCCCTAGATCGGCACTGGTAATACCTTCCACCAAAGCCTTACAAGGCGTACGAACAATAGCTCTGCTAAACATTAAATCACTCCCTCACAGTTATTTTGTATGAGGGGATTATTTATACAAACGTATAACAAAGCAAGATATACGGCTAATAATTTTAAAATTATTCACACTATAGGCTTATTTTCTCAATTCATATCCTAGCCCGGATATTGCATGCAATGCCGTGATGATGGCGCCGCTAGTTGTTTTTCCAGGATTTTTTTCGATTGAACGCCGTTCTGGTGTGTACGGTTGATTGAGAAATAAAAGTCTGTAAAAACAAGGAGCAAGCTAGAACACGAGCTATTGGGTGCAATATCCGGGCTAGTTTAAGCAGCTATAAAGTCTCTAACCCTAATATCGCTTGAACCGTTGCTACACCAAGCTCTGCCAATTCACCTCGCGCAAAGAGTTGCTCATTTAAACAACCCTCTAGCCATAGGCCATCGAGCACAGCATTCACTGCAATCGCATAGCCCTCGATGCGTTTCTCTGGCTGTGCGATGGATAATTCAACATAAAGATCTCGGATTAATCGCTGACATTCATTGCGGTAATCTAAATAGGCTTCCCTGTGCATCGCAGATATTGTTGGATCGGCATTAATCAAACTGCGAAAAGACGCCCACAGCTGATGATTACGCTGCTGCATCACTGGCGGGCGCAAACTGGCTTCAATGAAAATGCGTAATTTTGCCGCTGCACCACGCTCACATCCATTCAAGGCAAGCGTTATTTGCTCCGTCATCGCGCACATCGTAGCCTGATAAGTGGCGCAGAGTAGCGCTTTTTTATCTGGAAAATAATGACGCACTAAACCGGGTGTCACATCTGCAATCTCGGCCACCTTACGAATGGTCGCGGCACCCACTCCCCCTTGAACGATACACTCTTGAGTCGCTGCAATTAAATCGCTACGCCTTTCCGCTGGTGATGAACGATGAAAAGTTCGGCGTTTAGTCATCATAGTTGTCTATTGTCAGGTCATTAGTCAGCTTCATATTTTACGCGACTTTATACTTTTTAACCAAATAATTATAACCAACCATTACCGGTTATACAGACGGACAATAACATCTATCACTAACCTTCGAGGAGGGTCCAGATGAAACAACAGGACAGCCAACTACTTTTATAGATGGTGGCCTAGCAAGGATATCCATCTCTCACTGCATCATGGAATATGGGGTCAGCCAGTATCCAATCAATTGAAGAGTCTTGAAACCTAGCGATTAATGGCAGAGCCCTCACCATTGACGTATATATATCCGCAATAGCGAGAGCACAACCGCTAGACAAGTCATTTAGGACATATATATTGTGATATCTCCACAATCAGCGATGCAGTCACTCGGACGATATTATGTTCGGTACATCAATATAAAATACAAGCGAAGCGGTACACTCTAGGAGGGCCGTTTCAAGTCAACACTTGTACCGTCAGACCTCTATTTTCTAGGGGTTATGCGCAATTAATACGCGACTGTCCTTCATTATCTATATTTTTCACTTTTAATTAATAAGTACTTACTTTAGGACCTGTCATTAGTCACGGGTAGTTCCCCAGTGATAGAAAGCGCCATCGCCTCCGCCACTTTAATGCCATCAATCGCCGCTGATAATATGCCTCCCGCATAACCGGCACCTTCGCCTGCTGGGAACAATCCTTGAGTGTTAATGCTTTGGTAATTATCCCTATCGCGTTTGATACAGATTGGCGATGAGGTGCGGGTTTCAACCGCAGTTAATGTTGCATCTTCGTGAGCGAAGCCTTCAATCTTCTTGTTGAACGCCGGTATAGCTTCACGTAGAGCCACATTACAATATTCGGGTAGCAAACCAGTCAGGTCAGTTAGTTTCACACCCGGCTTATAAGATGGCTGAACCACACCAATCTCGGTAGTCGCATTGCTGTTTAAGAAGTCACCAACACGTTGCATGGGTGCATCATAGTTTTCGCCCCCCAACTTAAAAGCTGCGCGTTCGAGCTCTCTCTGTAAATCAACTCCAGCTAACGGGCCACCCGGATAGTCAGATGGATCAATCCCCACCACAATCGCGCTATTGGCGTTACGCTCATTACGCGAATATTGACTCATGCCATTGGTCACCACGTGGTTTTCTTCCGAGGTTGCCGCAACCACAGTACCGCCTGGGCACATACAAAAACTGTAGACCGAGCGACCATTCTTACAGTGATGCACTAACTTATAATCGGCGGCTCCCAAAATTGGGTGCCCAGCACTGTTACCATATAATGCGGCATCGATAACTGATTGGGGATGCTCGATCCTAAAACCAATAGAAAATGGTTTGGCTTCAATGTAAACGCCTTTATCATGCACCATTTGGAAAGTATCACGAGCACTATGTCCAATGGCTAAGGCGATATGATCTGAGATGATTTTATCGCCGTTGGACAACGTTAGCCCTTTGATTTTACCATCGACAATATCAAGATCGTCGACCCGCGCACTAAAGCGGATTTCGCCGCCTAATTCAATAATCATAGCGCGCATCTTCTCTACCATCGTCACTAACTTGAACGTACCAATGTGAGGCTTTGAGACAAAGAGTATTTCTTCTGGTGCTCCCGCTTTAACAAATTCGTGCAGCACTTTGCGACCATAATGCTTTTTGTCTTTAACTTGACTATAGAGCTTTCCGTCTGAAAACGTACCTGCCCCACCTTCACCAAATTGAACATTAGATTCGGTATTGAGCGTACGCTTGCGCCAAAAGCTAAAGGTATCTTTGGTACGCTCACGCACTTCTTTACCACGATCGAGAATAATTGGCTTAAAGCCCATTTGCGCCAGAACTAAACCGACAAACAATCCACAGGGACCAAAACCAATCACCACAGGGCGGCTACCTAGTTGCTCAGGTGCCTTGGTAACAAATTTATAGGCCATGTCTGGGGTTAAACGTATCGACTGATTATCACTAAACTTGGTTAACAACGTCTCATCGTCACTCGTCTGCACATCGATGGTATACAACAACAGGATGTTACGTTTTTTACGCGCATCGATACCCCGACGAAAAACGCTAAAATTCAGCAGTTGCTCAGCGCTAATCTTAAGTGTGGACATAACAATATTTTTAAGATCATCTTCGTTGTGATCGAGGGCGAGTTTAAGATTAGTGAGACGGATCATGGCAGGCTTCCAAGGTTACTTAGCTATAGTAAAAAATGTAGCCGGATTATACGCAATTTAAGCGTGTAATAGTCATTGTTGCATAGCAAAAACCGCATAAAGATTCGGCAACAACCCATTAATTTAACTTTATCGGTAACACAGAAAGATTACATTGAATCACCAAAAAACCATGAATAGGCCTAAGTAGCGCCAATTTTCACCCCTGAACAAAGCGCTCCCCATTTCAAAGCAATATTTGTTTGATTAACTACTTAACAAAAATTGAAGTCCATAAATGGTGGCGCGCAGCAAGCAATTGCGGGAGCAGGAAAATAAGCCTAGAGGATGCTAGAATTATCCTATTAAGTGCGAATTATGGCGTGCAATATTTATATAAGCTGTTGTCATGGTATGATCTGCGCCAATAATTTATCGAAGCGAGTTTGGCCATGGCATTTGTTGTTACCGACAATTGTATTCAATGTAAATACACCGACTGCGTGGCCGTATGCCCAGTCGATGCCTTTCATGAGGGCCCAAATTTTCTAGTGATAAACCCGATAGCCTGTATCGATTGTGATTTATGTGCACCTGAGTGCCCCGCTGATGCCATCCATCAAGAAGATGAACTGCCAGAGGGACAAGAACAGTTTTTAGCGCTCAATGCCCAACTAAGCGAAGTGTGGCCCATTATCACCGAAGTAATCCCTCCCCACGTAGATGCCGATCAATTTAATGGTGTTGCCGATAAGCTTGAACATTTAATTCTCGAATAATCCCTGATTATCTTGAGGGCAAAAGGCAGACCTGACCCCACTCCCTCCCAAGAAGATGAACTGCCAGCAGGACAAGCACAGTTTTTAGCGCTCAATGCCCAACTAAGCGAAGTATGGCCCATCATCACCGAAGTAATCCCTCCCCACGCAGATGCCGATCAATTCAATGGTGTTGTCGATAAGCTTGAGCATTTAATTCTCGAATAATCCCTGATTATCAGCTTCTGAGCATGAGGGAAAAAGACCAGACGTGAACCCATTTACTTCCTTTATAACAGACCCAAAAATCGTTCGATCTCTTCTTCTGTATTAAAGAAATTAGGACTTACACGAATCTGGCTACCACGCAGAGAAACAACAACATTGTTTTCTCTCAACTTATCGTGACAAACTTGGTTCGCAGTTTCAGACCCCATCGTAAATGAGATAATAGCTGAGCGTTCACTTACTTGCTCGACAGGCGTTACAATTTCAATTTTTTTGGAATGCATACTGGCAATTATTCTATCGGTTAGACTGAGTACATGAGTATGAATATTAGAAACCCCTACTTCATGAATAATTTTTAAACCAGCACTCCATGCATGGAAAAGTGAATACGGAATTGTTCCAGTTTCATAGCAACGGGCATCGGGTAAATAATGCAACTCTCGCGAATTTCTCTCGGCAGCAAACATGCCAGGTAAAACTGGCCTAATATTTTCTTGTGCTTTTGAATTTACATACAAAAAACCTGTACCTGGCAGTCCTAACAGCCATTTAAAGCCCCCACAAGCCAGAATATCAATGCCATCTTCGAGCACATTCATGGGACATACTCCCGCCGCCTGAATCCCATCCACCATTAAAAGCGCGCCTTTATTGTGTGCAATTTCGCTTAATACTTTAAGGTCAGTTCGAAAACCAGTATCGAAACGCACTGCAGATGTTGAGAGTATGCGCGTATTTTTATCAACCATACTCGCTATTTTAGCTGCGTCTACGCGTTGATCTTCTCCTATAGGGACTAACCGTACTTCCACACCCCGTTCTCGCAAAGCCAACCATGGAAAGGTATTGTTCCAATGTTCATCCATGGGAATGACGACGTTGTCACCTTTTTGCCATTGATAACCAGAAGCCACTATGCTTATTCCCATTCCCGTACTAGTTACAAGTGCGTATTCATCTGCTGTTCCACCAAAAATCTCAGATAATTGTTTGCGTATGATGGTGCGGACTTCTGGCTTGTTCTGCGGTCCTTCAGTTACAAGTTGTAGGTATTCCTTGAGTGTTTGGTGAACTCTGGTATTAAGAGGTGATTCTGCTGCGTTATTGAGATATACAGATTTTTCAGTTATTGGAAATAGTTTGCGGTAGGTCGATAAGTTCATTGTCATTTTAGTTTTCCTCGATTCTATATTCCGAAACTATCTAACCCGGATATTGCACCCAATAGCTCGTGTTCTAGCTTGCTCCTTGTTTTTACAGACTTTTATTTCTCAATCAACCGTA
>JABSRA010000113.1 GCA_013215445.1 Oceanospirillaceae bacterium
GTTAGGTTTTAGTTGGTAAGAAAAACGCCCAACAATTGTTTGAAAATTCAGACGCTACAAACTTCTTAATATTACCGGCTATGTCTGCCTCCCATAACTCGGCCTTTCGTTCATTACCATATTGTGGGTCAATTACCATTACGATACCTAAAGGAGTCCAATCCTTAGACCAGATATTCTCCCCTTCGAAGTATTTGTTGAGATCCTTGTCATTCGCGTACTGCCACATGTTTTAAAACCTAACAGTTTATTATATTGCAAAAGTGCAATGTTTAAACATGGTGCTTTTGCAACCTATCATGTTTTAGTTTTTTTAATTAATAGGATATTAACACTAACTTTCAATATATTACTAGTTAATACCGGAACCAGCCTCTGTAGAAATACGGCGCTATTCATGATAACAACAAAATCTTGGTAAAACCCGACCAGCTGTATATAAACACAGTTACTGATAAATATTTTTATCAAATTCAGACTTTCTTCAGAATAAATGGATTGTTGTACACAGAATCTAGCTACGAAGCCACAACCCCCCTTGTATTGCCGCCGGAGCGATTTGCTAAATTGGCGAGCGGAACGACAGGATGTCGTGAAGAGCGAAGTTGAGCCATGGATGGCGAATCTGAGCGGCCGGCAATTTAGTGAATCGCGGAGGTGTGGTTAGGCAATAGCAGGGTGAGATTTTCTTTGGTTCGGTTTCTTTTAGCTCATCCAAAAGAAATGAACTCGACGCAGTCGAAACTGCAGTGCAATCCTTTGATCTTAAGCAATAAAAAAGAAATCACTAAAAATATTTTGACCTTTGTTGTAAGCAAACAAAAACCAACCAAACACTCACAAAAAAGCCCTCACAAAGAGGGCTTTTTCTAAATCAGATGCTCATACAGAGCACCCAACAAGTATCAAAAATTACTTAGTAATTTTAGATACAACACCAGCACCAACAGTACGACCACCTTCACGGATAGCGAAGCGTAAACCTTCTTCCATCGCGATTGGGTTGATCAGGTCAACAACCATCTTAACGTTATCACCAGGCATAACCATTTCAACGCCTTCAGGCAATGTTACATCACCAGTGATATCGGTAGTACGGAAGAAGAACTGTGGACGGTATCCTTTGAAGAAAGGAGTATGGCGTCCGCCTTCGTCTTTGCTCAGTACGTAAACTTCGCCTTCGAAGCCTGTGTGCGGAGTGATTGAACCTGGAGCAGCAAGAACCTGTCCACGCTCTACATCTTCACGCTTAGTACCACGTAGAAGTGCACCAATGTTCTCACCAGCACGACCTTCGTCAAGCAGTTTACGGAACATTTCAACACCAGTACAAGTCGTCTTAACTGTGTCTTTAACACCAACGATCTCAACTTCAGATCCAGTGTTAACGATACCACGCTCAACACGACCGGTAACTACAGTTCCACGGCCAGAGATAGAGAATACATCTTCGATAGGCATTAGGAATGGCTGATCGATAGCACGCTCAGGAAGTGGGATGTAAGTATCAAGTGCTTCGATAAGCTTCTTGACAGCAGTCGTTCCCAACTCGTTCTCATCTTCGCCGTTCAGTGCCATTAGCGCTGAACCAGAGATGATTGGTGTGTCGTCGCCAGGGAAATCGTACTGATCTAACAGCTCGCGAATTTCCATTTCAACTAGCTCTAACATCTCTTCGTATTCTTCAGTACCGTAACCATCACAGTCTTCTGCAAGAAGGTCTGCTTTGTTGAGGAAAACGACGATGAATGGAACACCAACCTGACGTGAAAGCAAGATGTGCTCACGTGTCTGTGGCATTGGGCCATCAGTTGCGCCACAAACCAAGATAGCACCATCCATCTGCGCAGCACCAGTGATCATGTTTTTAACATAATCCGCGTGACCTGGGCAATCGACGTGTGCGTAATGACGTACTGACGAGTTGTATTCTACGTGTGAAGTAGAGATAGTGATACCGCGCTCACGCTCTTCAGGAGCGTTATCGATACCGTCAAATGCAACGGCTTCGCCGCCGTATACTTCTGCACATACACGAGTAAGTGCAGCTGTTAATGTTGTTTTGCCGTGGTCAACGTGGCCAATAGTACCAACGTTAACGTGAGGCAGGTTACGCTCAAATGTCTGTTTAGCCACGACCGTCTTCCTCTAAATTAAGTTTAATAATGTTTCATGACCGCATCTGCGATCTTCTGTGGAGCTTCGCCAAAATCGTCGAATTCCATGGTATAGGTTGCCCGGCCCTGGCTTGCTGATCTAAGAGCAGTAGCGTAGCCAAACATTTCACCCAACGGCACCATCGCATTGATGATTTTTCCCGCTGTTGTATCTTCCATCCCCTGCACTAGGCCACGGCGACGATTCAAGTCACCCATGACATCACCCATATAATCTTCGGGTGTCACCACTTCGACTTTCATCATTGGCTCTAGTAGGCATGGATCTGCTTCTTGGGCGAAGATTTTCAACGCCTGTGAAGCCGCAATTTTAAACGCCATCTCGCTAGAGTCAACGTCGTGGAAAGAGCCGTCGTAGAGGCGCGCTTTTAATCCCATTAGTGGATAGCCAGCAATAACGCCATTCTTCATCTGCTCTTCGATGCCCTTGGCAATCGCCGGGATGTATTCTTTAGGAATAGCACCACCGGAAATTTCGTTGATAAACTCTAACCCTTCAGTATCTGAGGGACTGAATTCAATCACAACGTGACCGTATTGACCGCGACCACCCGTTTGACGTTCAAACTTGTGGTTTGCAATCACTGGCTTTCTGATTTTTTCACGGTAGGCAACTTGCGGTTTACCGATATTTGCTTCGACACTGAACTCGCGACGCATTCTCTCTACTAAGATATCGAGGTGTAATTCACCCATACCTGAGATGATAGTCTGCCCGGTTTCAGGGTCTGTCTCGACGCGAAAAGAGGGATCTTCTTGGGCTAGTTTACCTAGCGCGATACCCATCTTATCTTGGTCGGCTTGTGATCTTGGCTCAACTGCTACGGAGATAACCGGCTCGGGAAATTCCATGCGCTCTAATACTATCTGCTTTTTCATATCACACAAGGTATCCCCTGTGGTCACATCTTTTAAGCCGATAAGAGCGGCAATGTCGCCCGCGCGGACTTCACTTATCTCCTCGCGATCATTAGCGTGCATTTGGACCATACGGCCCACACGCTCGCGCTTTTGCTTCACAGAGTTCATCACTGCTGTGCCGCTCTCCAGGGTACCGGAGTAAACGCGGACAAAGGTTAATGTGCCAACAAAAGGGTCTGTTGCAATTTTAAATGCCAGCGCCGCAAAAGGCGCTTCATCGCTTGCGGGGCGAGTATCAGGTGTATCACCTTCATTCTCAACCACACCTTCAATGGGTTTAACATCCACCGGTGAGGGCAGATAATCAATCACGGCATCCAACATGGCCTGTACACCTTTATTCTTAAAGGCTGAACCACATTGCATTAGTACAATTTCATTGGCAATCGTCATGGCGCGCAGTGCACCTTTGATTTCCTCGATTGATAACTCCCCTTCTTCAAGGTATTTATCCATCAATTCTTCATTGGACTCTGCAGCACTCTCGACCAATTCTTCACGAAGTCCTTCAGCCTGGGCGAGCATTTCTTCTGGAATTTCTTCCAAGACGAAACTCATGCCCTGGTCATCTTCACTCCATTTAATTGCTTTCATGGCAATTAAATCGATGACACCGATGAAATTTTCCTCGGCGCCAATCGGTATATTGATCGGCAGTACTTTTGCACCAAGACGTTGTTTAAGCTGTTGTGCAACCATAAAGAAATCGGCACCGGCACGGTCCATCTTATTGACAAATACCATGCGCGGGACTTCGTAGCGGTTGGCTTGACGCCAGACAGTCTCAGTTTGAGGCTGTACACCGGAGGTAGCACACAATAAAATCACCGCACCATCTAATACTCGCAGAGAGCGCTCAACTTCAATAGTGAAGTCAACGTGCCCTGGGGTATCGATAATATTGATGCGATGTTTTTCGCGTAGCTTATCCATGCCGCTCCAAAAACAGGTGGTCGCAGCAGAGGTGATAGTGATACCACGCTCTTGCTCCTGTTCCATCCAGTCCATGGTAGCGGCACCGTCGTGAACCTCACCAATTTTATGTGACATACCGGTGTAAAACAGTACTCGCTCTGTAGTAGTTGTTTTACCGGCATCCACGTGCGCACAGATACCAATGTTGCGGTACTGGGCAATAGGTGTAATACGAGCCACGACTCAATCCTCTTTCAATACGGTGTTAGCAATGTTTAGAAACGGTAGTGAGCAAACGCTTTGTTTGCCTCAGCCATGCGATGCACGTCTTCACGTTTCTTAACAGCAGCACCACGGCCTTCAGCAGCATCTAAGATTTCGCCTGCTAGACGTAGCGCCATTGACTTTTCACCGCGCTTACGCGAGAAGTCAACTAACCATCTCATCGCAAGTGCATTACGACGTGAAGGACGTACTTCTACAGGTACTTGGTAAGTTGCACCACCAACGCGGCGAGACTTAACTTCGACCGAAGGCTGAATGCCTTCCAAAGCTTTTTCGAAAAGCTCTAGAGGATCTTTGCTTGAACGTTCAGCAACAGTCTCTAGTGCTCCGTATACGATACGCTCAGCGACAGATTTCTTACCGCTAACCATTACGTGGTTGATAAATTTAGCTAATACCATGTTTCCAAATTTAGGATCAGGTAATATTATGCGCTTTGCAGCGACGCGTCTTCTAGGCATGATAAGCCCTCATTATATGTTAAAGGTCTTCAGGAACTTCAGATAGATTCTCTACCTGACCTTACTCTTACCGAGTCGGATATGTTAATCGCAGTGATTAACCCATCCTTGATTCGATTTAAGACTTAGGACGTTTAGCACCGTACTTAGAACGGCCCTGTCTACGATCACTTACACCAGCACAATCTAATGCGCCACGAACTGTGTGGTAACGTACACCCGGTAGATCTTTAACACGACCACCACGGATAAGTACAACACTGTGCTCTTGCAAGTTGTGACCTTCACCACCAATGTATGACGTCACTTCAAAACCGTTCGTTAAACGAACACGGCAAACTTTACGAAGGGCCGAGTTAGGCTTCTTCGGGGTAGTAGTGTAAACACGAGTACAAACACCACGACGTTGTGGACAAGCCTGAAGGGCTGGAACGTCACTTTTTTGTACTTTGCGTTTACGTGGCTTACGAACCAATTGGTTAATTGTTGCCATTTAAGCAAACTCCACTTTTCACGTTAATATTTTTCACGTTTTAACCTAGATTCGACGATTGAGCTGCCTAATTTAAGTTCTAGAATGACTAAGAGACCGACATTTATCATGGCGATCTCTCAGCTTGAAAAGCTCCGAACCCGAATTTTTACTTCCGAGGACGTCAACTTCAATCTGGGCGCGTATTCTACTAGAGATACACCCCCAAGGTCAAACAATGATTATTTATTAATCACTGCCTGACATTGACGCATTAAGCGCTGCTGCCAATGCTTCTTGCACTTCTTCAGCACTTACTGTGTCAGTTCCGTTGGCAAGCGCTTTCTTGCGCTTGCGCTCAGCATGATACGCCAAACCTGTTCCCGCTGGGATCAAGCGACCTACCACAACGTTTTCTTTCAGGCCGCGCAAGAAATCTTGCTTGCCGTTCACTGCGCCTTCAGTCAATACTCGCGTAGTCTCTTGGAAAGAGGCCGCCGAGATGAATGAATCAGTCGCTAGTGATGCTTTAGTGATACCTAATAGTACCCGGTTAAAGCTAGCACCGACCTTACCTTCTGCTTCAAGCTCTAGATTACGCTCTGTAACTTTAGAGAATTCAACCTGCTCACCGGGGATGAACATTGAATCGCCGCCAGAGATAATCTCAACTTTGCGCAACATTTGACGCACGATAACTTCAATGTGCTTATCGTTTATCACTACGCCTTGCAGACGGTATACTTCTTGAATTTCGTTGACGATAAATCCAGCTAATGGCTCTACACCTAAGATACGTAAGATGTCGTGCGGGTTAGTCGGTCCATCGGACACAACTTCACCTTTTTGAACAACTTCACCTTCAAAGATGTTTAAGTTACGCCACTTGTGAATCATCAATTCAAATGGTTCACCTTCAGTCGGCGTAATCACTAGACGCTTTTTACCTTTGGTCTCTTTACCAAAGGTAACCATGCCATCGATTTCAGCCAAGATTGAAGATTCTTTCGGCTTGCGCGCTTCAAACAAATCGGCAACCCGTGGTAGACCACCGGTAATATCTTTGTTGACCGATCCCTCTTGAGGAATACGTGCCAGTACATCACCAATTTCTACTTTAGTGCCGTCGACCAAGTTAACGATCGCCTTGCCTGGTAGCAAGTACTGAACACCTGACTCACCAGTGGGGTGCAAAATATCTTCGCCTTTATCATCAACTAACTTGATCATAGGACGAATATCTTTACCCGCGAGAGGACGATCTTTAGCATCGATAATTTCGATGGTGGTTAAACCGGTCACATCATCTGTTTGGCGCTTAACGGTAATGCCGTCTTCCAAGCCAACAAACTGCACGATACCCGCCATCTCAGAGACGATTGGGTGAGTGTGCGGATCCCAGTTGGCAAGCACGTCGCCCGCTTGTACTTTGTTGTTATCCTGAACTTTTAGCACGGTACCGTAAGGCAATCTGTAACGTTCACGCTCACGTCCATGCTCATCGGTAACACCTAAGATACTAGAGCGAGAGATCACCACTAAGTTACCATCGGGACGTGTCACAGACTTCATGTTATGGAATCTTACTACGCCACCCGCTTTCACTTGCACGTTATCTTCAGCGGCTGCTCTTGAAGCTGCACCACCGATGTGGAACGTACGCATGGTTAGCTGTGTACCTGGCTCACCGATTGACTGGGCCGCGATAACACCCACCGCTTCGCCCGGGTCAACTTTATGTCCACGACCTAAGTCACGACCATAACAACTGGCACAGATACCAAAGCGTGTTTCACAGGTAATAGCCGATCTAACCAGTACTTCATCAATCGATGAATACTTGTCTTCGTTATCGAGACGATCAACCCAAGTTTCATCAATCATGGTGCCAGCGGGGATCAACACATCGCCAGTCTTAGGCGCGATTACATCAGCCGCTATCACACGTCCTAACAAACGCTCAGACAGTGGTACTACAACATCGCCACCTTCGATCATCGGCTGAATAGTCAAACCGTTAGGCGTGCCACAATCAATTTCAGTGATAACCAAATCTTGCGCAACATCGACCAGACGTCTGGTTAGATAACCTGAGTTTGCCGTCTTCAGCGCGGTATCAGCCAAGCCTTTACGCGCACCGTGAGTAGAGATAAAGTACTGTAGTACGTTTAGTCCCTCGCGGAAGTTTGCGGTGATTGGCGTCTCGATGATCGAGCCATCTGGCTTAGCCATCAGACCACGCATACCAGCCAACTGACGTATCTGCGCGGCACTACCACGAGCGCCCGAGTCAGCCATCATGTAGATAGAGTTCAGTGACTCTTGCTCTACTTCAACGCCCTCGGCATTGATCACAGTATCTGACTTCAGATTGTCCATCATGCTCTTGGCGAGTGTCTCGTTGGCACGCGACCAAATATCGATAACTTTGTTGTATTTCTCACCCTGGGTAACCAGACCGTCAGAAAACTGTTTCTCGATGTCTTTAACTTCTGCAGCTGCCTTGCCAATAATAATCGGCTTATCATCGGGTATCACAAAATCGTTGATACCAATAGAGGTACCAGAGACAGTTGCTTGACGAAAGCCTAGATACATCAAGGCATCCGCAAACATAACCGTATCTTTAAGACCACAGCGGCGATATGTTTCGTTCAACAAGTTAGAAATCGCTTTCTTTTTCATTGGACGGTTAACAATCTCAAACGGCAGACCTTTTGGTACGATACCGAATAAAATAGCACGACCTACCGTAGTCTCACGAATAGCGGTATTTTCAGTTTGATTGCCCTGGATATCGCGAATAACTTCATGCAGACGCACTTTAACAATTGCCTGCAAATGCACTTCACCACTGCCATAGGCACGTTCTACTTCTTCAATATCAGCAAAGACTAAACCTTCGCCTTTGACATTGATACGTGAACGCGTCATGTAGTACAGACCTAATACCACGTCCTGTGAAGGCACGATAATAGGCTCGCCGTTAGCGGGCGATAAGATGTTATTGGTCGACATCATCAATGCGCGAGCTTCTAACTGTGCTTCAATAGTCAGAGGCACGTGTACTGCCATCTGATCGCCATCGAAGTCGGCGTTGAATGCCGCACAGACTAGAGGGTGCAATTGAATAGCCTTGCCTTCGATCAATACTGGCTCAAAAGCTTGGATACCCAATCTGTGTAGGGTTGGTGCACGGTTGAGTAGAATAGGATGCTCGCGGATAACATCATCTAAGATATCCCAAACCAATCCCTCTTCACGCTCTACCATTTTCTTCGCCGCTTTGATGGTAGTCGCGTGACCACGCAACTCCAACTTGGAGAAGATAAACGGCTTGAACAACTCGAGTGCCATTTTCTTTGGTAGACCACACTGATGTAGACGCAGTGAAGGCCCAACCACGATAACCGAACGACCAGAGTAGTCGACTCGCTTACCCAATAAGTTTTGACGGAAACGTCCCTGCTTACCTTTGATCATATCGGCAAGTGACTTAAGTGGGCGCTTGTTAGAACCGGTAATTGCACGACCGCGACGACCGTTATCCATCAACGCATCGACTGACTCTTGCAACATACGCTTTTCGTTGCGCACGATGATGTCAGGAGCATTAAGGTCTAATAGACGCTTAAGACGGTTGTTACGGTTGATAACACGACGGTACAGATCGTTTAGATCTGAGGTCGCAAAACGGCCACCATCTAGTGGTACTAGCGGACGTAAATCTGGCGGCAATACTGGCAGAACGGTAAAGACCATCCACTCAGGCTTGTTGCCAGATTTGTAGAAAGCTTCCATTAGCTTTAAACGCTTTGACAGCTTCTTGATCTTGGTTTCAGAGTTAGTCGCCGGAATCTCTTCACGCAGCGTGGCAATCTCTTCTTTAAGATTCAAATCAGCCAGTAGCATCTGCACGGCTTCAGCACCCATGCGAGCATCGAAATCATCACCAAATTCTTCAAGAGCTTCGTAGTACTGCTCATCGTTGAGTAGCTGACAACGCTCTAGCGTGGTCATACCAGGATCAATAACGATAAATGATTCAAAATACAATACGCGCTCGATATCACGCAGCGTGATATCCATCATCAAACCAATACGTGACGGCAGTGATTTTAGGAACCAAATATGAGCGACGGGTGATGCTAGATCAATGTGACCCATGCGATCGCGACGCACTTTACTTAAAGTAACTTCAACGCCACACTTTTCACAGATAACACCACGATGCTTCATGCGCTTGTACTTGCCACAAAGACATTCGTAATCTTTTACTGGGCCAAAAATTTTGGCGCAGAACAAACCTTCACGCTCGGGCTTGAAGGTTCTGTAGTTAATCGTCTCTGGCTTTTTTACTTCACCGAATGACCAAGAGCGGATCAATTCAGGCGATGCCAGTGTAATCTTGATCGAGTCGAATTCATCAGACTGACCTTGCGATTTTAATAGATTTAATAAATCTTTCATTATCTATAGCTCCGCGGGGAGTTCGCGGCGAGGTCTCCCTCGCCTATTGATTCGGGTGTACTTATTCAGACTCGAGTTCTATATCGATACCAAGAGATCTAACCTCTTTGACCAATACGTTGAACGACTCTGGCATTCCCGGCTCCATTCTATGGTCGCCGTCTACGATGTTTTTATACATCTTAGTACGACCGGCCACATCATCAGACTTAACCGTTAGCATTTCCTGCAAGGTATAAGCGGCACCGTATGCTTCAAGTGCCCACACTTCCATCTCACCGAAGCGCTGACCACCAAACTGTGCTTTACCACCGAGAGGTTGCTGAGTAACCAAACTGTACGAGCCAGTAGAACGCGCATGCATCTTGTCATCAACCAAGTGGTTGAGTTTCAACATGTACATGTAGCCCACAGTGACTTGACGATCAAACTTATCACCGGTACGACCGTTGTACAAAGTCACCTGACCACTGTCGTCCATATCAGCTAAACGCAATAGCGCTTTAACTTCAACTTCTTTGGCACCGTCAAATGCTGGGGTAGCCAATGGCACACCACCGCGCAAGTTCTTAGCTAGCTCTAACAGCTCATCGTCGTTGAACGAATCGAGATCTTCATTCTTAGAAGTTTTCCAGCCATCGAGATCGCTGTTGTAAACTAGCTCTAGGAAAGCGCGAACTTCTTTAACCGTTTCAGCCTTCTCGCGTTCAACCGCCAGCATCGCCTCAATCTTACGACCGAGTCCCTTAGCAGCCGCACCCATGTGCGTCTCCAAGATCTGACCGACGTTCATTCGAGACGGAACACCCAGCGGGTTCAGCACGATATCAACGGTATCGCCGTTTTCGTCGTATGGCATGTCTTCCACGGGCATGATAACGGATACCACACCTTTGTTACCGTGACGACCAGCCATTTTATCACCAGGCTGCAAGCAGCGCTTAGTGGCGACGTAAACCTTGATGATTTTAAGTACGCCTGGCGCCAAATCATCACCGGTTTGCAGCTTGGTTTTCTTGTTCTCAAACTTCTGATCAAGCTGTTCACGACTCTCTTCAAGTTGTGTTTCGGCCTGTTCAAGCTTCGCGGCTATGCCTTCATCGCTAATGCGCAATTTGAACCAGTCAGCCTTATCCAACGATTCCAGACATTCTTCCGTCAGTACATCGCCTTTAGCTAGACCGGCACCGCCCTCGACGGTTGCACCGAGCAACACAGCTTTTAAACGCTGGAAAGTAGTGCTTTCTACAATGCGAGTTTCCTGCAAGATGTCTTTGCGAATGGCATCTAGCTCGGTTTTCTCGATTGAAACAGCACGCTCATCCTTTGGCACACCATCACGGGTAAAGACCTGTACATCAATAACTTTACCTTTAGTACCGCCTTTAACACGCAGTGAGGTATCTTTTACATCAGAGGCTTTTTCACCGAAAATGGCACGCAGTAGCTTTTCTTCCGGAGTCAGTTGCGTCTCGCCTTTAGGCGTGACTTTACCGACTAGGATATCGCCTGGTCCAACTTCGGCACCAATGTGCACAATACCGGACTCATCTAACTTAGCCAGTGCAGATTCACCAACGTTGGGTATGTCACAGGTCACTTCTTCAGAACCCAGCTTCGTATCGCGAGCAACACAAGTTAGTTCAGAAATATGAATAGTGGTAAATCTATCCTCTTCGATAACCCGCTCTGAAATCAAGATCGAGTCTTCGAAGTTGTAACCGTTCCAAGGCATAAATGCGATACGCATATTTTGCCCTAGCGCCAACTCGCCCATATCAATAGACGGGCCATCTGCCATGATATCACCGCGTTGTACGAGGTCTCCAGGTCTTACAATTGGCTTCTGATTGATACAAGTATTTTGGTTTGAACGGGTATATTTGGTAAGGTTGTAGATATCAACCCCAGCATCACCTGCCGGAATTTCATCATCGCTAACGCGAATAACGATACGCGCCGCATCCACAGTCTCAACCACACCACCGAGATCCGCACGTACGCAAACACCAGAG
>JABSRA010000114.1 GCA_013215445.1 Oceanospirillaceae bacterium
CGCCGCGGGTCATTTAGGTGTGGTGAAAAGCCCCACTTATACGTTGGTGGAGCCCTATGAATCTGCGGATTCTTGTATTTATCATTTTGATCTTTACCGCCTCAGTGACCCGGAAGAGCTTGAGTACTTAGGGATTAGAGATTATTTTGCTAAGGGTATGCTCTGTTTGATTGAATGGCCTGATAAAGGGATTGGTGCACTGCCGAGTGCCGATCTAGAAATAGTATTAAGCATGCAAAATCCAGGTAGATTGCTGCGCTTTCACGCGTTGACGATAAAGGGTGAGCGAGCTGTTATGGTGCTTAATTCGCTGCTTGAAAATGAGACTGAATTGTAAATGTTCTACAGCCGAAATTTGTTCATTTTAACTGTTACAAGGCGCTTTTACCTATTATGAAAGCTTCAAGAAAGACCGCTATTAAGTTTGTTGTACAGCTATTTGTTTGCTGTTTGGCTTTTTCGTCAGTCTCACTGCAGGCCAAGCAAAAGATCAATAATCTGAGAATTTGGTTGGCCCCGGACAATACTCGCTTAGTATTCGATCTTTCGGGTGAAGTTAAACATAAAATATTTACTTTAACCAATCTTGATCGAGTGGTGCTGGACGTTGAAGATGTCGAGCTGAATGTCGATTTGAGTAAAATTGACCTGAGCAATAGCCCGATCAAAAAGTTGAGAACGAGTAATAATGGGTCGTTGCGGATCGTCTTAGATGTGACTGAGCCGGTGCGTCCCATCAGCTTCACACTTGCGCCCAATGGCAAGTATGGGCATCGCTTGGTGGTTGATCTGGGCATAACAGAGCAGGTTAGGGCTGAAAAAACTAAACCAGTGTCAGTTAAGAAGCCTAAGGGTGACTTGCAGGAGAGCGATGGGGCTAAAAATGAGAGTAATAATTTAGTCATAAAAGCGCCGCTCCCCGGGAAGAAACTGCGCGACATTGTGATCGCATTAGATGCAGGTCACGGGGGAGAAGATCCTGGGGCGATAGGCGCCTCTGGACTGCGCGAGAAGCAGGTGGTGTTAGCGATCGCCAAAGAATTAGAAAAGCTGCTGGATGCCGAGCCCGGTTTTATTTCCAGGATGATTAGGCGCAATGATTATTACGTCAGTCTACGGGGTCGTACCAACATTGCGCGGCAGAAAAACGCCGATTTGTTCGTGTCTATTCACGCGGATGCCTTTAAAGATAAAAGAGCCCATGGAGCGTCCGTCTGGGTCTTATCCAACAGAGGGGCCAGTAGTGAAGTGGGCCGTTGGTTGGCGCAAAAAGAGAATAGCTCAGATTTGATCGGTGGGGTTGGCAAGCTTAATTTAGGCAATAAAGATCAGGTGCTAAAAGGTGTGTTGTTGGATATGTCGATGACGGCCTCACGCAAAGGTAGCCGGGAAGTGGCGACGAAAATACATAAAAATATCGCTAAATTTGCCAAAATGCACAAACCCAGTGTTGAACAAGCGGGCTTTTTGGTTTTAAAATCGCCTGATATCCCCTCGGTTTTAATAGAGACCGGGTTTATCTCCAATCCATCGGAAGAGCGCGCTTTAAGAACCGCCGCATACAGAAAAAAAATGGCGCTGGCGGTGTTCAGGGGAATAAAAGAGCATTTTATTAATAATCCGCCGCCCTTCACTGAAGTTTATCGTCAAAAACATGGTGATGGATTAGCTAAAAGAATGCGGTATCAGGTGGTTAGCGGAGATTCTCTGTCAAGAATAGCCGTGCGCTATGGTGTTAAGCTCGCCTCGTTGAAGGCGTTAAATAATATGAAAAATGATAGAATTCGCATTGGTCAAACACTGCAAATCCCCACCAGTTAAGTGCTTATAGAGTTAGAGTTATTATGCAGCGAATACAGTTATTATCCCCGCGTCTCGCCAACCAAATAGCGGCGGGCGAAGTTGTCGAAAGACCTGCTTCAGTGGTTAAAGAGTTGCTTGAAAATAGTTTAGATGCGGGAGCGACCAAACTAGAAGTAGAGATTGAGCAAGGTGGTATTAAACTCATCAAAATCCGCGATAATGGCCATGGTATTGAAAAAGAAGACTTGGCGCTGTCACTGAGTCGTCATGCCACCTCTAAAATTATCGAGTTAGCCGATTTAGAGTCAGTGGCAAGTTTGGGATTTAGAGGTGAAGCTCTCGCCAGTATTAGCTCGGTCTCTCGCCTGACACTTACCTCGCGAAGACAAGACGCAGACGCTGCCTGGGTAGTGAAAGCCGAGGGGCGAGAAATGTCGACGCAGATCAGCCCCAGTTCGCACCCCCAGGGCACCACCGTGGAAATGCGGGACTTGTTTTTTAATACCCCCGCAAGGCGCAAATTTATGCGCACTGAAAATACCGAGTTTAAACATCTAGATGACGTGCTTAAAAGAATGTCGCTGTCGCGTTTTGATGTGGAATTTTCGCTCAGTCACAATGGTCGCGTCATCCGTCTGCTGAAAAAAGCGGCCAGTTTGCGCGAGCAGGAGCGGCGTGTCGCCGCTATCTGCGGGCCCGCTTTTGTCGATCAATCGCTAAAAGTGGAAATGCAGGCCGAATCATCGGGGTTGAGCCTGAAGGGCTGGATAAGTCTCCCCACGTTTTCCCGTTCACAGGCGGATTTGCAGTATTTTTTCGTCAATGGGCGAATGATCAAAGATAGGCTGGTGACACACGCGTTACGCCAAGCCTATTCAGATGTACTCTTTAATGGTCGTCATCCGGCGTACGTGCTCTATCTTGAGCTAGATCCTGCGCTGGTGGATGTGAACGTACACCCGACTAAACATGAAGTGAGGTTTAGGGAAAATCGTCTGGTTCATGATTTCCTGTTTCGCGCTATTCATCGGGTGATTGCAGATGAGCGCCCCGGTTTTCAAAAGGCGGCAGCGCAGTCAGAAAATCAGCTTGATACAGCGCAGCCGATACCTCAGCAGCAGGGCATAGGACTTAATGTACCCCAAAGTGCTGGGGTTAATTTGCCCGTTTCAGCCTACCAGAGCCCGCGTGCAGCAACCGGGGTGTTGCGCGAGCAAGCGGGTATTTACAGTCAGCTAGGGCGTGGTGGGGATGCAGTAGCACAACCAGCGCCGAGTATGCCCGCGACGTCTAGCAGTGAGATTCCACCCTTAGGTTTTGCCATTGCCCAACTGCACGGTATTTATATTTTGTCGCAAAATGAAAGCGGCTTAGTGGTGGTTGATATGCATGCAGCTCATGAGAGAATTGTCTACGAGCGTCTGAAAACCTCTTACAGTCGTGAAAAAGTTCGCTCGCAGCCACTATTAGTGCCGGTGAGTGTGGCGCTAAGTAGTTTAGAGGTGGACTGTGCCGAGGAGCATCAACAGCTGTTTAGCCAATTGGGCTTTGAGTTAGAGCGTTTGGGGGAAGAGGCTATCGCCATTCGACAAGTCCCAGTCGCACTGGCCAAATCCGATGTTGAGCAGTTGGTGCGAGATGTATTAGCCGATACACTGGCGTTAGGTAATTCCCGAAAAATTGAAGAATCGATCAACGAATTGCTGTCTACGATGGCCTGTCATGGCTCGGTCCGCGCCAATCGGCAGTTGACCATTCCCGAGATGAACCAATTGCTCAGAGATATGGAAACCACAGAGCGCAGCGGACAGTGTAATCACGGTCGTCCCACCTGGAGTGAGATGAGTTTAAGTGATCTAGATAAGCTATTTATGCGAGGCCAATAATATGCAGAGAGAGTTGTTACCCAGAGCCATATTCCTGATGGGCCCCACCGCATCGGGCAAAACAGCACTGGCAATGGATCTGTATGATAATTTACCTTGTGAATTGATTTCTGTGGACTCGGCGCTGGTCTATCGGGACATGGATATAGGGACCGCCAAGCCAAGTCCGGATGAGCTGTTAAAGTATCCACATCATTTAATCAATATCATCGATCCTAGCGAAAGTTATTCAGCGGCACAGTTTCGAGCGGATGTGCTGCCGTTAATGCAAGATATTGTGCGACGTAATAAAATCCCGCTATTGGTCGGTGGAACGATGATGTATTTTAATGCGTTGACCAAGGGCATGGCCAACCTGCCCGAGGCCGATCAGGCAGTGAGGCAGCAGATAGCCGAGCATGCCTTGTCCGAGGGCTGGCCAGCTGTACATGCGCAGCTGCAAGAAGTGGATCCGGAATCTGCAGCGAGGCTCGCACCCAATGACTCGCAGCGTATTCAGCGCGCGTTGGAGGTCTACAAAATTAGCGGTAAAACGTTAACCGCACACTGGGCGACTCAGCAACTGCAAAAATTACCCTATAATGTATTAAATTTAGCCATTATGCCCCGCGAGCGAAAAACCTTGCATCAGCGGATTGAACAACGCTTTAAGTTAATGTTGCAGCAGGGGTTTGTGGCAGAGGTAGAAGCGCTGTATCAGCGTGGCGATCTGAGCCTGGAGTTACCCTCGATGCGCTGCGTCGGATATCGACAGGCGTGGATGCATATAGAAGGTGAAATTGATTTGAACGGCCTACAAGAAAAAGCAGTGATTGCCACCAGGCAACTGGCTAAACGCCAGATAACCTGGCTGCGTAGTTGGGATGAGTTGCAGTGGCTGGATTTTGAATCTGTAGATTTAACGGCTAGGGTCTTGAAATTACTAGACTCTGCCACTATATAGATGTAACGTGTTTTTGCTGTCGGAAGGTTGAAAAGAGAATGTTTTTTTCATAAAACCGATGTTTTTTGGATGTAAAGTTTGAGTTGGCCGTTGCCACTGACTATATCCGATGCCCATTGTTAATTAATTAGAAAATGATCGGGCAGTTACCTAATATTTAATCTAAAATAGGATGATTAAATATTAATTTTTATTTGGAGATTCTAATATGTCAAAAGGGCAAACGTTACAAGACCCTTATCTTAATGTGTTACGCAAAGAACGGGTACCAGTATCCATTTTTTTAGTTAACGGTATCAAGCTTCAAGGGCAGATAGAATCCTTTGACCAGTTTGTTATTTTGCTGAAAAACACTGTCAGTCAAATGGTATACAAGCATGCAATTTCGACGGTGGTGCCATCGCGCCCGGTTAAATTGCCACAACCGGAAGAGAAGCCGGAAGAATAAAAGGAATATTGATTGTTTTTTGAACGCCCAAAATCCGGCGAGAGAGCAATTCTAGTTCACATGGAGATGGCTGCTGAAGCCGATCAAGAATCGCCTCGTGAATTAGAAGAACTGGCCCTTTCTGCCGGTGCCGATCCCATCGAGATGTTAACTGGATCTCGAAATAAACCTTCCCCTAAGTATTTTATAGGTTCAGGAAAACTCGACGAATTAAAGCAGCTTGTGCATAAGCACGAGGCGACCTTGGTGATATTTAATCATGCCATGAGTCCCGCTCAAGAACGCAACGTCGAAACCGAGCTTGAATGTAGAGTGCTGGATAGAACGGGGTTGATTTTAGATATTTTTGCCAAGCGGGCGCGTACCCACGAAGGTAAATTGCAAGTGGAGCTGGCGCAGCTAGAGCATATGTCAACACGCTTGGTCCGTGGTTGGACCCATCTAGATCGTGAAAAGGGCGGAATTGGCTTGCGCGGTCCCGGCGAGAAACAATTAGAAACAGATCGGCGCTTACTGCGTGAGCGGGTGAAGACCATCCACAAGCGCCTGCAAAAAGTGCGCACCCAGCGAGAGCAAGGCCGCAAGGCGAGGGCGCGTGCAGAAGTGCCAACACTGGCGTTGGTGGGTTATACCAATGCCGGAAAGTCATCAATATTCAATAAAATTACCACGGCGGATGTCTATGCTGCCGATCAATTATTCGCAACCTTAGATCCGACCTTGCGTAAAATTGAATTAGCTGATGTCGGTTCCGCTATCTTGATCGATACGGTCGGTTTTATCCGGCATCTGCCGCATAAACTAGTTGAGTCGTTTCGTGCCACCTTGCAAGAGACCGTTGAGGCGACACTATTGCTGCATGTGATCGACTGTTACGACGAGGAGCGGGCGCAGAATATAACGGAAGTCCATGAAGTATTAATGGAAATAGGTGCAGAAGATGTTCCCGTGCTACAAATCTATAATAAAATGGATCTGTTAGAGGGGCGCTCTGCACGTATTGACTATGACAGTGAGGGCAAACCACAGCGAGTTTGGTTGTCTGCGGTGAGCGGTGAAGGCATCGATCTGATGTTTAAAGCGATCACCGAATTATTGAGTGAAGATTTGATTGTGGAAGTGATTAAAGTCGCGCCACAATATGGTCAATTGCGATCGTTGCTGTTTGCTAAAGGCGCAGTGGTGTCGGAGTCGGTCGATGAAGATGGGAGTATGTTGCTTGATGTCCGCGTGCAGCGTAAAGATTTGCTGCAAATGTTGACCAGAGTAGGCATGCCAACAGAACCTTATCGAATAGTAGAAGTCTACTAGTTGGTGCAGGATAACAGGTGACAATGGTATTGAGTAGCTGGCTAAAATTGGCTATTTAATGTTAATGTCAAAAGTTTTTTAAACTCTTATTAAACGGAGAGCAATATGGCTTGGAATGAGCCCGGTGGTAATGGTAAAAACCAGGATCCTTGGGGAAACGGTGATGATAAAAACCGTAAAGACCGTGGTAAAGGTGGCAACGAACAGGGGCCGCCAGATCTAGATGAAGCATTAGGTCAGCTGCAAGATAAGCTAAGTGAAATATTTGGCGGTAAGAAAAAAGGCTCAGGTTCCGGTAATAAAATGACCGGACCTACCAACAGCCCAATGATGTTTGGCGTATTATTTGTCATAGCTGCTTTGGTGTGGGGTGGTCTAGGATTCTATACCGTCGATCAACAGGAACGTGGTGTAGTGTTGCGTCTGGGCAAATTTAGCGAAGTCGTTGGTCCCGGCCTGCAGTGGAATCCGCCATTGGTTGATAAAGTCACCGTCGTCAATACCACTCGAGTCAGAAGCTCGGATCATAATGCACAGATGTTGACCGGTGATGAAAACATCGTCGATGTCGGCATGACGGTTCAGTATGTGGTCAGTGATGCCAGCGCTTTTGTTCTGCAAGTGCGCAGTCCCGATCAAAGTTTGGGGCTCGCGGCTGAATCTGCATTGCGCCATGTTGTCGGTGGATCAGACATGGATTCTATCTTGACTCAAGGACGTAATGCCCTTGCAGTTGAAGTGCAATCTCAGTTGCAGAGTAATATGCAGATTTACGGCACCGGGATTCAAGTTACCCAGGTCAACATCAAAAATGCTCAAGCTCCCGATCAGGTGCAACATGCGTTTGATGATGTGATCAAAGCCCGTGAAGATGAGCAGCGCTCTAAAAACGAAGCCGAGACCTATGCCAAGGGTATTCTACCTGAAGCACGTGGTGCCGCTAAGCGCATGTTGGCTGAAGCCGATGCTTATAAACAGCAAGTGGTCGCTAACGCCGAAGGTGAAGCTGCAAGATTTAGTGCAGTCTTAGCCGAGTATAAGAAAGCGCCTAACGTTACCCGCGAAAGACTTTATTTAGATACGATGCAAAAAGTATTATCCAATAACTCTAAAGTGTTAGTGGATGTTGAAGGGGGTAACAATGTGATGTTTTTACCACTGGATAAGCTGATGCAGAATCGTTCTGCTGCGAACACAGGCGGCAGTGCCCGTTTGGATGCGCAAGCTATACGTGAAGTAAGTGATCAGGTATATGATCAATTGCGTCGTAATCAAACTACTAGAAGGGAGTCCCGTTGATGAGTGGTAAGCCATTATTAGTCACTATTGGATTGTTGCTGGCTCTGATTATTGGGTCTAAGTCTTTGTATATAGTGCAAGAGACAGAGCGGGCTGTAAAATTACGTTTTGGTGAAGTGGTAGAGAGTGATGTGCAGGCAGGTTTGCACGTGCTGATACCTTTCGTCAATAAAGTACGTAAATTTGACGGTCGTTTATTAACCTTAGACTCTCGCCCACAGGCCTTTTTGACCAGTGAAAAGAAACGTCTAATCGTCGACTCTTTTGTCAAGTGGCGCATCGTTGATGTGCAAAAGTACTACACAGCCACCTCGGGTGATGAGTTTCGCGCTGCAGATTTAATCTCTGTGCGGGTAGAAACTCAGCTGCGTAACCAGTTTGGTAGCAGAACGTTGAATGAAGTGGTATCAGGTGAGCGTGAAAAGCTGATGGCCGATGTTAAACTTTGGTTGAATGATCCGACTAAGGCGAGTGCTCTGGCTGGAAAGACTCTAGAGGGCGCTGCAGCGCTGCAGGGTGTTGCTGGTTCATTAGGCATTGAAATAGTCGATGTGCGAATCAAGAAAATTGAATTGCCACCGGAAGTTTCTGAATCAGTGTATGAGCGGATGCGTACCGAACGTGAGCGTTTAGCACGTGAGTTGCGATCTCGCGGTAAAGAAGTAGCCGAGGGAATTCGCGCCGATGCTGATAGAGAGAAAACTATCTTATTGGCCCAAGCGTACAAAACATCAGAGACACAGCGTGGTTTAGGTGATGCGAAAGCAGCGTCAACTTACGCGGCAGCTTACCAAGCCGACGCTGAGTTCTACTCATTTACCCGTAGCTTAAAAGCTTATGAGCAGTCGTTCAACGGTAATGGTGATGTGATGTTACTTAAGCCCAATAGTCAGTTCTTTAAATACTTTTCTGACCCTACAGCGGCTAAATAAACATCAAAGTGTAAAAGTAATATAATTATACTGCACATTAATGTTAGAATTGATCAAGCCGGACTAAACCTTTAGTCCGGTTTTTTTGTGTGTGCTAGATGGTTATTTAGCGATGCTTTGTTAGTTAAGTGTAAATGGCTGAGCAAGCAGCGCAGTGAGTGTTGTTAGTTTTTGCTAAGTGTAGGCAGCACGAAACAGCGCTACTATAGATTAAGCGGCGATATACTTGTTGTGCCCAGTAATATTGAACGATGTTGATAGGAAGTGGAGATTGATATGGCGTTAGCTGATCGCTGGCTATTACCAGATGGTGTGAAAGAAATATTGCCGCCTAAAGCCCGGCAAGTGGAAGTATTGCGCCGTCGTTTACTAGATTTATACGATAATTGGGGTTATGAGCAGGTAATGCCGCCCCTCGTCGAACATTTAGACTCACTACTGACTGGTGTCGGTAGGGATCTGGATACAAAAACCTACAAATTAGTTGACCAGGAATCTGGTCGAACGCTGGGTTTGCGTGCAGATATTACCCCTCAAGTTGCTCGTATCGATGCACATCGAATGAGCCATGAAGGCGCTAATCGACTCTGTTATTGCGGTTCAGTGGTACATACCCGCGCAGAAAACATGCTGGCGTCTAGAAACCCATTGCAACTGGGTGCTGAAATCTACGGACACGCCGGTATAGAGAGTGATGTTGAAGTTATCTCGCTGATGTTAGAGACTTTATTCAGCTGCGGCATCAGCGATGAATTGAGCTTAGATTTAGGTCATGTGGATGTTTATAGCGGGGTCGTGGCCCAGGCATCAATGACGGATGAGCAAAATAAGCGCTACCACGAATTGGTACAGATCAAAGCGCTGCCAGAATTGACGGAGTTTGTCGCCTCATTAGCCGTGGACTCGTCGATCTCAAAGATGCTGTTGGCACTGCCGCGCCTCAACGGTGGTATTGATGTTCTAGAATCCGCCAGTGAGATTTTAGGTCTGGCCTCTAGCGAAGTTAAACAGGCGTTGGCGTATTTGGTTAAGCTGGCGGCAATCATGCAAAAACGCTATCCCCAGGTCGATCTCTATATTGATCTGGCCGAGCTGCGCGGGGCAAATTACCACACTGGGGTGGTGTTTTCGGTGCTGTCCCCGGATTTTGCGCAAGCGGTCGCCAAGGGTGGGCGCTATGATGGTATAGGTAAAGATTTTGGCAGGCCGAGACCGGCCACCGGATTTAGTACTGATTTAGTTACCTTGTGTGACATCAGTGCCAATATAGATGCAAGGCTCGGTGTGTTGGCACCGGCCGGGGAAGATGCTTCGCTATTAAAGGCAATAGCAGAGCTTCGAGCACAAGGTGTGCGAGTTATACAACAGTTACCAGCGGATGATCACGAGGCGACTTTGCACTGTGATCGGGAACTGGTACAACAAGCTGATAACTGGGTAATTGTACCCAGCGATCGTAATCTTAAACTCAAAAATTAAGAGACAGCAATGGGCAAGAACGTAGTTGTTTTAGGCACACAATGGGGCGATGAAGGCAAAGGTAAAATTGTCGATTTGCTAACAGAAGAAGTATCGGCAGTGGTCCGATTTCAAGGCGGGCATAATGCCGGCCATACATTAGTGATAGAGGGTAAGACCACCATATTGCATTTGATTCCCTCGGGAATCCTGCGCGAAAATGTGCTCTGTCTGATCGGCAATGGCGTGGTAGTGTCTCCAGAGGCATTGCTCAAAGAAATGTCAGGGTTGGAGAAAGTTGGAATTAAGGTTAGTCAGCGTTTAAAAATAAGCCCTGCCTGCCCATTGATACTGCCTTATCATATCGCCTTGGATAATGCGCGCGAATTAAAGCGTGGTAACGCTAAAATTGGCACCACTGGGCGTGGCATCGGCCCCGCCTATGAAGATAAGGTGGCGCGTCGTGGTCTGCGAATTGCAGACATGATGGATCCCCAGCGTTTCTTGACTAAGTTGACTGAAGTGATGGAATACCATAACTTCTCACTGGTTAATTATTACGGTGTTGAGTCGATCAGTGTGGATGTCGTTTTCGAGCAGTGTATGGAAATGGCCAAAGTGATCAAGCCAATGGTGGCGGATGTTACCCAAATAATCCACGGTATGCGCGAGCGCGGTGAGAATATTATGTTCGAGGGTGCACAAGGTGCATTACTGGATATCGATCACGGTACATACCCCTTCGTCACCTCGTCGAATACTACCGCTGGTGGTGTCGCGACAGGCAGTGGTTTCGGACCGATGTATCTGGATTATATTTTAGGTATTACTAAGGCTTATACCACACGTGTTGGCGGGGGTCCTTTCCCGACTGAGTTACACTGTGAAATTGGCCAGGGGCTTGCAGAGCGTGGACATGAAGTGGGTGCTACCACTGGGCGTGCACGTCGCTGCGGTTGGTTTGATGCGGTACTGATCAAGCGAGCTATTCAAGTGAGTTCAATTACCGGTATCTGCTTGACCAAGTTAGATGTCATGGATGGTCTAGAGACGATCAAGATTTGTATCGGCTATGAAGACAAGCAAGGTAATGTTGTGACCTCGTTGATCGATAGTGAAGATTACGAGAATTCAATTCCGGTTTATGAAGAGTTACCGGGTTGGACTGAGTCGACGGTAGGGGCTAAAACTCTGGCGGAATTGCCGCAGGCGGCGATTGACTACATTGAGCGAATTGAAGCATTGGTCGGTGCACCCGTCGATATAATTTCGACAGGTCCTGATCGTGTGGAGACTATTGTTAAGCGCGATCCTTTTAAGATCTAAAGGTAGCGATTGCTAATAATAGCCGGTTGAGCCAAAAGCTCCACCGGCTTTTTTATGGTCAGGATGTACGGTCAGGCTTTGTGCTCCTGCAAAGCCTAAGTACCCGACATCCCTGTCGGTAAAACGTAAGTGGAAAGGCAGAATTTTGTTCCCGACAAAGCCTAAGTACA
>JABSRA010000115.1 GCA_013215445.1 Oceanospirillaceae bacterium
GGATTATTCAATGGAACCTGGCAGCGCAAAGTGAAACGGGGATAAGTCCAGAGCGAGCATATCAGAAGAAATTGACCCAGATCTTTCCAAGATTGGAAGCCGATATGAGAAAAATTTCCGATGCGATTAGTTTAGGCAAAGAAAGCTCGCAACGAAAGCGCATGTATATCAAAAATCAGGTTACTCTGTACGAAGACATTACTATTTATCCACTGATCTCCGGCACTGAAGCCGGAGCGGGAGCCGTGATTAGATTTGATAACGTCACTGAGCAAGTGATGATTTCTGAAATGATGATCCAATCAGAAAAAATGTTGTCTCTCGGAGGGTTAGCGGCAGGCATGGCGCACGAAATTAATAATCCACTAGCCGGTATGATGCAAACTGCAAATGTGGTGTTAAATAGGCTGGGAAATCACGATGTCATTGCCAGTACCCAACTAGCAGCAGAATTAGGCACGGATTTAGCGACTATCAATCAGTATATGGAGCGTCGAGGAATCGTTGTAATGTTAAACAACATTATTGCCTCTGGTCACCGAATTGCTTTGATTGTTGACAATATGTTGGATTTTTCTCGTCAAAATCAAGCTCTTAGCGCAGAGCACAGTATCATTCATTTATTAAATCAAGCCTTAGAATTATCGATGACTGATCACAGCTTAAAACATCACTATGATTTTAAAAATATTGTAATTGTTAAAGAATATCAACTCGATCTTCCCCTGATTAATTGTGAAGCGGGGAAAATTCAACAAGTGTTTTTGAATTTATTAAGAAATGCTGCGCAGGCAATGCAGGAAGACGGTGTCCATAAGCCACAGCTTATTCTTAGAATTAACTACGACGATAAGTTAAAGCAAGTCATGATAGAAATAGAGGATAATGGACCTGGAATCAATGATGAGGTAAAACTACGCGTATTCGATCCGTTTTTCACCACAAAGAGTGAAGGGTTGGGTACAGGTTTAGGGCTCAGTGTTTCCTACTTTATTATCACCGAAAACCATGGAGGGAAGCTTACGGTGGATTCTGTGGTTGGAGAGTATACGAAGTTTATTATTTGTCTTCCCCTGACCGGGAAAAAAGCGCCCTAGTGATGTTGCTTTAATGCCAAGGTGCACTTTCAAAGTTAATAAATAAAATCATAAAATTGAAGAATGTGTTTAGTCCATCCATGGCTATCTCCTAGAAGGTCGCTAAAATTAAACATGACGGGGTCAATTTTTTATTAATAGTTAAGTTGACTGTCTTAGAGGAGTATTGTTTTGAACTTAGAATGTTCAACCCAAACTATATTAATCATAGATGATGAGGATATCGTCAGAAGTAGTTTTTGTGATTCACTCGAAGATTTCGGCTATAAAGTCGTCGGGGCAGATAATGGTAATACCGGATTGGCATTATTAGAATCGCTCCAACCAGATCTTATTTTGACCGATTTACGGATGCCAAAGATGGGTGGGATTGAGTTTCTAAAACACTCGGTATCAGCTTATCCGCATATTCCCGTTATCGTAATCTCGGGAGCAGGTTCGATGGGGGATGTCGTAGATGCCCTGCATTTGGGCGCTTTTGACTATATAACAAAACCTGTAACCAATATGAATTTATTGGAGGCGTCTGTCGCAAGAGCCTTAGAACAAGTGAGATTAAAACGGGAAAATAACAGTTATCAGCTGCATTTACAGCAGTTAGTTGAACAGCGCACGACGTTATTATCCCAGAGCAACCAAGAGTTAGAGCTACATAAAAACAATCTTGAAATCTTGATTGATGAACGCACCCAAGAATTACATCTGACTATTGATAATTTACATCAAGCACAAGAACAGCTGATAGAATCCGCTAAGATGGCCTCATTAGGACGCTTAGTGGCAGGAGTCTCCCATGAGTTAAATACCCCACTGGGAATTTGCTTAACTTTCATCTCTAGTCTCGGCGATAAAATTAGCAAATTTGATAGGGCCTTTCACCGCGGCGAACTGCGTAAACAGGACTTCGTCAAATTCCTCCAGTCAGCTAAATACTCCAGTGAAATCGTTATCAGTCATTTAACCCAAGCCAGTGATCTAGTCCATAATTTTAAAATGGTCTCGGTGGATATCTCCAGCGATATGGAGAGAAATTTTAATCTTGTTGAGTATATAAATAGTATCGTAGAGAGTTTAAAGCCAGAGTTGCGCAATGCCAGCGTGGTAATAAAGTATGGGCGAAAAGACGATTTTAATGTGTATAGTTATCCAGGTTTTTTCTCGCAGATAATTTCCAACCTAATCATGAACTCAAAAAATCATGGATTCACCGGGAAAAAAGCGGGCTGTATTAATATTGAACTGACATTAAGCAGCGAAAACTTAACTATAGAATACCAAGATAATGGGGTGGGAATGACACAAGAGGTTTTAGACCAAATATACGAGCCCTTTTTTTCCACTTCTCGCAGTGCGGGAGGCAGTGGTTTGGGCATGAATATATTGTATAACTTGGTGGTTGGAAACCTAAAAGGCTCGGTGCATTGCAGCAGCGAATTAGAGGTAGGCACTAGTTTTACCATTAAACTTCCAAGACTCGATCCGCGCCTTTAAGTCTGGTATACCGCTCTCTTTATTCTCTCAATTCAGCTATGCTTAATAGAGTATCTTTAATTATAAATATAAGCTTAATATTGTTTCTTTCTTGTTGATTACTTTGCGATTTTCATTAAATAATAGTAGTTTAATATGATTTATTTGGCTGCGTTAGCTTAATTTTATATCACTGCATTTTGCAGCGGCTAAAGTGACAGCAGAAATATATTAAGGACGATTATTTTGGTTATCATAGACTTTTCCAATAAGCGTGCACTGGTTATCGATTCCAGTAGTTTGGTTCGCACTTCCACCACGGCTATTTTGTCCAAACTTGGCTTCAGTTATATTAAAGGTTCAAATACCTCCACGAGGGCCTTAGAACTGGTAGCAGCAGAAGAGTACGATTTAGTACTATTAGGACATTCAAATGCTGATCGATACTCTGGTTTGCAATTATTAGAAGAGGCGAGGCATAAGGGACTGATCAAGCCCTCTGCTTGTTGGGGGTTTATGAGCGGTGATAATTCTTCTGAAGTGATTATTCACGCGACAGACAGTGAACCTGATTTTGTTATCAGCAAGCCTTTTACCTTAAGTCAATTACAGTTGCGTTTAGAAAGTGCGCTGGCGCGTAAGCAGGCCGTAAAGCCAATCAACCAAGCACTAGACACCGGCAATATTAGCAGGGCGCTAGATTTTTGCGACTTTGTGTTAGACCAAAATTTATCAATTATTGCCGTAAAGAAGAAGAAAGCCGATCTGTTACTGCAAAGTGAGCAGTTCCAAGAAGCACTTTTACTGCTTCAAGAAGTAGCATCAGAGGCCCCGCATAATAGTATCGACTTAAAAATATGTGAGGCGTTAATTGGTTGCTCGCAATACCAACAGGCGGAGCAAAAACTGGATGAATTAATCGTCAAAGCCCCGCGGTTAATTAAAGCTTACGATCTTAAAGCCAAGCTCTATGAGTTAAGTGGTCGGTTAGAAGATTCTATGCTGGCCTTAGATGAGGCGGTTAAAATCAGTTCCATCGCGATACCTAGAAACTTAAAATTAGCTAATCTAGCCAGCTATTCCGGTAACACACAGATCGCAGAAACTGCCTATAATCGCGTTATTCAGTTGAACGATGGTAGTTGTCACCGGACCCCGGAGCCATATTTGGGGCTGGCCAATATACAGCGTAAAGAGTTAGCCAGCGCAACCGATAAACAAAAAACAGAGGATGATATAGCGTTATTACTCAAGGAGGCGCTCAGTTCTTTTCCGAATGATGCTGAATTAAAAGTAAAAATCGCACTGTTTAAAAGTCAGCTCCAAGAAGATTTGGGAAATCCAGAAGGTGCTGTACAGTTTCGGGTATTAGCTGAGAAGGTACGGGATTTAAATAAGATCAATACAGATATCGATAGCCTACAACAATCCGCATTGTCGATAGTGCCTGAATATGAGGCGGTGCTGGCGCAGGAGACCGATGACGTTGCCAGTGATGGGCAGAGTGCTCAACCTGAAATGAGCAATAAAGTTAATTTGCAGGGAATTAAGCAGTACTTGAGCAATAATAGAACCAAGGCGATCAAATATTTCACCATGTCCTTGGAACTTGACCGCGAAAATGGCACTGCCTTGCTTAATTTAGCACAAGTTTATCTAGAGGCTTTACATGATGAGGCGGGGCGGGATAAATCTGCTCGCATGGCCAAACGCTATTTAAGTTTACTGCAAAATCTGCGAAAAAGTGAGCCCCAGCAACAGCGCTACGCCGAATTGAAGGGGTATTTGACAGCGGGTTTAGAGCATATGCCACAGGGCTCTCTCGGTATGTTATTGAGATAAATGCGCGTTTTTTTTAAGCCTTTTAACCACCAGCGAGAGGTCTTTAGTGGTTTTCTAACTTTATGACTTTAAAGTGTTGGTTATCAGAAATTGTCTGTATGTGGTTAAAATAATTTCTGGCCTTTCTCTCTAGCGGGATATGTAAGTTAACCACAAATAGCGCCATTCCCCCCGGTGCTAACCGCTCTTTGGCGCCTTTTAAAAATTGATCAGTGAGATTGTTTTCCACCTCAAAACCGCTATGAAAGGGAGGGTTGCATACAATCAACGAGAATTTTTCGATAATACCTTGGGTGCAATTCGTTGCTATCACTTGATGTGCCGCATTTAATTGAGCAAGATTACGACGACAGGCACTAATAGCTGCTGCGTTATTATCACAGGCGACCACGGGTGTATTAAACAAGACTGCACAGCAGATGCTCAGATAACCATAACCGCAGCCTATATCTAATACATTGTTAGGGGCAGGAGATTGCTGATAAATGTCTTGTAAGAGTTCTATCAGTAATAAACTTCCCGCATCTACTTTATCCCAGCCAAATACACCAGGTTTAGAGAAAAAATCAAAGGCGGGGAAGCGCTCTTGCGCGGTGTTGATCGAGCGTAATACGGGATAGTTTTTGTCTGCTAAGGGCTGAATGATAGGTTCATTGCGCTCTAATATTGCCGCCCAGTGTTGTTTGTCAGCTTTTAGGGTTTCTAGTTTAGTGTAGAGTTTGCTTGAACGTTCAATATAGCCTTTGATTCCCTCCTGTTTAGCGCCACTAATGATTAATTTACCTTTGTCTTGTAATAATTGATAGGCGGAATTTATGACGTAGTGAGCGAGGGCTTTTTCTTTAGAAATTCTAAAGAAAATATACTGATAACGAGTGAGGGGGATAGTGCTGAAATCAAAATCACTGTAACTGGCCTCAAACCCATGTGCTTTCATTAAAGCAACGACATCGATTCTGTTGCTGATAATATGAATTAATGGGTTGGCTGGCGGCAAGTGTGAGGGAGGGTTCTCATCTAAAATCCACAGTGAAGTGGCTGACACTGCAGAAAAATGCTCAAAAAGTAGTTCAAAGCTAAGTTGCTGACTCATGGAATTAGTCTCATTGAATAGATGAAATTTCAGCTTCAGTCAGAACTCGATATTCCCCGAGTGCTAAGTTTTCATCTAAGCTGATCTCACCAATTCGATCCCTGTGTAGCTCTAGTACTTTATTACCGGTCGAGGCAAACATTCTTTTTACCTGGTGATACTTGCCTTCAGTCAAGGTGAGATAGGCGATGTGCGTCTCTATGATTTCGAGTATAGCGGGTTTGGTTAGGTGCTTTTCTCCTTTGAGTTGAACACCTTCGGCAAATAATTTAATGGTATCAACACTGATAGGGTCGACAGTTTCAACTAGGTAACGCTTGGCTCTTTTGTGGTTGGGAGAGGTTATTTTATGCAGCCACTGACCATCGGTAGTGACGAGTACTAAGCCGGTGGTATCAACATCTAACCGACCGGCGATGTGTAGCTCATTGGCTCTAATTTCAGTGTCGAGTAGGCCTGCTACCGTTGGGTGAGTTGGATCATCATTTGAACAGACATAGCCCTGAGGTTTGTTGAGCATCAGATAGCGGTGTTGAGGCGCACCAATTATTTGTTGATTGAAACTTACCTCATCTGTAGACACCACTTTATAGGCTGCATCTTTGATGACAGTGCTATTGACCGTAATCTCTTTTCTGTACAGTAACCTTTTAACTTCTTTACGGGAGAGGCCAGTGGCGTGGGCGAGGTATTTATCTAAACGCATGTTGTTTAACTCAGTTCTATAAATCAGCATTATACCTCAGCTGTTATTCCTGAACAGGGCTTTAGCCCGAATATTACAGCCAATAACAGTTGCTCCACCATCATGGCATTGCATGCATCATCCGGTTTTATTTAGATAGGATTAATGTGTTGGCGATTCACCCTGTCTGCCGCTAAAGCAGATTGAGATCAGTTCGCATCTTTGATGGCATTAGGTTAAAATGTGAGACGTTTACGGCGGTGATTTAGCGGTATATTGACCTTTTAATTTCACTGGGTATTTTTTCTTTTTATTTTGTTGGTCTAATTTTGAAACTATTTGTAAAAAACTTAACGAATGTCGACTTTTCTTATCTGGATTCTCAGCGTGGGATGGTTGGAGAATCTTGGCTGGCACAACTAGAATTGGATGGCAGCTTAAACTCTCAGGGTATGATCTGTGATTTTGGCTTGGTTAAAAGTCGCGTTCGTGACTGGTTAGATACCTTCGTCGATCATCGCCTGGTCGTGCCAATGCATAGTCCGCAAGTGACCATGCAAGATGATGAGACAAACCTGCAGTTGACTTGGAAGTATCTCGATGGCAAAGCGTTAATTTGCAATGCGCCCGCCCAGGCATTTACCCAAGTTAGTAGCTTGTCTATCACCCTAGAATCCCTGGCAAACTGGTGTGAGAGTCAGCTGTTAGCATTATTTGGTGACGAGATAGAAGGTTTAAAGCTCTCTTTTATCCCCGAGAGCATCAGCGGGGCGTTTTATCATTACACCCATGGTTTAGCGCAACATCAAGGCAACTGTCAGCGTATTGCTCACGGGCACCGCTCTCGCATTGAAATAATCATCGATGGCAACAGAGATACCGCATTAGAAGAGCTGTGGGCAGAACAGTGGCAAGATATCTATCTCGGAACTACCAGCCATTTAGTGGCGAGAGAGCAAGGTTACAGCAGTTATCAATACAGTGCGCCACAGGGAGATTTTAGGATTAAATTACCTAGCGAACGCTGTGATGATCTCGATTCTGAAACCACCGTTGAGCAAATTGCTCAGCATATCGTGAAAGTACTGAAGCAGCGCTTTCCACAGCGTCACGTTGAGGTTAGGGCTTATGAGGGCATTGGCAAGGGAGCTATCGCACAGGCCTAAGGGAATTTATATAATGCAGAATTAGCGCGGCAATTACCGCGCTTTTTTTTACCTAGCGATGGCTAGAGCGACCCCCATTCCGCCCCCTATGCAGAGTGTGGCCAAACCTTTTTTTGCATCCCGGCGTTGCATCTCGTGTAATAGCGAGACCAGTACACGACAACCCGAGGCACCAATTGGGTGGCCTAATGCAATGGCTCCACCATTGACATTAACTTTTGTGATATCCCAACCCAGCTCTTGATTAACGCAAATTGCCTGTGCTGAAAATGCTTCGTTCGCTTCAATTAGGTCTAACTCGTCTATTTTCCAACCCGCTTTGTCGAGGGTCTTCAAAGTAGCGGTTATCGGGCCTGTTCCCATGATAGCGGGATCGACGCCACTGGCAGCATAACCACATATTGTCGCCAGTATTGGCAACTTGAGTTGCGCTGCTTTTTCAGCGCTACAGAGGATAACCACCGCTGCGCCATCATTGATGGTAGAGCTGTTACCTGCGGTCACCGTGCCATCCTTTTTAAAAGCTGGGCGCAGTTTACTGAGAGATTTCGCTTCACAGTCAAAGCGCGGTTGCTCGTCAACCTTAAAAATAATTGGGTCTGCACGGCGCTGTGCGATACTGATCGGTATTATTTCATCGACAAAGCGGTCTGCAGAAATGGCCGCCTGTGCTTTGTTTTGCGAAGTACTGGCGAATAGATCTTGTGCCTCTCGGCTGATTGAAAACTGCTCGGCGATATTCTCAGCGGTAATACCCATATGGTAATCGTTGAAAGCATCCCAGAGGCCATCTACTATCATGGTATCTTTAAGCTGCCAGTCGCCAATGGTTTTGCCGCTACGCGAATTTGGTAAGATGTGTGCAGATAGGCTCATGTTTTCCTGGCCACCGGCAATGATCATGTCAGCGTCACCACAAGCTATTGCCTGTGAGGCAAGGTGCACTGCTTTGAGGCCTGAACCACAGAGCTTGTTGATGGTCATCGCCTCAACAGTGGCAGCTAATCCCGCACTGATGGCGCTCTGTCTGGCGGGATTTTGGCCACAACCTGCGGTTAATACCTGCCCGAGGATTACCTCGTCTATCTCTGATCCAGCAATGTTATATTTTTCTAACACCCCTTTAATAACAGTAGCACCGATGTCGGTGGCGGGTACGGTTGATAAAGCGCCGTTAAACGCGCCAATGGCAGAGCGACCTGCGGCGACAATGACAACTTCTTTCATGATAGTAACTCTCTTTTATTAACATTTATCTATATCCTAGCGCTGTTTACAAAAAACAATAAATTGTATTTTTTTATAGGCTGGTAATATAAAAAATATGCAGGGGCTAGTGACGATACTAGAGAGTCCAGTGCTGTCCACTGTCACGCAGCCGTTTTACGAGATTGCCGGTGGGATACTATTTATCTGGTTGGAGATATCGACGACTTTATTATCAATAAGTCGAGCGGCACCCATATAAGCCGCGGCGAGGATGACCAACTGCTTATCTCCAGGCTGTGCTAGCATTAGGGTGTCTGCATTGGCTATGACGAAATAATCCCGTTTAAAACCAGCTTCTTCTATGGTCAGTTGGGCCTGTTCACAGAGTTGTGGGAAGTCATCATTGTTATTTTGCAGTGCCTGAGCGGTGGTTTGCAGTGCTTTATATAAGGCGGTGGCTCTGTGACGCTCATCCGCCGTTAAATAGCCATTTCTTGAGCTTAGTGCCAGGCCCTCTTGATTGCGGGTGGTGGGCGAGCCAACCACTTTGACATCAATGGATAAATCTTGGGTCATTTGTCGAATAATGTGTAATTGTTGGTAATCTTTTTGACCAAAGATGGCAATATCGGGATGAATCATCGAATAGAGTTTACATACCACCGTCGCCACGCCTTGAAAGTGACCAGGTCTGCTTGATCCACAGTATAGATTCGAGGTGGCAGGGACTTCTACTATGGTTTGGTTATCTCTGCCATGGGGATATACTTCGCTCTCGGTTGGGGCAAACAGCAAGTGGCAACCGGCATTTTCGAGCTGCAGCTTGTCTTCCTCAAGAGTTTTTGGATACTTCTCGAGGTCTTCACCAGAACCAAATTGTAATGGATTGACGAAAATGGTGGCGACTACGATATCCGCGAGTTCTCTGGCTCTGTGGATTAATTCTATATGCCCGGCATGCAAATTACCCATGGTAGCGACCATGGCGATCGTCTGTCCATTTTGTCTCACTCCACGAAGGTGTGAGCGTAGTTCTATAAGCTTAGAAATGGTTTGCATCTGCAGATTCCTAGGGTTTGCTGAAAGCGAAGGTGTTTTTTAAAAAGTAGTCTCAATGCTATTGCTTATTTAAAGCAGTGTTCAGCAGCGGGAAAACTTCCATTTTTAACCTCTTCAGCATAGGTGCTGATTGCCGTGGGGATATCTTTGGCATCCGCGATATAATTTTTCACAAATTTGGCTTTCTTGCCTGCGGGAATATTGAGCATATCTTGTAATACTAGTACTTGCGCATCGGTATCGGGCCCAGCGCCAATACCAATGACGGGAATGTTCAGCGCCTTGGTGATGCGCTTGCCAACGGTTGAGGGCACACACTCCAATAGAATAATACTGGCACCCGCTTGCTCGAGAGTAAGGGCGTCTTGATAGAGGCGCTCGCTGCTAGCATCATCTCGCCCCTGTACTTTGTAGCCGCCAAATTTATTCACCGCCTGGGGAGTTAGGCCTAAATGTACGCAGCTGGGGATACCGCGCTCGTCAAGCATCTTAATGCTTTGCGCAAGCCAGGCTCCGCCTTCTAGTTTTACCATGTTGGCTCCCGCACGCATTAAAGCAGCGGAATTTACCATGGTCTGTTCAGGTGTGGCATAACTCATAAAAGGTAAATCAGCCATGATCAGAGCGCCGTTATTACCCGCGACTACGCACTCAGTATGATAAATCATGTCCTGCATGCTAACCGCTAAGGTACTGTCGCTTCCCTGTAGTACCATTCCTAATGAGTCGCCAACTAAGATGACTTCAACACCTGATTGTGAAATCACGTTGGCGAACGTGGCGTCATAAGCGGTCAAAACGGCAAATTTTTCCCCGGTGTTTTTGTAGGCATTAAGTGTGATTAGGGTGACTTTGCTCATTGACATTATCCTGTTTAGATTGATATTTTTTCTAGGGCGCCCACTGGGCACAGCTTTATAAGGTTGCCAATCGGCACGCCTTTGATAGTGAGTTCTGGTGCAATTTCAGCAAGGGGAACTAACACAAAATTTCTCTGGGTAATATAAGGGTGAGGGATGGTGAGTCTAGATGTGTCTATTAGTTGCTCACCGATCAGCAATATGTCTAGATCTAAGGTTCTTGCGCCCCAGCGTTCTCTGCGCACTCGCTGCTGGCTATTTTCAATCTGTTGTAATGCATCGAGCAATTGCTCTGGGGCTAATCGAGTTTCAAAACAGGCAACGGCATTGATATAGTCATCCTGACCTGCTGGCCCTACGGGAGCGGAGCGGTAAAGAGCAGAAACGTAACGCCAGCGGCTATTTTTTAGCTGTTGGAGTTTTTCTATTGCAGCATTAACTTGTGCAACGGGATTGGCTAAATTACTGCCAATCCCGATATAACAAGTTTGCAGCGAGTTACTTATTTCTAGGGTCATTTTTGGCGCGGCCACGACGAACTTTTTTTCTGGTAGGGGCAGTGGGCTGCTCCGGTAAATCTTTATTCAACAGTTGCTGGGTTGATTTATCGGCTGCACGGGTGTTTTTCGGTGCGCTAGACGGGCTGATAGTTGGGCCAGCTTCTGCAGTAGGTTGGGCCGCACGAGTCTGAGTGCTGTCAGCTAAGATAGGTGCATCAGGGCGAGCGACGGTGCTCTTCACTGCAACCGGTGCTTGCTGTTGCGCTTTTTTGCTGGACTCCACTGCAGCCGGTGCTTGTTGCTGCGCTTCTCTGCTGGGCTGCACTGCAGTCGATGCTTGCTGTTGCGCTTCTCTGCTGGGCTGCTCTACAGTCGATGCTTGCTGTTGCGCTTTTCTGCTGGGCTGCTCTACAGTCGATG
>JABSRA010000116.1 GCA_013215445.1 Oceanospirillaceae bacterium
ATTGAGTTTGAGGATGAGCTAACTCCTTATGTTTAAATAACTAAACGAGCAGTTACACAGAATGTTTTACAGCCTCCTGTTTATGGATATTAGCCGTTTTTAAATCCGCTGAGAACATTCGCGACTTATTCGCATGTTCCCTAGTGTTTCGAGAACTAGTTTGTCGTATTGACGCCGTAAAGGGGGGGCGTTTATTGCAGCTGGTATTTGTTTACAATCAACGTTTCATCTCGTCAAACGATTAAAGATGATTTAATAGAAGAGAGTGGCCAAGCTCAAACCTGGTTCCCTCTCTTCTCTATCACTCACTTATATTTGAATAATCCGATAGTGTCTGATAACTGGCTAGATAATTGCGCCAATGATTCACTGCTACTGGCTATTTTTTCAGATCCTTGTGCCGTTAGTTCCACTTTATTGCGAATATCTAACATGTTCTGGTTTATATCTTCTACAGCATGGCTCTGTTGCTCACTGGCAGTGGCTATTTGAGTATTCATGGAGGTAATTGCGTCAATTGATTCTCTGATTTGATTTAGAGAAGTAACTGCTTCAGTAGTATTGTCAACACAATGAACGACTTTTTGTTGGCTGCTATTCATGAGACCTACTGCAGTTGTCGCATTAGTTTGCAGATCACTGATCATATTTTGAATTTCTTGGGTTGATGTTTGAGTCCTTTGAGCTAACGTCCTGACTTCATCTGCAACGACTGAAAAGCCACGTCCTTGTTCCCCGGCGCGCGCTGCTTCTATCGCAGCATTAAGGGCTAACAAGTTTGTTTGATCTGCAATACCCCGAATGACTTCCAATACCTTCGCTATCGTATTACTGCTATCACCTACCGTTAGTATTGCCTTGGATGCCAATTCGAGCTCATCGGACAATTGTTTGATACTAAGTATCGCTTGGTTGCCAATCTCTTGCCCTTTAACCGTCAGGGAATCAGAGATGAATGCTGCCTTTGCAGCTTGATCGGCATTTTGCGAAATATTCTGTACTGTAGCCACCATTTGTTCAGTAGCCGTTGATACTTGAATTATCGCGGAATACTGATCTCCGATAACTTGGTCGGTATCAACTGCAGTACTGCTTAATTGGGTAGAAGATTGGGTAATAGTGTCAACAGATGCGCCAACCTCTACGACTAAATTTTGAATTTTACTGACAAACTTGTTAAAGGCTTTGGCTAAATCAGCTAGTTCATTTTCTCCTTTAACGGGAATACGACTATTTAGGTCGGCATCACCTTCACTAATAGCCTGCATAGAATCTGATATAAATTTTAAAGGATTAAATATTCCATAAATCGAGAGTAAGATTATGGAAGCAATGGATACACCTACCAGTAGCTGCAAAATAAATGACACGGTCATCCAAAAACTGACAATTTTGGTTATAGCGGATAAGTTGCTAGCAGTGCGATCATTTAACTCGTTAAAAAATGCATCCACAGGTGTCATTATTTTATTTATTTCACGATGATAGTTTCGATCGAAGAGAATTCTTAAAGCAAAAGTTTGACTGGATTCACCCTCAGTCGCTCTGAATGGACCAACAACAATCTCTCCTTGACGAATAGTTTCCATTGCCTGTGTTTCAGTGGCAATCAGGTCGTTAGATAATTGGCTTGCTTGCTGCAATAAACCAAACTCCCTATCCGAGAAATTTAGTTCTAACATTATGTCCCTTTGTTTCTTTCTCTCCCCAGGGTAGAGGTCTCTATTTAGGGATATCGGGCGTCTTTGACTACCGTTGCGCCAATTAACAATATCCCAATATGCATCCCAATACTGCTGCTCTCCTGTAGCGACATAAGTGCGAGACAGTTTGGTTAAGTCCGCTGAGGTTTTACTAAATTCTTTGGCAATTACATAAGATAAGTAGCGATTTTTACTGCTTTCTAGCTGCTCTGCATTTAATATGTTTGAATAATTTCCTGTTAGGGTCGCGAGAATTGTCATCAATATAGCGACTGAAAAAATTGAAATTAGTTTTGCTTTTATCGTCATTGTACCTGGCCTAAAAATTGCATGGATATAGATTGAAATTGAGCGGCGCATCATAGGCTATTAAATGACATACGGTTACTTTTTCCAGCATACGCTCGTTTGAATGGGAAATTGAACGGGTTAGAAATTTTACTTTGTCTGTTTAGGTCTGAGTTAATTCATTGAGTTAGTTATATATTGTCTCTGTCTAGCGGATATATAGCCTTATTTCGAGGCTTGGTTATTTTGCAAATTAAATTTATCAGCCACTGCAAAACCGCCGTTGCTATTGTTTGGAATTATGTGTTGCCCGAAGTCTTCGTCGGTAACCGCGCCAGATCCCCGCGTACTCTGCACAAAACTTGAAGATCTGGTTTGCTTCCTGTGTGCCCATCCATCACCAGCTCCATACCTCTGTGTTAGCTTGTTATCCATTACTCTCCCGTCTTGCTGTGAACTTAGGCCTTCCGCTATCGTCAATTTAGCTATACGACAGATTTCATATGAGCTTGAATAGTTCACAGAATTTGTTGGCAGGGTTAATAGTCAGAGGAATTATGGCTGCATTGAGCCCAGACTGGGCGAAAACGTTAATGCCGCTTTATACTCTCAGTTCGGTGAGTTAGCGAAAGCAAGAACCAAAATGGATGATATCATCGTGCCGTTTACAGTTGAGCTTACAGACGAAACCATTGCTTGCTCATTAGAATATAGTCATACTAAAGGGCAGCCATTGGTAAAGAGTTTTGGCTACTTGTTACAGCATTTTTTCAATCACCCAACACAACATCGGGGGCAAGTATCTACGCTTATATGTCAAGCTGGCGTAGCCGTAGCCGTAGCCGTAGGCGTCGGTGTGACTGATTCACTAATTTGAATTTCCAGTGAGTAAAAGGTATAACAAGCGCGTCAATGGCGCGTTTTTTTAACGCTTACGTCGTGATCAAGCCGCGCATGACGCGGGTATTATAGATTTAAAAAGGATATAGCAGTTGTCAGAGTTAATTAGTCATACCCCAACGTGGGTGTTTGCAATTTTTTTTGCTTTACTAGTGTTAGGGTATACTCAAAGTAAGGAGCGAATGGTAAACGCTAAGACTGTTTTTATCTTGCCTATAGCAATGATTGTTTTATCCTTTTTTGGTGTTTCGTCCGCATTCGGACTTTCCATCTTAACGATGAGCTTATGGGTTATGGGTTTAGCCACAACTTTAGTGATAGGTTTAAAACTAGCTTACCCAAGGTTAGTTAGCTTTTCTGAGCAAAGTAACAAATTAACCATCCCTGGTAGTTGGGTTCCTCTAGTATTTATGATGGCTATTTTTATTACCAAGTATTTTGTTGGTTTTGCGGTCGCTAGAGAATTATCCATGGTGAATGATAATATCTTCATCCTATTACTCTGTTTGTTTTATGGAGCTTTTAGTGGTGTGTTCTTATCCCGTAGCTTAGTTATGTTTAAAGCAAGTAAGGTGGGGGTGTAAAAACCTATAACCAGCGATTCAACAGAGACGCTGAAGAGCGATGATAAATTCCCATGTTTGCTGCATTGTTCAAGCTCTGCTCAACCGCCCATCAAGGTAATGGTGAGTACTTTACCAGCACCTTGGGCACAGAGTAATAGGTTGGGTTTATGGAGACCAGTATTTTACTCATAATCAGCAGCGTAAGTCTCTGCATAGGTGTGTGAGTAAAGCTCAAACAGATTACCGAAGGGGTCTTCTAAATAAACCATTTTAGCTGGTTTACTGTCGTCTTCGGGGTGATAACGCATAATGTCCATCCTTACCTTTCCACCGAATTTTTCAGTTCTTTGTATGGCAGCTGCAAAATCATCGGTTTGCAGACAAAAATGAAAAATCCCCAGTCGGGAGAAATCAACATTATGACGATCCGCCCGTTCTTTCATTTCAAACAGTTCAAAACCAATACCGTCAGTTGTTACTAAATGGGCAATGTTAAAGCCTTTGAAGCCTTCGCCAAACACAGCAATGCACATTCTACCTATCGCTGTTTCGCGCTCTTCAAGGACTTTAGTGTTCGCCATAACAATTTTTAGGCCCAGTGCTTGAGTATAAAACTCAACTGCTTTATCCATATTGCCAACCATAATACCTACATGATTCATTTTCATCATTTTCCCCCAAAGTAGCTGTTTAAGTCGTCATTTAGTGTCCTAAAACTATGGTAGGGAATATAATTCATTATTTGAAATTATCATTTATAATTAAAATGATAATTTATTGTTATGGTAGTTGGCGATGTTAAATCCTAATTGGTTAAAGACCTTTGTTACCCTTATTGATGTGGGGCATTTCACTAAAACTGCCGAAAAGTTATTGATGACTCAACCTGGTGTCAGCCAGCATATTAGTAAGCTTGAAAAGTCCTGTGGTCACTCACTTATTATTCGAGACAAGAAAAGCTTTGAAGTGACTGAGCAGGGCCGCTTGGTCTATCAATACGCTCTAGCGTTGGTAGCAAGCGAGCATCAGTTATTAGAGCAATTAGCTTTTGACAATCCCTTTGCTGGGGATTGTACGTTGGCTTGCTCTGGTGCACTTGCCTTGCAGCTTTACCCTCAGTTATTAAATTTACAACTTGAGCATTCACGGCTTATTATTAAACTAAAAGCGGCGCCTAATTATCAGATATTAAATGAAATACAATTGGGAGTGGTTGACCTTGGTATCATCACTGATCTGCCAAACCAACGTCTGTTTGAAGTACGAGAGCTTGGTCGAGAGCAACTCTGTTTAGTACTTCCCGCCGCTATTGATACTGACGAATATGGCGGAAATTTATTATCTGAACTTGGCCTTATAGATCATCCGGATGCCGAACATTATCTGTCGCTTTATTTCGCACAAAGTCAGGAATCAAATTTTTCTCACTTGAGCATCAAAGAGATTCCTGTGACTGGTTATGTCAACCAAATTAGCCAAATATTGCAACCCGTAGCCATGGGGTTAGGCTTTACGGTGTTACCCAAAAGTGTGGTTGATACCTTTGCAGAACCTCAATACTTAAAAATATTTAACCCCAAAAAACCAGTAATAGAAACTTTGTATCAGGTAAAAAAGAAAAACAGAGTGCTGGCTGCACGTTTTGCTACATTAAACTGCAGATTAGAAGAACACTTTGATGGTGCTGTTTTGGATAGGAAAAATCTGTTGTAGCTCATTCATGATCAAGCGAATAGGCGTTCGTTTATAGCGCTATTAAAGCTTTGCGGTATCAGCAGTAGATGCTTGGTCAAGCACCTACTGAATTCCTCAATGAGGAATTATTTTATTTATTTTACAGAGCTTTACACTGTGTTCCTCGACAGCACCTAGCCTTTATATAATCCGAGAAAACTGCTGCTGTTGATTTAGCTTTGGCCGGTAGGCATCAAATACCATGCACACTCTGCGGACTAATATTCGACCGCTGGCGGTAATGTTAAGACGCTTTGAATCGTAACTGACTAGCTTATCCTCGGCTAATTGTTTTATTTCGATTAGTTCATCCGCAAAATACTGCTGAAAGTCTAGCTGATGTTTAGCGCTAAATGCGCTTATGTCTAGGCTGAAATGGCAAATCAATTGAGTGATTAAATCCCGTCTAATGATGTCATCCTGAGTTAAGCTCACCCCTCTATATATCGCGTTGTTATTAGCGTTAACTAGATCTGTGTACTGGCTTAAATTAGGGTTGTTTTGATAGTAGGTATCGCCAATTTGGCTGATGGCAGAGACGCCCATCGCAATTAAATCGCAGTCACTGTGCGTCGTGTAACCCTGGAAGTTGCGGTGTAGCTTACCGGTATGTTGCGCGATCGATAGCGCATCATCGGGCTTGGCAAAGTGATCCATCCCTATGTATTGGTAGCCCGCGGCAGTTAACAGCGCAATGGTTTGCTGTTGTATTTTGAGTTTTTCTGCCGGGCTCGGTAAATCAGTGGCGTTAATGTGGCGCTGGGCTCTGAAGCGGTCGGGCATATGCGCGTAATTAAAGATAGAAAGTCTATCGGGCGACATCTTTATAATTTGCGAGAGAGTATCGCTAAAGGACGCTACGCTCTGGAAGGGGAGGCCGTAAATCAAATCAATATTGATGGATTTAAAGCCTAGGTCCCTTGCCTGAGCCATTAATTGCGCAATTTCATGAATCGGTTGCACTCTATTGACTGCCTGTTGTACTTTGAGCTGTACATCTTGCACCCCTAAACTGATACGGTTAAAACCGGTCTCGCGCAATCTGTTTAGGGTGTTCTGCGAGCATTCTCTAGGATCTATTTCTATCGAATAATCACCGTTATCATTATCCAGTAAATTGAAATGCTTTCGAGTATTGTCCATCAGCTGGCTAATTTGCCCATCGCTGAGAAATGTGGGAGTGCCGCCGCCCCAGTGCAGTTGCGTGACCACTCTATCACCACTAAAGTGCTCGGCCATATAAGCCATTTCAGTGTATAGAGTCTCTAAATAGGGTTGAGCCCGCTCTCGCTGCCTCGTGATTACTTTATTGCAAGCACAGTAATAACAGACGTGGGCACAAAAAGGAATGTGGAAGTATAATGACAGTGGTTGAGTGTTATCCAAGGTGTGCTGGGCACTGTTTATTAAGCTGTCGGCATTTAGGCTCTGGTTAAATTGCAAAGCGGTTGGGTAAGAGGTGTATCTGGGCCCCGCTATATCATGACGTTTAATCAGTGCACTATCCCAATTTAGCGATAATGCTGTTTCAAAGTGCTTCAATTTGACTCCAGAGTGATAACCGTTAATAACAGGGGAGTATAGGGAAACGAATAACAATGACGTTGATTGAAATCAAGCCCTTGAGGATTAGTCGACAAATGAGGGCTGAAGCGGGCTAAAAATAATCGGCGGGGCTATAGATGTTGTAGTAGCAGTGGTCGCTGTTCCCCCTGTACCGAAATGTCGGGTGTGAAGCGCAGTATAAAGGTATCTCTGTAACTCAAGACGATCTTCTCTTTTTGCATATCAATGCGCCAGCCTTCGGGGTAACTGATTAATTGAATTAAGACTGATTTTACGCTATTTAATTGTGGGTGCTTAGAGAGCCATTTTATATCTGTATATTGATCGCTGCTGAGCAGGCGTTTTACGTCGTTTAAAAACCATGAACGCGGTGGCTTTTGCAGCGGGGTAAGCTGCTCTAACAACAGCGGGGAGATAATACACTTATCTTTAGCAAAAAAATGTCTTAAACTTAGATCCGTGTGGATGTTAAGTGCAGAGTTATCACGTACATTGGAGCTGAAATCTAGCTCGGTGAGCTTGGCTAATAAACTCTTCAAACTCCATTGGCAATTTTCGATTAAGGCCCAAGCGGCATCATTACTGAGTCTAGAACCCATGCTGAATTTTTTGGCTCGCCTGCCATCGCGCAAATTCTTTTTAATGTCGGTAATTAATAAGAAGCTGGTTTGAAAATCAACTAAACTGAGGGGTTGGCTAATATAAGCATAGGGGATTTCTTGGGCGCAAAAGGATAGCCACTGCTCCTTACTTTCCAATGACTTTAATATGGGTATTTTCATTATCTTTGATTTGTACTTAAAATAAATAATATTTTAGGCGAGCGCCTAGTTCAGTCAATGTAGCATTTCGTTTAAGACAAATCATTAACTATTTAATATTGTATGAAAAACAGTAATAATGACTGGTTGGTAACTGTTGAGATGAATATGAAACTACTAAATAGATCGAGTTTTACCTTGTTGGCCAAAGCACCTTTTGCCCAGTGGATTGCCAGCTTAGAGGGGAAAAAAAGTTGTGAAGAGGGTTACGAATTACTCTCCCTCGCGCAGTTGCGAGAATCGGGAAGTCTGTACTTAATTGACGAAGTTGTTCATGAAGATGATTTTGAAAGACTAATCCAAGACTCATGGCGTAAAATGTTTGAGAATGAGCTAACGGCCTGGGATGAATTTGAGGATTATTGGCCAGCTCTGTCTTATTCGCGCTTTACCCAGTGGTTTGACGTTCAAACTAATTTAATGACTTTTGATGTATCCCTAGATCCAATCATGTCGGCAACTATCAGCGATTAGCAGTAGAGAGAAATTGCACAATGCAAAAGAACCGAGACCAACCTGAAAAAATCTCCGGGATTCAGTACCATCCTCTGTTAGAGTCACTCTACGAGGAAATGCACTCTCGCCCCTATCAGGTGATCCCTTGTCCTGCGCATTTAACGCACTTTGTATTGCTCTGTGATGATGGGCAAAAAGCTCAGCAATTTATACATTTACAACAACTTTTTGCGCTCTTTAAGCAAGAGGTCCCCGCGCATGACAAGGCTAATTTGCAGTTTGAAACTGCCACTTTCAGAGTGCGCCGTGAAGTACATTTAGAATTTACCGCTTTTACCTTCATAAATTTAAATGCAGCCAGTACGACTCCCTTTGCAGAGACCGGTTTAACCCCGCTTCCCCAGGGCTGGTTAGAAGATTTGCCAGGTATCGTCGTGGCCAATTTCCATCTGGCGTTACAATCAATTGATGATCGAGATGAGCAGCTTATCGCCAGGGCCAAGCAGTCATTTGAGGGGTTGCGTTTAGTGGGTAGCAGCCCACAAAATGGGGATGCGCGGGTGTGGACTTCGTTTAAATTACACTCGGATGGTTATGGCCGATTTTTAATCGGTAATGCGCAGATGAGTGATTCACAGATTGGTCGTTTAACCCAGCGCCTGATAGAAATAGAAACGTATCGGATGTTGACTTTAATTGCCCTGCCGTTAGCACGGGAGAATTCTAGTAAGTTGACCGCAATGGATAACCAGTTGGTCTCTTTAACCAATCAGCTTGCCTGTGATGGCAGCATCACCGAGCAAAAAATATTAGCGCAACTAACGGCGATGGCTGCCCAAGTAGAGGCCGTACGGGCGAGAACGGCGTTTCGTTACTCGGCAACTTTTGCCTATTATGATTTAGTGATTAAAAGGCTCAGTGAGTTACGTGAAGATGAGGTTTCTGGGCATTTAAGTTTAAGTGAATTTATTACCCGGCGTTTAACCCCAGCGGTAGATACATGCAGAGCGGTGAGTGAGAGGCTGGAAAGTTTATCGACCCGCATCGATAGGGTGTCGGATATGATGCGCACCAAAGTTGAGTTGTCGATCCAAGAACAGAATCAACTCTTACTCACCTCGATGGACAAGCGCTCGCAAATTCAGCTGAAAATGCAACACGCAGTAGAGGGGCTTTCAGTGGCGGCGATTAGTTATTACAGTGTAGGTTTAGTGAAATACATTATCGAATCATTAAGCTTACAAAACTCTATCCTCACTAAAGCTCAGTTGGTGGGCTGGTCAGTACCGCTTATTATAGGTACTGTGTGGTTTTTGACCCGCAGGGTGCATCGACGATTTACGAAAATGGATCATGAATCTAAATAGATTATTTATAAGTATAGAGATACAGCAGAGGAAAACATGAGTATAGCGGACAAAATAGAAGAGATAATTACCCAGGGTATTAACTGCAGTGAGTTTTACTTAGAAAATGAAAGTCATATGCATTCTGGACCCGCCGTTGATAGCCATTTTAAGTTGATCGTCATTTCGGATGATTTTGTCGGTAAACGAGCGGTACAGCGCCACCAATCTATCTACGGGTTAATGTCACCTTTAATGAACAATCCTATTCACGCCTTAGCGATGCATTTGTTTAGCGAAACTGAGTGGCGAGATAAAGAAGATAAACAATTGCTTTCACCTAAATGTTTAGGAGGCTCTAAATAATCGAGAGGGCGGTTGATCTTGTGGTTTAGAATAATGAGCATGTGGATGTTTTGGTAATATAGATAGTCATAAAAGTTATTTGACTAACGTGTGTACTCAGATAATATGGATATATTAAATCTTTTTTTTATTCCTTTTAGTTATACACCAGTGCATAGGTTGTGCACTTGGTCGTCAGGATAAAACCGAATAATGATTCGGTCATCCTTTAGTGGAGGTAAAATGTCAAATATAGTCGCAGAAGAAGTGCTGAGTGTGCATCATTGGAATGATACGTTGTTTAGCTTCACAACCAGTCGCGATCCAAGCTTTAGATTTAAAAATGGCCATTTCACCATGATTGGATTAGAGGGCGAAGGTAAACCGATCATGCGGGCGTACAGCATTGCCAGTGCCAACTATGAGGACTCACTTGAGTTCTTTAGTATTAAAGTAGCAGACGGCCCCCTGACCTCAAAATTACAGAAAATTAAGGTTGGTGATAAAGTATTGGTTGGGCGCAAGTCTACCGGTACCTTAATTGACGATTATTTATTGCCTGGCAAGCGGTTGTTCCTGTTAAGTACCGGCACGGGTTTAGCACCCTTCATGAGTATTATTAAAGACCCTGACATCTATGAGCAGTTTGACCAAGTCATCTTGACGCACGGTGTGCGTTATCAATCAGAGTTGGCTTACGCGGATTATATTCAAAATGAGTTACCCAACAATGAATATTTTGGGGAGCTGATTCAGGACAAACTACTTTATTATCCCACGGTAACCCGCGAAGCGTTTAGAAACCAAGGTCGTTTAACACAATTGATGACCAGTGGTAAACTCACTCAAGACTTGGGTATCGCCGATTTAAATATCGAAACCGATCGTTTCATGATTTGTGGTAGCCCGGCTATGTTACAAGAGTTTTGTGACATTCTTGATGGCATGGGGTTTATTGCAGCAGATAAAGGTCATCAGGGGCACTACGTGATTGAACGGGCCTTTGTCGAGAGGTAAAGCCTAAACGATAGGGGAGCGCAGCTCAAGGCTGGGCTTCCTTAAGCTATCGATTTGAAAATTAGTCAGTGAAGGTTGCTTTCAGCTTGATTTTATTAAGTAAAACTATACTAATGAGCAATCATTAAAATCAAAGTAGTGAATTGCAGTGTCGACTGCGTCGAAGAACTGCTTTTATCTAATCAAAATCATTAAGAATGTAGGTTTTAGCGGCTTTAAAAAGTGCCTGTCTGGTCTGCTTTTCTAGAAAACTAGGGATTCAGCACGTCCATGTGCCTGACAATCCCCTTGTGCACTTTCCATGTGCATGCCATCCTTTTGAACACCTTCCATGTGCCTGAAAATCCTTATGCACTCTCCGTGTGCCTGGCAATCCCTTTGGGCACATCCATGCGCCACTAGGGGTAGTCTATACCCAGATACTAAAGGTGTAACTCATACAAATAGATGATTTTTCTATAAATCGGCATAAGAGAGTTACCTGAAGATTGGCAGGGAGCTCTCTTAGA
>JABSRA010000117.1 GCA_013215445.1 Oceanospirillaceae bacterium
ATCAATCTCAAGCTGTTAAGGTTCGCAGCATTAAGCCTACAACAATAAGCGTGGCGATACCTACCGCCAAACAAACACTACAGCTTAACGCGGTTAAAATATCCCCGATCAGTGCAGTGTTAACCGGTTCTCATATCACCGCAGCGGGACAAAAGCTTCACTATCAATCGCTGCGGTTGGATCTACAACAATTATCCCTTGCGCCTTTGCGCATTCAAGCATCTACCAAGCTGACAGGTGTAGCACTGGACAAACCCTTGGCTATTAAAAACGTGGTGATTAGCGCCACTCATAATATAGCCGGCAATCGCCATCGAGCCGTGGTGAAAGTCAGTAGTGTCACTCCCGCGATCAAGCTAGCAGTCACTTTAAATAGCCGTAATAATTACCAATCTATCACTGGCCAATGGAAAATATCTCCCATCGACTTACCGAGCGATGGTCCCGCTTTACTTAATTCCCTACGACTGAGCCTCCCGCTACCAATAGAGATAGTCGCTGGGAGATACATAGGCACTGGTGATTTCAAGGTAAATAGAGGTAAGTTAACAGCGACTGCCAAGCACCAGTTATTAGACCTGGCGGTCACCACCCCAGACTTTACCCTGCAAGATATCAACAGCCACAGCCAAACTCTTTATCGCAAAAATAAACTAAGCCACCGCGGCGAACTCAACATTCAGCGCATTAATTATGTAATCCCGATCGACAATGTGCATACAAAATTCAACATTACCAACATCTTAAACAAACACATAAGCTTGAATATAACCGGGGCTAAGGCAAATATTTTAGCGGCAAAAGTGCAGTTGAAAGACCTAACAATCCCATTATTGAAACCACGGGGAACTTCAATTTTACATTTTTCTGGACTACCTCTAAACAATATACTCGCGCTAGAGCAACAACCTAGCTTAGTCGGCACGGGTACCCTCGCCGGTAAACTGCCTTTTACCTTTATCGGCAGTCAACTATGGATCAAAGATGGCGACATTCACAGCACCGATAATGGTTACATACGCTACCAAGCCAATGACCAGGTACGCGCCTACGCTGCAACCAACACCGGCTTATCGATAGCATTGAAGGTACTGGAAAACTTTCACTATAAAGTACTTTCTATCAACGCCAATTATTCACCCCAGGGAGATTTGAAACTGCACAATAAACTCTCTGGGAAAAACCCGCACTGGCAGCAAGGCCAGCCCATAGAGTTCGCTATCAATATAGAAGAAAATGTATTACAGCTACTAAAAGCCCTGCAATTCAGCGAGCAACTGACCGAGAAAATCCAGCAGAGAATTAAACAATCGGCCAATGCACCTCTGAAATAAGATAAGTGCAATGCGATTTGACCTTATGCACACAAGTGGTTAGCATCTAACCATCATCTCTCTTAATCAGCAGACCCCTGCATAACGACTATGCTCGGTAATACGACCTTAAAAATCGACTCAATAGGCTCATTTATACCTGTAAACTCCTTAAGCGGGGCACACAGATTGGCTATTTCGCCGTTTTTTGGCTGGATTACCTGCGCTCATGGCGTTACGCTGAGATCTCATTGGTTAATGAGCACAAGGAGGGCCACATGCCTGAGATATTTAGTAATAAGTCCAAAAAAGCCAGCACTTACTGCGCATTGCTGGTCGGTACCATTTTACTGGGCGCATGCGCACCCAAAATTGCCATTGAAGTACCAAAGGAGCCAATCACCATCAATTTGAATATTAAAATCGAGCACGAGATACTGATCAAAGTTGACCAGCAGATCGATGATTTATTTAGCGAACAAAGCGATCTTTTTTAGGAGGGAAACAGCATGAACAAAATTTTCTCAATCATGACAACCTGCATGTTGTTATTATCCTTTAGTACTTTTAGCGCCGCACTTTCCATGGATCAAGCCAAGAGCCAAGGTTTAATTGGCGAAACTAGTAGCGGCTACTTGAGCAGCGTAAAGCCTTCTGCTAATGCTGCAGTCAGTAGCTTAATCACATCGATTAACCAACAGCGAAAAGCCGCTTTCACCGCGAAAGCTGCCAAAGCGGGGGTCAGTGTCGATGTAATGGCCAAACGCGTTGCACAGCGCCTGTTCCAAAAAGCACCTAAAGGCGCTTATTTAAAGAGCCCGGCGGGCAAGTGGTATAAGAAGTAAACACTCCAAGGGTTAGCGACACGCTAACCCTTTTCGCTGCTATCATTTAACCACCAACACTCAGTAAGTTGGTCGATTTTTGCACTTGCTGATAATACGCTTTATTACTCAGCTGCCCCGCCGCCTCTTCATCTAATAACACTGTGGTATTCTCATGCATTTGTAACGCAGATGCAGGACAACTCGCCGACAAAGATCCTTCCACCATTCGTTTTACTGCATTAGATTTTTCAGTACCTGTTGCCAGTAATACAATTTTTTTCGCCTCCATTATGGTGCCTATACCCATAGTAATAGCGGTACTAGGCTGAAACTCCCCCTCTGCAAAAAACCGACTATTATCTGCCACTGTTTCGCCACTGAGCGTTTTAATGCGTGTACGAGAGACTAAGCTAGAGCTTGGCTCATTAAACCCTATGTGCCCGTTTCGTCCCAGACCTAGGATTTGCAAATCAATACCGCCTGACTGTGTAATCAGACGCTCATATTGGCGCGCTGCAAGTTGAGGATCTATCGCCCCGTCTGGGACATAGGTATTATTTATATCAATATCTATGTGGTTAAACAGGCGCTGATTCATAAACCAGCGATAGCTCTGAGGGTGATTAGCACTCAGACCTATATATTCATCAAGATTAAAACTGCGGGCTTTACAAAAACTTATAACAGAGTTTTGCGTAAGGTCGATTAACTGATTGTACATCGCCACTGGTGTACTACCAGTAGCGAGACCAAAGACAGTGTCGGGTTTATTTTCTAACGCTGAGCGACACATTTGGGCCCCTAAATAGGCAACAGCTGCCGCGTCCTCAACAATGATGACTTGCATTGATTTCTCCTTTTATCCTAAACCTGTGATCATCGACACTATTTCATTTTTATCGGTTTTTTGTGTCTCTCGTATGCCTATTTGCTTGCCCTGGCGCAACACACAGATTCTATCTGATAGCCTGAAGACTTGATCCAAGCTATGAGAAATAATAAGCACCGCTAAATTTCGCTCGCGCAGCGACTGTATGGTTTTTTCAACTTTTGCAGTTTCAGCAACACCTAACGCCGCGGTAGGCTCATCCAATAAAATCAATTTTTTTGCCCAGTGTGTAGCACGCGCGATGGCGATACCCTGGCGCTGCCCTCCCGACAAATCACGGATAGTGGCACTCGCCGATGGAATGCGCACATCTAGCTCATCAACCAATTGTTGGGTTTGACTGAGCATCTCTTTTCTATCCAGTCTGTTAAACGGCCCAGTGGTGAGTTCGCGGCCTAAAAACAAATTCATATAAACAGGCTGCTGGTCTACTAATGCCAAATCTTGATAGACCACTTCCACACCTAATTCACGGGCCACACTCGCATCACTAAAAGTGCACTGCTCGCCACTGACTTTTAATACGCCAGCGGTTGGCTGATAGACACCAGAGATGATTTTTATTAAGGTCGATTTTCCCGCGCCGTTATCCCCCACCAGCGCCACGACTTCACCCGCTTTAATATCTAGCGAAAAATTTTCAACCGCTGTGATACCACCAAACTGCATTTTAATATTTTGCAACTCTAATACTGGCGTTTTACCTATCCCAGTTTCATGCATAGCGATTCTCCTTTAAAGGCCAAGTTACCTTATCACCAAAGCCATTTTCAATTTGTTGCACTTGACAATCCCCGCTGCTTATACCGCTGATACCCACAATATTAGCGCGGGTGATAAAGGCCTGACCGCGAAACCCAAACACCACTGAATCTCCCGTTTGCAGGTTGTTTGATTTAGCCTCTTTTATCATGGCGTAATAATCAATCGCAGTCGGGGCTGGAATCTCTACCTGCACTTGTTGATGGCCCTCATGCGCTGATTCATTGCTCACCAGTGCCTGGACTTCATAGTTGGCAAAAACCGGATCAACATAGAGACCACCGCCAAAGCAATAAGCTTCATCTGCATGCACATGTGAGACTTCAGATAAATACACTACCGCAGGGCGCTCTGCTAAATCTTGCACGGCATGTAAAGGCGTAGTGCCATGCAGCGCATTGCCCGGCTCACATTGAGTGGCACCTGCTTTTGCCAAAATCTCTAATACCGACAGCGAGGTAGTACCCGGCGCATTTATTTCAATGTTGTTAAATCCCGCCTTTGCCAGTGCATCAGCGGCTTTTCCCAAAGTAGATAAATTGTGTGTAGGGCGCACTTGAGCGCTCTTAGGATCGAACAATAGCGCCGGAAACGTCGTAATACCGGCAAACCTAGCGCCCTCCAAATCGTTTAGTTGCCTTGCCACACTCACTATCTCTGCGGCATTAAAGCCACCCTCATGACCACGATAAAAGGTATCACCCCGAGCATAAATTCGCGCCAGCAACGCCTGTACTCGTCCAATTTTGGCATTAGCCTGTGCCGCTTGCTGGGCTTTTTCAGGATTAAAGACTGTCCAGTAATCGGGCTTTAATATTGTCGCAGCAGAATCTGCCTCAGCTTGTGGCACTTGCACTAAATGCCCCAAGTGGCCTATTTCCATACCCGCTCTGTAACAAGCCCCCGCGCCCGCCATGTCGACGGCGACCACTTTGTTTATCCCGGCTGTTTTTAAAGCCTGACAAAAACCAGAATGACGCCCCACCTGCTTGGTCATCGCAAAGGTTTTAAGTCCCCATTTATCCGCTTCTGCTTTAAATAATATGGAGTTCTCAGTGACCACATCCAAATCAATCACGTAACTATTAGCAGGAATTTTTCCCTGTTGGTGTAACTTCATGGCCGCACTAATAAGCTGGGGGTTACGACGACGTATTAAATCTAAAAACATATTCAGCTCCTACTTAATGATTCGTATCGCGCAGTGATAGAGCCACTGCTATAAGAATAATAAATCCACGCACCACCATTTGATCTGATACCGAAAGCCCCATTAAGATCAAACCATTATTGAGCATGCCCATTAGCAGCGAGCCCGCTAAGGCGCCTATAATGGTGCCTTTTCCTCCGGTTAGCAGCGTACCACCAACGATCACAGCGGCAATTACCGTCATTAAATCAGCTTCACCTAAGGTGTATCGCGCTCCCTGTAATCTTCCCGCATACAACAACCCCGCGAGTGCCGCACAAAAACCTGACAACATTAATACCGACAAGCGCATCCTCAAGATTTTAATCCCTGAAACACTCGCAGCCCTAGCATTGTCCCCCAGCGCTAATACATGCGCGCCGTATTTGGTTTCGCGAAACACAAAATGCCCCAGCGCTACCGCTCCCACTGTCCAGTAAATTAAAGAGGGGATACCAAACAGAGATCCTGAGCCGAAAATTCCGGTAAAGGTTGAATTCAATACCGGCACCGAGCGCAAATCGGTTAACATTCTGGCCACACCCGCAAACAACCCCATGGTAGCGAGGGTCACTAGGAAGGATGGCAGTCTTAAATAGGCGACCAGCAAACCATTAAACAATCCAATCGCCAAACCACTACCTAAGCCTGCGAGTATGCCTAAGATCATCGAGTGCTCGTTCATCACCACGGCCGCCACCAAAGCTGAAACTGCCACGATAGAGCCAAAAGATAAGTCGATTTCACCGGCGCTAAGCACAAACACCAAACCTATCGCCATAATTGTTATTGGTGCTGTCTGTAAAATGATGTTGGTTAAATTTCGTGTGGATAAAAAACCATCGTCTTTTAGTACGATGGCAAAAAATAAAAAAATCAGCAAGAAACCTATGTAGACAACGTACTGTTTAAAATTAATTCTCGTTGCTAACTGAGTCAGTTGATCCATCTTAGTAATAACCTTCACCTAATTTAGGATAATAAAATGATATTTTCAGCAGCAGTGTTATTGAGCCGAGGAGGGGATCGTCAGATAGTAGTGAAACTACTTATCTGACGATAGTTACCTCAAATTGCTACCCCTTCATCGTGACATTTTTAATCAGCCCGAATATTGCATGCAATTTTCGGGTTATGTCTATTATTTATTTAGTACAGACTTGGGCGCATCTCTATGCAGCGAACGCTGCCAACCTTCGGCTACATTGTCCGCGGTTACAGTCACCGCTGGCACGGTTATAAAGGCGGGATTTTCCAAGCCTACTAGAGACCTAGCCCCAGTTGCCGCCATCACTCTGCCCAGTTCATATGCCTCATCTGCTACTATGCCCACAACATTCGCACCTCTAACCATATCTAGTGCGACAGGTTCCGATAAATCCAAAGTCACTATTTTAGTGTGTTTGTTACCATTGGCACGCAATGCTGCCAGCACACCTTCAGCAGGACCTGCCCATGTCACATAAATACCGTTTAGATCCGGATTTTTTAACAACATTGCGTTAGCGATATCCTCTGCGCGTGCAGGATCACTAATCCCTTGCTGGGATACAATCTCGATCTCTTTATAATCTTTTGCAATGGTCGTTTTAAAAGCATTATCACGCTGATTAGTCACATAATAATCCGCATCGTGATAGATAAAGCCCACCTTGCCTTTATTGCCAATCGCCTGTGCTAAAACATCTGCTGCCTGTTTGCCCATGGAAAACAAATCATCGGTAACAATCGCTGCATAATCACTTTTATGTTGATAGTCTTTAGGCACATTCGACAAAAATACTAACTTCACTCCCATCTCGACAGCCTCTTTAAAGGCCGCAGCAGATGTCACTGGGTCAAGGGGTAGTGCCAAGATTATACTGGGGTTTTTGATCAGTGCTGTCTCAATATCGCTGCGCTGTTTAGCCGCATCAAAACCTGCACTAGCGGTCGCCACTACTTTGATACCCAAGCGCTCAAATTCATCTTTAGCACCGGCATTAATCGCATTCACAAAATCTGATTGCTCATGCCATAACAAAGCTGCGGTGTAATTTCCGGCTTTAAGTTTGGCTATTTCAGCCTCTGGCACTGTCACTGTTGATGAGGGAGTTGCCATTTCGCCGTTGGGCCCAGTGGTTTGCGCATTGGCACCACTGACTAATAATGTTGATAGCATGGTGGTGATTAACAGTTTTTTTATTTTCATTTTCTGATCCTCGATAGTGAATAACAATGCGGATTACTTACTTTGCAATCCCGCAGTACTGAACGATGAATACTGCGTAGGCAATAACACCGGCTAAAAATTCTTCTATATTGACGCGCTCTTCAAAAGTGTGACAATTACTGATATTTCCAGGGGCGCAATACAAGGTCGGACAATTTAATTCTTTAATTAAAAATGGCGCTTCAGACCAATAGGGGGCACCTTCAATCTGCCCACGCCCTGGCATTGCCTCTTCTAGTGCGCTGGCCAACAAGCCAATAACCGGAGAGTCCAAGGGTATTTGAGCGGGCGATCCACCGTACTTATGATCCCGACCTGCAGGCTCACTAATATCAATTTTTATGCCAGGTGCCGAAGCACTACTTTGAATAACCGCTTCAAGCTCCGCCACTGCTTCATCTAAACTTTCCCCGGGGAGCAACTTTCGAATCAGTGAAAAACTCGCCTCTCCAGGCACTGCCACAGAGCCCCCCGCCTCTATTGCTGTTACTAAAACAAAGGCACGGCCAACTAAATCATGTTCAGCTCTGGCGGCTATATCATCCGAGTGCTCCCACAAGGCACTCAAGGCACGATGCGCTGCTTTAAGTGCATCCACCCCCTGCTCTGGCACACCAAAATAGGCTGACTTACCGGTAATTTTGACATCGGCGATAAAAAATCCCATTTGCGCCGGATAGACCGCCAATTGAGTGGGCTCTACATAGACGGCAAAATCAGGACGGGGAATTTCATCAGCCAGCACCCGCCTGATATAATCTTTGGCTCCGGCACTGACACCCGTGCCACACTCCCCACTCTCCTCATCACCAACAAAAGCGAAGGACACATCACCCTTAAGCTTAATACCGGCTTTTTTAATTAACTCTACCGCCAGCAAACTGGCGGTGATGCCCGCTTTTAAATCTCCACTACCACGCCCCCAAATTTCGCCATCGATAATTGTCCCGGCAAAAGGATCTTCACGCGGATCTCCCGCCCAATGCTCTGACCAACCCCTGACATGCACGGTATCGGTATGACCGATAAACAATAATCTTTTGCCGGTTCCCGCCCCTGCAAACTCGCCCCAAAGATTGGGTCGATCCGGTAAAAAATCAGCCGTTTTAGGGTCTAAATTAAGTGCTTGCATCTGCGTTTTTAAAAAAGCGACGACACTCGCTTCATTACCTGTCACGCTATTACAGGCAATTGCGCCTTTAAACATAGCAATGGCGCGTTCCGGATCTAAATGCTCAATTAATTGCTGATACAGTGGTGACGTTGATGCATTTGTATTAGCAGTAGCCCTCATGATTTGCCCCCTTTCACTAGGGATAACACGCCACTAGCGGGCAAGCTGATCTGCGCACCCGGCACCCCACCTGAGAACAACTGAGTATGCAGCTGACTTAAACCAATGGCGGCACCGCCAGTAATAGCGGCCAGTGGGCCTAGCGCCGAAATTTCAAGTGGCACCGGATAGGGGAAACACTGCGCTAACAAAACCCTGACACGTTCTAATAACTCAACCCGACAACCTATAGAGCCACCAAAGATAACTTTACCGGGGTTAGTGACACAGCAAATAGTGGCGACCGCCCGCGCTAAGAAACGCGCGCTCTCATCTAACACTTGCTCTGCATATTTATCACCAGCGGCGGCGGCATCAAAAATACCTGGCACATCTAACACTTCACCCGATAACGCCAAATACTTACTTTGCATACCGACAGTGGCGACCACTCGCTCTAAAGCGCCTACCCGCAATGATTCATCCGCAAAGGGATCGGCACCAAAAGGCAGATAACCTAACTCACCGGCCATACTAGAAGCACCGCTAACCAGCTTCCCAGCCACCATCATTCCAGCACCTATACCTGTGCCCAATGCGATATAGGCCAGATCATCTGTGGTGCTACCATTGCCTATCCAATGCTCGCCTATCACCGCCAAATTGACATCATTTTCCAAAATCACATCAACCCCTATCGCTGTGCGCAATGCACCCTCTACATCAAAATCGGCTAGTCCCAAAATATTGGGCGCCATTAACACTCGACCTGAGTCACTGTGCACCACACCGGGTACACCCACGACAGCTAACATCACTTGAGCAAAATCAATCTGGTGAAGGGTGGCAGCCTCGCGACTCATCCGCGCGATCTGCTCAACCACTTGTAACCCTCCTCGCGCATCAGTTGCCTCGGTTAATTCCGCTAAAATATGGCAAGCCAAATCAGCAATAGCCACCCGCACTTTAGTACCTCCCAAATCTACAGAGATGATACAGGCGGCGTTTGCAACAATTTCGTAAGTGACAGCAGTGCGACCCACATGCCCTTTAGTTCGGCCAGTCTCACGGATCCAGCCATCCGCTTCCAAACGCCTGGCAACTTCAGATACCGTTTGCTTGGATAACCCGGTCTGTTTGGCAATGCTCGCACGGGAAATAGGGGCGCAATGGACAATGCTTTCCATAACAGTGCATAGAGAAAGCTGACGTAATACAGGCAATTTTTCGTTCAAAATAGACTCCACTAAGATAATAAATTAGTTCGTTCGGTTGCCGAACATATTATCTAGTTATAATTATTTGTCAATGAATTTTCTGTGCGCAATTCTAGTGAAGACTCATATGTCGTTATAAACTAAGTCAAACAAGAGACTAGAAGAAGGATAGCTGAAGCATACTGCAGAGCAAAATGAGCGTCTGCTGCGATTGAAACCGTGTCACTTTTTTAGCCGTTATTGCAGCAGCTAATCGAGCAGTCGGGATAGCTGGGGACTCCAGATATCTACTAGCTCTACTTAAATAACGCCCCAAAGAGCGGGGAATTGAACCTGGCAAAAACCGGCGTAGCATCTTCAATACCCACTTGAAACACGCGGTTCTCACGACTATTGAGCGGATAACAATAGCCACTACTCTTAAGCCAAAAGAGCCTACTGCAGCCAACACCCAATCCGGTTGTACATCTGACAATGAGCGAGACATAATGCCCTCTCAAGCGTTAATTTTACAGCGATGAACGGTGGACAAAAGAACCTAACTCCCTGACCCTAACATTCAGGCACAAAAAAGCCCCGGTAAAAACCGAGGCTCTTTTAAGCTATTATCAATTACTTGATTTTAGCTTCTTTGTACATAACGTGCTGACGAATACGAGGATCAAACTTCTTGATCTCCATTTTCTCAGGCATAGTACGCTTATTCTTGTCTGTAGTGTAGAAGTGACCAGTACCAGCAGATGATACTAGACGAATCTTTTCACGATTACCTTTAGAAGCCATTTTCTATCCCCTTTTAAACTTTTTCGCCGCGAGCGCGCATTTCTGTAAGAACGATATCAATACCTTTCTTGTCGATGATACGCATGCCTTTAGAAGAAACACGTAGACGGATGAAACGATTTTCAGTTTCTACCCAGAAACGATGCCAATGCAAGTTAGGTAGAAAACGACGACGCGTTTTACGTTGAGAGTGGGAAACATTGTTTCCTGTTACTGGGCGCTTACCCGTAACAACACAAACTTTAGCCATTTTAAAACTCCAAATTAGGAACAAGTTACATCTATTCTGATACTTATCGGCAAATAAATCGCCTCAGGTGGAGCGTCCGTAACTAAGTAGACAGAAATCCCAGACCAGTTCAACGAATAGAAGCCGCGTATATTACTCACTTACCTAACAGATAGCCAGAGGACAAATGAATTAAGTCACTAATTCATGAAAAAAACAGGAGTCTTTAGTCTTTAGTCTTTAGTCTTTAGTCTTTAGTCTTTAGTCTTTAGTCTTTAGTCTTTAGTCGTTAGTCGTTAGTCGTTAGTCGTTAGTCGTTAGTCGTTAGTCGTTAGTCGTTAGTCGGTAGTCG
>JABSRA010000118.1 GCA_013215445.1 Oceanospirillaceae bacterium
TTACCACACAGGCGGGACAGCTGGGGATGCATTACACCACCTTGTATCGAAAGCTTAAAACAGCGGGTTATAACAGCGGCCGCAAAACCCGCGCGGATAAGGGCAGTAGTAGCGTCGACGTGGGCACGCTTGAACTGTTTGCTTGTATTCAAAAGTTTGCGATTCGTAATTACGGTATAGTCACCTTAAATGCCCCGTTAGCGGTGGCGATTGCAAAAAATAACGGCGTTGAGATCAGCGTCACCAGCGGCCAAGTTAACCGTTTATTAAAGGCGCGCAAGATGGGCACAGCGCAGCAAAAACAAGACCGCCCACATATTCACATGCGCGCCTTATACCCCAATCATGTGCACGAGGTTGTCCCGGCGTTATGCATTGTTTATTACCTGCGCGGTAAACAGCACATGATGGCCGATGATGCGTTTTATAAAAACAAGTTAGATAACTACGCCAAAATTTTATTCAAAGTGTGGCGCTATGTGCTGTATGACCGCGCCAGCAGCATGATCATCCCCTGGTATGTTGAATCCGCCGGTGAGAGCCAAGAAAATCTGGCCGACTTTTTATTGTTTGCCTGGTCAAAACAAAAAGGCCGGGCATTTCACGGTGTGCCGCGCATTTTACTTTGGGATAAAGGCAGCGCCAATACCAGCGCCGCGATTAAAAGTATGTTGGATGGGCTAGAGGTTGAACACTTAACCCATCAAGCGGGTAGCCCAAGAGTAAAGGGCGGCGTGGAAGGCGCTAACAATATTGTTGAAACGCACTTTGAGTGCCTGTTGCGCTTTGAGCCGGTGACTAACATCGCCGCTTTGAACAGTGCCGCCAATGCGTGGGCCAATGCGTATAACGCCAATTTAATCCCTCATTATGACAGTCGTTTGCGCCGTATAGGGTTAGTAAAACCCATGCCGCGCCTTGATTTATGGTTGCGCATTAGTGATGCACAACTGCGTACTCTACCGGCTGAAAATATTTGCAGACAACTGATGCAAGGCAAGCAAGAGACCCGCGTGATTGCCGCTGATTTAACCGTCAAATACAAGCATCCTTGCCTGTCCAATAGTGTGACCTATTGCTTAAACGAGGTAGAGGGTATTTGCGTCGGCGATAAGATTGCCATCAAGCCGTTAGTGTTTGGTGATGAGGGTCATATTGCGATCACTGTCGGCCATTATAACGGCGAAAGCACCTTGCATCACATCGCCCCGGTGCTTGATTTTGATCAATACGGCCAACATTTAAATGGCGCAATTATCGGACAAACCTTTACCAGCCACAGAGATACGGTGACTGATACCGCTGCCAAAGCTTTAGACAAAGCAGCCTATGGTGATATGGACATCATCGACATCAAAAAGGCCAAAGCTAAACAAGCCAAACCCTACGCCAACTTTAACGACGGCGCGGGCATTAAAACCCACAGTTTATTAAATGGCATCCAACTGCCCAGCTACCTGTTACGCACCGGTACCGAGATTAAACCGAGCAACGTGATTACCGAGAGCGAGTTGTCGCTCAACACCACGCAAGCGGCACAGAGAGTGCGCAGCGCAATGGGCACCGCATATCACCGCGAGTACTTACGCTATCTAAAACAGCATTATGCAACCGGCATTAACGAGAGCCAATTAGCGGTTCTGATCGAGCAGTTTTTGCAGCATCCGCTGACTATTCCCATCATCCAGGAGGCTTAATGATGAATACACAATCAGTCAAATTAGCGAATAACAACACACCACCATCGCTCACTCCGCTGCGTCAGTTAATGACCGAGACACATACCAGTTGCGGGGAATTGGCGCGGGCCGTAAATCTATCCAGAACCGCTATTTATGAAATTAGCCATAACAAATGGCCTAAAAGAATATCGCGTTCTCAAGTGGAAGAGTCCATTAAGGACTTTTTGAAGCGGCGTGATTGCACCGCTCTGCAATTGCATCACTTGTTTACCTCAGACGCGGACAATACTAAGGCTATAGAGGAATACCCTATGTTAGCTAAGCAGCGCTTAACCCAAGCCGCCAAAAAACATTTCAAACTGTTTTCCACGCCCTTTGGCGAGATCAATACTGTCGAAGATATTTTTATCAGCCCCGATGTCGAGATGGCGCGCATGGCGTTGTATATGGCGGCTAAGAATGGCGGCTTTGTAGGTTTGATTGGTGAGTGTGGTAGCGGTAAAAGCACTTTGCGCCGGGATTTAATCAACCGACTGGAGCGCGATAACGAGCAAATGGTGATTATTGAGCCTTATATATGCGGGATGTCTACCGGCAATAAACAAGGCACTTTGACCACCAACCACATCACTACGTCGTTGTTTCAATCCATATTGCCTCAGACTAAACGCCCGCAGGGAGCCCAAGATCAGGGGCAGATGATTCATAAGGCATTGATAGACAGCCATAAGGTCGGCATTCGCCATTGTTTGATTATAGAAGAGGCCCACGATATCCCTCTTAGCACGCTCAAACAGTTAAAGCGTTTGCACGAACTAGAGTTCGGCTTTACCAAAGTGCTGAGCATTATTTTGATCGGCCAACCCGAATTAAAGCAGCGCTTAGATGTGCGCAACCTAGCGGTACGCGAAGTTGCACAACGCATGGAATTGATGTGGCTAGATCCTTTAGACCAGCACCTGCAGGCTTATGTTGAACACCGCATCAAGCGCGTCGGCAAACAGGCCAGTGATATTTTTGCCACGGATGCCTACGAGTCTATTCGCAGACGCTTGAGCGTGGTCGACGGCCGCCAACGCGTACATTCACTGATTAATCCATTGGCGGTCAATAACCTAGCCATCGCCGGTATGAACTTGTCTGCAGACTTAGGTGAAGATTTAGTCACTGCAGACATCATTAATCAAATTAGGAATTAAATATGAGCAATACAACAGAGATTCAAATCCCACAGGGGTTTCGCATGAACGGCAAAGGTGACTTAGTTCATGAGAGCAATATTAAACCCGTGCAATTATTAGAAGACGAGTTAGTGCTTAAAATGGCACTGCAAGCGGAGGAGCTTAATGGAAAACTAGCCCAGTTTAAGTGTACCGGGTTAAGCGAGATCGAGGCGTTAATTGAAAATGTCGGCCTTAATTATAATGTAAAAATTGGCGGCAAAAAAGGCAACGTGCAGCTGCTGACCTTTGACGGTAAATATAAATTATCGCGTACCGTCAGTGACCGTATTACCTTCTCGACTGAAATTTTAGTGGCGAAAGAGTTGATTGATCGATGTTTAAAAAAATGGGCACAAGGCGCGAACAAACACTTGATAGCGATCGCTGAAAAGGCGTTCAAAACCAACTCAAAAAACGAGTTGAAAGTGTCAGCCGTCATGGACCTCTTTAGTTATGACATTGATGACCCAGAATGGTTATTGGCCCTAGATGCGGTACGCGATGCCATTAAAGTAGTCGGCAGTACTACCTATATGCTAGTGCATAAACGCGACGATGATACGGGTGAATACCATGCGCTATCGCTTAATTTAGCCAGCGTCTAATTTAATTTATTAAACATAATAAATAGGTGATGAGATGAATAGAAAAAAAGCGATACAGCTCATTCATATTGCCAAAGATCAGTTAGGTTGGAGCGACTGTTTATACCGGGACAATATCGAGGCCTGGACTAAACAGCGCAGCTGTAAAAGTTTGCCTTTGTCTAAGTTGTTCGAGGTATTACAACACTTAAATGCCTGCGGTTTTAAGATCCGAGCTAAGCCTAAAAATGCGCCTAAAACACAGCGAAAACTAAGCGCTGACAACCAGGCTAAAAAAATGCGCTCGCTGTGGCTGCAATTGCACGATGAAGGCGTGGTAAGAGATAGCAGCGAAAGCGCACTAGGTCATTGGGTAAAGCGCCAAACAGATATTGAAGATCTACATTGGTTATCAACAGAGCAAAAACAAACCTGCATTGAAAGTTTAAAAGGGTGGCTTGCGCGTATTAAACGACAGCAGTTAAAGGCGCGCGACTAACATGATTAAGCCCGGTGAATTTTTGGAATGCGTCTACGTGCAAGTGCACACCAGCATCACTGATTTGGGCTATGCCCCAAAATCAGCAAAGCGCGGCGCACAGGCAGCGTTTGACTGCATCCACATTAACTTTCAGGGCAGAACGTTATATATTCCGCAATATTCGTCGTTTAAAGACCGCGTTAACAGAGACCGTGATATCTACGAGGGGAGCCGCGTTACCAGCCATCAACAGTTAGCCCGCGAATACCGTTTAAGCATGCCCCGCATTTACAAAATATTGCGCGAGCAACAGGCCATTTACATTAAGAACTTACAATTAGATTTGATCCCAACCGAAGATGACGACCACCGGCAACAACTTGTCTTCACGCTCGAAGAACAATTATCACCTACGCTGCAAAAAATAGGGGTAAAGAGATTACATGCATCAGAAGTAATCGAAAGCTTATTACGCCAATTAGATAACAGGTACCTAGGCATGATTATTTATATGCCTTGCAACCTACAGGATGCACCTTCAGTGGCCAGTCGTACTGGTGAAAATCAACCAAGCTTGTTGAATGAGGAGCATCACTAATGAATATTCATACCGTTATCCGCTGCGCTTCATCTTGCTGCAGCAGCCAAGAGTGCTTTTACGTAGCGTCGGCTTTGTTTGCAGAGAAACTAGTGGAACTTGACTGGCATACAGATCCTGATCATTCAGGTTATCACTATTGCCCCCAATGCTGGCCAATGGTCTATCAAGAAATATGCGAACGACACAGTTGGGAAAAATGGAATAAAAGCGAAACGCCAAACGGCGTCTATCTAGCGGGGTCGTTAGATACTGATGAGCAACCAAACAGACAGGAAATACATATGAATAAGGCAGACCTTATCAATGCAATCGCAACCAGCTGCGACATGGGCAAAACCCAAGTGGAAGCAGTAATCAATGCGTTGACTGAAACCATCGTAAAAACCGTCGCCAACGGCGATGAAATATCCCTTCCAGGCCTCTTTAAAATCACCTCAACCCAACGCGCAGCCCGCACCGGCCGCAACCCACAAACAGGAGAACCCCTAAAAATAGCCGCCGCCACAATCCCAAAATTTAAAGCACTGAAAGCCTTTAAAGATGCGGTGAATAAGTAAGGATTAAATGGTCGTTAAATAGAAGACTCTATCTCAAGAGAAGCAGAGTGGGATGGGGTAATAAATATTCGAAATCCAATGTCACTTCAAAAAATGCGCTGAACAGCTCTGATAAGACCTGTTCAGCCTGCACCCAGAAGAAGCCCCTATAATCACAAAAAAAATGACAAATTGAGGCTTATTAGTCGTCGTACAGAATACGTTTGGGTATAACTTGAGGATCTTAAGTGCAGCAATTGATAAATAGAGGACTTTCTAGATCAGGAATTAAAACGCCTCAAGCAGAGGCGAACGGGTTTTTCGCGTCCTGCTGGCATTACTTGTTATATTCATTATTTATATAGCTGATTAATGAAATCTGCGCTCCATTGAAGTGTAGCGACAGCCCCAGGATGTAAAGTGACACTCCCGTGGGCAAGGTTATTTCGTAGGTGTGGAACTATATCCTTAAGGCTTTCAGAATAACTATTGTCTTTGTGATGAGTTCCTTTTATGCGCCTAAATCCAACGTCTTTTATGAGGCCAATATTGACTGCTTTTTTTATTAAGCCTCGAAACCCATATTTATGCTTCCCTAGCCTATCTTTTAATGCCATTTCGACGACGGAAAAGGATTGCATTTCAGACGTCTGATTAAAGGAGTAAGAATGCCAACTATAAATTGCAAGATTACGTGCGACATTAAACTGACTTATCACGTCCTCAGGCACTTTAGCGGAAAGCTCTACTGCTTTAACTGATGCATATAGATCGGTGATATCAAAAGGTCGAGATTCACCCGTTTCTGTATTTATAATTGAATAGAAAAGGTTTCTTACATCAGGTTGATCAATTTCTTCAAGTTTCTTAAGTTCTTCCATGTGCCACCTTAAATTTAACGCCTTTAGAAACGGCGAATTTGTAGCTGCGAAGCAGCGGAGAAACCGTCCGGCCCCGAAGGGGCGAATTGCCTAAACTTGTTAGGCTTCGCCATATGGCTTACTAATTTCGTAAGGAACACCTAGCTCCTCACATACTCTACTGATAGTATCATGAGCGTATAGCTGAGCATGGATCTGTAAGATCTTTTGATTTTCTATTGCGCTAGCATTACCATAGTCATTTACTAAATATGAGCTTGGATGCACAAGCTTTGAATACAATTTATATAATGCCTTATGCTCACTTTCTAACCCAACTAATTTTACCAATTTTCCCGTGCTAGTAGGTTGTTTAATAGTGGGCAAACGGTATTTACTGATGAGGCCCTTTAAGCGCTCTATTTCCTGACGAAGGATTACTTGCCCGCTATTATTTTCTGAAGGGTCAGAAAGAAGCAAAAGACCCTCTAAAGTTTGCACTTTGTCAATAACGGACTCTGACTGCCAGTTTCCTAGTTCTAGCTCATCTTCAATAACTGTTCTGAGACGAACGTTAATTTCATAAAGGCTTCTCGTAGAGAGGGCTAGAACTGAAACATGTAAATTCAACGAAGACTTAGTTACCTCAAGATAATCAGCCGTCGAAAGCAAAAGATTACTTAAAACCACTCTTTTTTCATCTCTACGAAGATTCTTCTCAATCCAACGATTTATATATCTAGACTTCTTAATCGCCTTGTCTAGTTTCTTCTTTAAATCTAGTTGATTACCTTCAACCACATAATCTTTCAGTCTTTTAGTTCTATTCAAAAATTTCACCTTGGTCCTAACAGCTTAATACTGCGCATGCGGGTTTACACACTTAAGAGGATTCTATGAAAAGCCTATAGTTAACTAATTTAGCTATACAAATATCCATTTTATAAACATCTTCCGTGGCTAAACGCGCATGCGCGTTAGTATAAATAACGAGTTTCTCGTTATTTATACTATTGATATTGCGACTGTTTTTATAAACTTACAAGTGAAACGAGCATAGAAATTAAATTTTAATGTGCAAACGAGCAGCATTATGCCTTTATAGCAAATAATGCTGTATTTATTATCAGAGTTTTAAAATGTAGATGCTATATCAATAGTGGCCGTTTTAGCCGACAGGTACCGTCAATTGAAACAGAACGCACTAATCTGTTCCACAATAATCAATATCTCTACTTTATTAACGTAACCAGCCTTTAATCTTAAAGTGGCTAACAGTAGATAAGCTTGTACTGTTTGGTATTGATTTTTCTACCCTACATCAATACAAATCATGATTATATAATTTCTAAATATGAAACAACTTTTCAAGTCAGTTCATTTTATCCCGTTTTATCTAGAGTAGTCCCACTACTTTTAGCGGTAGTGGGGTAATAGTTTTAGTACACTTAGTTATCCTGAACATAAAAAGCTCGCCCAACTATTGCCGAAAGGCTCCTCCGCGATTTACTAAATTAACGGCCGATCAGATTTGACATCTCGACAACTGCTGCCGCGTTGCTCTACCTCTTGCGCAGGCCTAACTTCGCTCTACGCGACGTCCTGTCGCTCCGTTTGGTTAATTTAGATAATAGCGCCGACGGTAATCAAAGCGGGTTGGTGGATCCGTCGTGTAGTTTATGCAAAGCTGACTTTTTCTCAATAAAATAATACCGATAAAAATATCTGATTTATTTGAGAGTGGAAATCATAAAAAGTACCTGTTCTATGTTGGTTATTTGCTCTAATGTTTCGGCTAATTAAGTAGCAGGTTATTCTACTTACACAGGATAATGTTTATCTAGGTATTTAGTGATATCCATCTCAATGATAGTATTCGGATTATCAATAGAAATGCTGCTGTTTCAACCAGATAATCAAGCAATACAGCTGTTTCTAATAATATGTTTATGTAGAAATTAAAAAAATTAACAGGGAAAAGAAATGAAGCAACTTTTTTTAAGCCTATATCTAAGCTGTTTTTTCATATCTGGTTGTGCCGTCAATAATAGTAAAGATGTACCCGTAGATAATAAGCCGGTGCGAGATGCTATTTATTCACAGTTAAAAAAGAATGGTGTAGAGTTTTTCTCTTATGTTCCTCAATTTGAGATTGTTCCTGATTTAAAAATGAGCGCTATGGTTATCAGTGAAAGAGACTCGGATGGTTTTTATGCGACAAGTCTCTATTTTAGATACGGCGATGGAACTGAAGTATTTGCCGATGCAACCATCGGGGCTTTGAATGGTTTTATAAATGCAGAATGGCTAATCTTGGAGCAATTTTGCGATCCAGTTTTAATTACTTCATGGTCGATCGGCTCTCATAGTCAGTCCCTGCGAATTTTTACTCCAGGAAAAGACCGAGAAGTCGATTTGATTTATTCAAAAAACGGTGCTTATTTTGTGAGTTATAGCGAAATTGATGGCAAGTTAGAGGTTGAATACGATGAGTATGGCGACGGTCAAGACATGGTGCAGAAATCTGAGCTTTGGCCTGCTGGTGTTGAGAAACAAGAGTGCTTTGGACGGTGATTTTGTGGTGTCCCAGAAATCAAAGGAATAAGAATTGAATTGATTATTCTAGAGGGATCCAGCTCTAAGCAAAATTGATAGCCGTGCAGCCATATCAACCTGATGATAAAAAAGTGCCCGTCCCATTTAATTCGCCATTTAATTTGATTTAACAAATGGATTACTTTTAGTAAACCAAGCGGCATCAACAGTTCATCCAGTGAATATATGAGCTTATTAGCATCTTCCCCATGACAGAAAGTAATAGAGAGCCGCTTGATGGGTTAATGGATTTAGAAATTATTAATCGATGATCAGAAGCTGTCACCGGGACTTCACATATTAATGATAAAAATATACAGGCGTCACAATTTTGATCAACTAAATTTTGGGTGATCTTTAATGGTTGTTGTGGTTGTTGTGGTTGTTTGGTTATAAGCGTCTGCTGCCGATTGGTTTTGAATAATTGAGCTGCAATCTCCCTTGGCATAGGTTTATGGCAATCAAGGGAGTATTTGTTAAACCTGAGAAGTTATTTTTTTGTACGGTTCTCTAGTAGGCGCTGCTCTAGAGCATCGAGTACATAGTCCACCGAGACAAAAGTAGGCGAGTAGGCTTTTTCTCTATTAAGTCGAATAAATTGATTGTTTTGGTAGGCACTCAGTGCCGTCTTCCAACCGGGCGCTACATCGTCAAAACCTTCGTCAATCGATACCGGAGTTTGACCTGACTCTGTTGTGTATGTACTGAAGAACCAATCCGCATCGAGAGACTGAATCATCTCAGAGCTTACCTCATCCCCGGCATCTTCACGCTTAAACGTCTCTTTCAGAAACGCGGTGCGCTCTAAGCCTAAATCGAATAATACCTGGGTAATTATTCCCGAGTTTTGTCTAATTTTAATCTCGGCTTTGCCTTTACGTGGCACCGCGTAAATGAAAGTTTTACCGGAGAGTTCGCTGTTATATTTCACCTTGAAATCGACAATTTTTTGCTGATACTGGGCGTAGCGCGCTTCAAAGATATCGCCTTCCCCAACCCAGTGTGAAACATCTCGGTAAGCATCGAAGATGTTAGCTGTATAGCGCTTGATTAAGACAGTGGGAGCAATCGCGGTGAGCTTATCAAACACTTTCGTTTGGTATTTTACCGTGCCGATAATGAGGTCTGGTTTGGAGGCCTTGATCTGCTCGAGATCACTACCTTTATGGCCGTAGTTGAAATAATTTGTATCGGCAAATTTTATACCAAAAATCTCTTCACCACCGCGAATATAGGGACGGTTTTCAGGCATTTTTATGTAGGTTGAAGTACCGACGATAGGTGCCTGTAAATCCAGCAGGATAGAGGTCGCTGACATGACATGCAAAGACGCAATGCGCTGTGGTTTTTTTAAAATTTCTACTTGGTTGCCGGCGTGGTCAGTCACCAGTATTGTCTCTTGTGCAATGGTATTGCATGCCAGCGTAAGCAGTGAGCAACCCAGCAGTATTTTAGCTAATTTCATTAGAATATCCTTAAATGTATCAAGTGGCAATTTCATTGAACAGCTCGCTTTGATTGCGCTAACTGCTTGTTTTATTATTGCCGGTGAAGGTAACGCGTCATTATAATAAAAAATAACGCACCGATTAAGGCGATAAAAACACCGGCATGTACCATCACGGGTGCGAACAAAGTTCGTCCGAGGGTAACCGCCCACAAGGGCATCAATGCACCTA
>JABSRA010000011.1 GCA_013215445.1 Oceanospirillaceae bacterium
AAAGACTAAAGACTAAAGACTAAAGACTAAAGACTAAAGACTAAAGACTAAAGACTAACGACGCCTTTTTATCCCTGCAAGTGATTGAGTATCGCGTTGCGCATTCGTTTTACCGCTTCCGTTAACAGCTCTTTGGTGCAGCCGAAATTAAGGCGTACAAAGTGTTTGTTGCCAAAATCAGCGCCTGGGGAAAGCCCCACACCTGCCTGTTCAAAAAACAGCGCTGGGTCTTTTAAATTAGCCGCTGAAACATCTATCCAAGCGAGATACGTGGCTTGATGGGGGAGCATTTTTAAACCGGGGATGGTGTTGATCTCAGCCAGTAGATAATCGTGATTGGCTTTTAAGTAGGCATTTTTTTGTAGCAGCCATGCATCACATTTAGTGTAGGCGGCCAGTGTTGCGCTGTAGCCCAATAAGTTCACCCCTGGGACGATACCCACGGCGGCAGTTTGAAATTTTTGGCGCAAATTTTTATTGGCGATAATAGCGAAAGAACAGCCGAGACCCGCGATGTTAAACGATTTACTCGGTGCCATTAGCGTAATGCACTGCTGTTCGATGTCTCTATTGAGAGAGGCGATGGGAATATGGGTGGCGTTTTTATCCAAGATTAGATCACAGTGGATTTCGTCAGAACAGATGTACAATTTGTATTTTAACAAAATCGCGGAGATTTTTTGTAATTCTTCTAAGGTATAAACGGTACCCGCTGGGTTGTGGGGGTTACAGAATAATAGAGCGATTGTCTCGGGGGTGATACTCGCCTCGAGCTGTGCAAAATCTACCACCCAGCGCTGGCCAATTTGTAGCATGGGTACTTTACAGACCCCAACCGCAGAATGTTTAGCAGCACTGTTAAAGTAGGGGTAGATAGGATCGGGAATTAACACCTTGCTGTCGGTATCAGGCTGTAGAGTCGACAGTGCTTTGCAGGTGATATTTAAGCCACAGACCAGCCCTGGAATCCACACAATCCACTCGCTTTTAATCTGCCATTGGTAGAGACGCTGCATCCGCTCAACAATGGTTTGGGTGAGCTCATCGGGTGCACTAGTATAACCAAACACACCGTGTTCAATACGCTGGGTTAATGCTTCAAGAATAGCATCTGGCGCTTTGAAATCGGTGTCGGCTATCCACATCGGCAGTACCGATTGATCGGCGTAGCGCTCCCATTTTACGCTGGAAGTATCACGTCGATTGACCGGTTGGTCAAAATCAATTGCAGACATAATTACGAGATCCTTAATTTGAGTGAAATATAATCTAGCTTACCGCAGAATATAATTTTGAACACTGTTTTTGATCAACTTTTTTGCAAATAAAGGTCAGCGAAAGGCGAGTGGCATAAATTTTTGCAACACTGCTTAATTGCAGTTGGCGCTAGTCAATATTCGCTTAAAAAGTTAGACTGTCACTTTGTAATCTCACTCTGTTATCTCACTCTATTACAACTATCTGGAATTCACCTGCATGCAAGCGCAACAGCTAAGACATCAATACCTAGAATCTCTGGGTATTACCAGTTGGATTTCACGTGGGCAGCTCCCTGGTGCAGCTCCATCACCCCCCTGGGCGGCTGATTTTGTCTACAATAAAAATCCCTCATTGGCGGTCGGCTCAGATCTGCAAGCCTCTGCAGCATCCCCGGCGCTAACGCAGCACTCTGGGCAGCAGGTGAAATCATTGGCCGCATCTCTGGCTGCGCCCGCAGTGGATACGGATAAGATTAGTCGACATGCTCATGCAATTGCCCAGGAGGTGGTCAGCCACTTGCCCGCCGCTGCAGCGGTGATCGATCATTCTCCAGTGCCGATCGAACCGGTTGCGGTAGAACCTGTGCTCAGGGCCACCGAAAATCCAGTGCAGCCAATAATAACCACCCATTCAATGCCCGCCTCGCGCAGTAAAAAACCACCACCGGTGATGCGTTTGATGTTTTGGCAGTACCCTGAAGTGCTGGTGGTTGATTCACTGCCCACTCAAACCCGAGGCACTTTAACCTCGGCAAAATACGAAAAGCTATTAAATAACATGATAGTGGCTATGCAGTTCAGTGCAGTGAGAGTCGATGTAGGGGCACCCCCCTATGTGCTTAATTGGCCGACTTTGGCGGGGGGCAGTATTGATCAAGGTTGGGATCAGGCAGTCAGTGCGGTGCAGTATAAATTAGCCAAGTTGCTGCAGAGCTATTCGCCTAAATTAGTGTTGATGTTAGGTGAATCTTCAGCGCAGATGTTGCTGAATGTGGAGGATGATTTTGCGGCCATGCAGGGAGTGGTGTTTTCGCTGCGCTCAAATATTAAGGCGATTACTAGCTACAGTTTAACACAGATGCTCAACGTGCCAGGCTGTAAGCGTGATGTTTGGCAAGATTTACAAAAAGTAATGATCCGTTAGCGGCCCATGTTATCGCTGCTAGTTTTAGATCAATCTCACTCGAGTCATTGCCTGGCACAATTAGCGGCATTGCAGCTTAAGTGCTTTAGCCCCAGCTGGTCAACAAATCAATTAAAGCAGCAATTTACTTCGCAGCGAGGGCTCAGTTTTGCGTTGTTAGAGGCGGGACAACTGCGGGGCTTTATCTATTATCAACTGCTGTTTGAGCAGGCTGAGTTACTACAAATCGGTATCGATCCAAGTTATCAACAGCGGGGGTTCGCCGAACATTTGTTGATAACTTCACTGTCAGCGCTTAAACAAAAATCAATTGAGCGAGTGCTGCTCGAAGTCAGGGAGTCAAATGCTGCGGCGATCAAGCTGTATCAGCGACAATTATTTGTGCTCGATGGGCGGCGTAAAAATTATTACCCCAGTAATAGCAGTGGCACCAGAGAAGATGCCTTGCTGTTTAGCCTGGGTTTAGTTAATGATTAGCCTCAATGCGACTTTCGTTGCAGGGCCGCTTTTACTGTTAATTAATCTTCTCTATGCGGCTGTTTTATTGTTTGCCCTGTATCGTGCGCCCTGGTCGAAATTAACCGCCAATCTGGCTTTACAGCATCTGTGTTTTGGGGCGACTGTGGCGCTGATTGTCATCTGGAGTATCAGGGCAGAGCTGTCGATGGGAGTGAGTATTCACTTGCTTGGGATGACAGTGTTGTGTCTGGTTTTGGGCTGGGACTTGGCGATTGTCTGTGCGAGTGTGGCACTGGTGTTGACAGGATTGGCAACGGGGGGTCACTGGTCTAGTTTTGCGGTCAATGCAGTGCTTACTATTTTGCTGCCGGTGGCGCTAACACAGCTCATGATGTGGTGGGCAACCCAGAAAATGGTCAAAAATTTCTTCATTTATCTGTTTTTTTGTGGGTTCTTTGGCGCGGGGTTAAGTGCAGTGTTGGTCGGATTAAGCGTATCGGCAGCGCTCTGGTTAGGCGATATCGCTCCCTGGTGGCAAATACAACAAGATATAATCACTATTATCATACTGACGGTATTTCCTGAGGCGCTGTTAAATGGCATGTTACTCAGTGCAATCATGGTATTTTACCCAGATTGGATCCGCAGTTTTGATGCTAAATCTTACATCGATGATCAATAGCCATCCCGCTATTATGGGGTCGGTAATCGCTGCTCAATCTTGCCATCGAGGCTACCTATATAATGTTTCTTTAGTATGCAACATCTCTAATTGTAATCTGTCCGCTCTCTTCAGTTTCTTAACGATCATGGCATAGGAGCTGTCTATTAATCTCACCACTTCACTGGCGGGCATTGATTGTTTTAGGACGATACTAATCCAGTGCTTTTTGGACATGTGATAAGCCGGTAGAATTTCTGGGAAGATATCTCTAAGCATGAATGATTCATCGGGATCACACTTTAGGTTTATGAAATACAAGCCTGCGTGTTCTATGCCAAGTTCTCTGCCACTGTCTGTGCACTTACCGAGCAATGCAAACATCTTGCCCTTCACTTTAAAGACCGGAACAGTATTGTCAAAAGGGTAGTCTAAGCTTGCCTCAGGTTTAGCTAGGCAGTATTCAGTGACTTGCTGGTAATCCATGGAAAACTCCCCACAGTGATGTTAGCAGCACTAACCAAGGTAGTGCCCCTACTTAGGTGTTAGTTAAAGGTAGGTGTCGATAGATAGCCTTACCTTAGTTTTAGCGCCAGTTTGAATTATTCACTGCTTTTTGTATAGAGAGCGGTATTTAACAGTGAGCGTTTGGCGGTGCTTAAGTGTCTCTCTAAGCTGACTGTCGCGCCCATTAGATCTTTGAGTAACATGTGGCTGATAATCTCGATGTGTTCATTGATGGCCACTGTGTTGCGCTCGCGTTCATCGCCTTTATCCCACTGATAATGGTAGTGGAAGACGAAGCTGATTATCTCGTAAAATTGATGGATAAATTGATTGGGGTAAGCGGCTTGTAATAAATCGTGAAAGCGTTGATCTAGTTTAGAAAAGTCTTGGAATTTAGTCGCTAGGTGTTTTTTTAAGGTACGGTGATCATCTAGTAATTGCTGTAGCTTAGGCCACTGTGGGTTGTGATCATCGAGACTCATGAAACGCGAGAGCGCATGCATTTCAAATAAGTGGCGTACTTCAAAGAGCTGATCGACAAATGCACGGTCAAAGGTTTTCATTTGCCACTGAGAGCGGGGCTCTTTTTCAATCAGGCCAAAGCGCGAAAAACGGATTAGAAACTCTCGTACTGCAATGGTATTGCAGCCCGATTGCCGGGCTAGTTCTAGCTCTGAAAAATGATCACCAGGCTTAATCTTACCGCTCAATATAGCGTCTAAAAAATATTTCTCTACCTGTTCTTCTTTTGGTGGGCCCACATCTTGTAAATCAAAGTACATTTGCTCAGTGGGGAGGCAGGCGATAATCCGTTGCGAGTCCTGTTTAATGATGACCTTTAAACTGATTAAATGCTCGATGGTTTTGCGAGCAGTTGATCGACTGACCTCCAACTGTTTGGCAATGGCTGAATCGTTTTCTATTATGTCATCTAGTGACATATTCAAACTGATATTATGCAGTAGTTGATTAACTGTTTTTTTAAATAAATCGTTCTGACGACTCATAAAATTTCCCTGTTTAGAAGGGGCAGAACTGTAACATATAGCTAAATAGTTTGATATGAGCGCCATATAGTAAGATTAATAATTATAAAAAAATATTTTTTAAAGGATAATTTTTCGATAAATGACGGGGAATATCAACAAGAAAACATAATTTAATTGATTTTTAATAATAAAAAACATATATTAAAGCAGCCATCACTGAGCGTAGATTATTGGCTGTGGTTGTTCGTATAGGGATGTTATTGGCGGTGAGTCCGCATTTTTCCCCCAGCCCACAAGCTTTAACTGGTTAGATAATCTAAATTGTCGCTGCGCAGCATTGTCTCATTACTATTTATACTTTGACTGATCGGTCATGGCGCACAAAATCAACCTATAAAACATAATTCAAAAGGTCATAACATGATGAAGTCGGTGGTTTGTAACGAACCAGGTTCTCTGCTGGTGCGAGATGTGGCGCGTCCAGTCGATAAGCCAGGTCAGGTGATAGTAAAAATTAAGCGCATTGGAATCTGCGGCACAGACATACATGCCTTCGGGGGCAATCAACCGTTTTTTCAGTATCCGCGGGTACTGGGACATGAGCTTTCAGGAGAGATAGCGTCGGTCGGCGAAGGGGTGGCGTTAACGCCTGGGCAAGAGGTTTATATTGTCCCGTATATGTCTTGTGGTAGTTGCATTGCCTGTCGTCGCGGCAAAACCAATTGCTGTACTGACATTCAAGTATTGGGGGTACACGTCGATGGTGGCATGTGCGAGTATTTACAAGTACCTGAACAGTACGTGATTACCACAGCCGGAATGGATTTAGACCAGCTGGCGGTTGTCGAGTGTCTGGCGATTGGTGCCCACGCGGTACGCCGCGCTAAACTGACGGCGGGCTCGACAGTCTTAGTGGTGGGTGCCGGTCCAATTGGTATGGGTGTGATGCAATTTGCCAAAGTGGCGGGTGCCAAAGTTTTTGTCATGGATATGAACGCAGAGCGGCTGGCGTTCTGTAAAGACCAGCTCGGGGCCGATCAGGTTATTCAGGCGGGGCCGACCGCTCGCGAGCAAATATCGGCACTCACCAGCGGTGATTTTATCGATACCGTATTCGATGCAACCGGTAATGCCAAGGCGATGGAGGCGGGTTTTGAACTAGTCGCACACGGTGGCAGCTACGTGTTAGTCAGTGTGGTGAAAGCGGAAATTAGTTTTGCAGATCCTGAGTTTCACAAGCGTGAAATGACGTTGCTCGGTAGTCGCAACGCGACCCGGGAGGATTTTGAACAAGTGGTGAGTTGCCTAGAAAATGGCTCGGTTAACGCCAATGCAATGATTACTCACCGGGGGGCGCTATTGGATTTACCGACGCTATTACCCCAGTGGTGCAAGGCAGAAAGTGGTGTGATTAAGGCGGTGGTGGAGGTTTAGCATGGCCAGTTTTAAAGTACCCAATGCAGAGCAGGCATTGATTATGCAATTTGGTACCAGTCGTTTTTTGCAGGCACATGTCGATTATTTTGTCGGACACTCGCTGGCGCAAGGTGATTCTAAGGCACAGATATTGGTGGTGCAGAGTTCGAATAGCCCCGCGGGGCGTTCCAGGGTGGCAGCGATGAATAGCTGCACTAGTTACCCGGTGCGCATTCAGGGTATAAAGAACGGGCAGGTGCTGGATACGACTGAGCAGGTTAGGGCGATTTGTGGTGCGTTGCAGGCGAATTCAGACTGGCTGCAGATCGTTTATATTTTCTGTCATCAGGTGACTCATGTGGTCTCCAATACCGCTGATCAAGGTTATCAATTGGCTGAAAGTGATAGTCTGGACTCACCTGTGCCAACCAGTTTTCCGGCAAAACTATTGGTCTTACTCGAGGCGCGATATCGGCACAATGCTAAGCCTGTGACTATTATGCCCTGTGAATTAGTCGCCAATAATGGCGATGTGTTAAAAGCACTAGTCCTGTCGCTGGCGCAACGCTGGAAGCTTAGAGAAGCGTTTGTTCACTGGTTAACTGAGGACTGTTGTTGGGTTAACTCTTTAGTGGATAGAATCGTCTCAGAATCGATTGAACCGCTGGGCGCGGTAGCTGAGCCTTATGCTCTGTGGGCGATAGAAAACCAACCGGGCTTGGTACTTCCCTGTCAGCACCCGGCGATTCGATTAGTCGATGACCTGCTGCCACTGGAAACATTGAAGTTGTCGGTGTTAAATTTGTCGCACAGTTTTTTGGTCGACCTGTGGCAACAGCAAGAAAATAGCCAAGTACAAACGGTAATACAGGCGATGCAAGATCCGTTGTTACGCGGGGCATTGGAGCAAGTGTTACGCGATGAAGTATTGCCAGTACTAAGGGCCATGCAACTGGGTGAAGATGTTGAAACTTATGTAGAAAGTGTCTTGGAACGCTTTTTGAATCCCTTTTTGCGCCACCAATTGGCAGATATCGGCCAAAACCACCGCGCTAAAGTCGAGCGGCGTATCTTGCCATTAGTTCAGCAGGGGATGCGATTACTGCCTGAATTAGCCATGCCCAACTTGCGTCAAGTCCTGACGCGTAATGCCTTGTTAAAAGGACTGCAAGATGAACACTAAACTGCAAAGTGCCCTGAAAATTCACCCAGATGATGATTTGATCGTGGCACTGACCGATATTGCCGCCGGTGAACAAATTAGCTTAGGGGGTGAAAACTATCAGATAATTGAGCCGATTAGCGCTAAACATAAGTTTGCCGGCCGCCGCTTTGCCAGAGGCGAGCGACTGACCCAGTACGGGATAACCGTGGGGGAAGCACTCTGTGATATCCCCGCAGGCAGCGCGATTAACCAGGCTAATGTCCGCCATAGCGCAGCAGCTTACCAGGCGAAAAGTGTTGTCTACCAATGGCAGGCACCCGATGTTAGTGCGTTGCTCGGTCGGACTTTTCAAGGGGTGCGTCGCGCCGATGGTCGGGTAGGCACTGCAAATTACTGGTTGGTTGTGCCGTTGGTATTCTGTCAAAATCGCAACATAGAAATGATGCGCAGCGCGCTGCAGGACGCTTTGGGTTACAGCAATGAAGCACACTACATCGATTATGCGCGCAATTTGGTCAGAGCTTATCAGCAAGATGCTGGGCCCGTGCAGGCGGTGAGTCAGGGAGCGACAGAGAAAGTGTTCGCCAACGTCGACGGGGTGAAATTTATCACCCACAGTGCCGGTTGTGGGGGCACTAGAGAAGATGCCCTATCCCTCTGTAAACTGTTGGCAGGTTATATACATCACCCCAACGTTGCGGGTGCCACTATCTTAAGTTTGGGTTGTCAAAACGCGCAGATCTCCCTGTTGCAGGGGGAGTTGTCTAAATTGGACCCCGATGGTAATACCCCTGTGCTCTGGTTTGAACAGCAGCAATACGGACAGGAGCGGCCAATGCTAGAAGATGCTATCGAGCAGACTTTGCAGGGGCTCAATGTGGCCAATCAGTGCCAGCGTGAAGCGGTGCCTCTGTCGCACTTGACGATAGGGGTAGAGTGCGGTGGCTCCGATGGTTTTTCGGGGATCTCGGCCAACCCGCTGATTGGCAGAGTGGCGGATAAGACCGTCGCCCTGGGCGGCAGCGCTATTTTAGGTGAGTTTCCAGAACTCTGCGGAGTCGAGCAGAATATTCTCGATCGCTGCAAGAATGATGCATTGCGCAGTAAATTTTCAGATCTAATGCAGGCCTACGAGCGGCACGCGCTGGCGGTTGGGGCCAGTTTTGATATGAACCCTTCACCGGGAAATATTCGCGACGGTTTGATAACCGATGCGATGAAGTCGGCGGGCGCCGCGCTTAAAGGTGGTTCTGCACCGGTCAGTGACGTGTTAGATTACACCCAAGTGTTGAGCAAGCGCGGTTTGAACTTACTCTGTACGCCGGGTAACGACGTAGAATCGACCACGGCGCTAGTCGCCACTGGCGCCAACCTGATATTGTTCTCCACCGGGCTGGGTACTCCGACCGGCAATCCGATCGTGCCGGTGCTGAAAATTTCCAGTAACAGCAAGATTGCCAGGCGGATGTCGGATATCATTGATTTTGATGCCGGCCCGATTATCAGCGGTGCCAGCGACTTAGACTCGCTGGCCGAACAGTTAATGGAGCTCTGTATCGCCACGGCCTCTGGTGATAAAATCTGCAGAGCACAGCAGCTGGGGCAAGATGATTTTATTCCCTGGAAACGCGGCGTATCGCTGTAGAGAGTATATAAATAATAAAAAAAACAGGAAATGACATGAAACAATATGCACTAACACTTGATTTAAAAGACGATCCACAATTAATCGCCGAGTATGAGCAGTACCACAGACAGGTATGGCCAGAAGTATTGGCGGCGATTCGTCAGGTTGGTATTGAGGAAATGCAGATTTTTCGCACCGGCAATCGCATGTTTATGCTGATGCAAACCAGCGATGATTACGATCCGGTGCAAGCGGCCGAGTATTTTAAATCCGATGCTAAATCGCAACAGTGGGAGCAGTTGATGGATAAGTTTCAGCAGCGTTTAGTCGGGGCACCCGCGGATCAGAAGTGGGTGACCATGGACTGTTGTTTTCAATTGTCTAGTCAATAGAGGAGTCAGTAATGCGTATTGATGCACATCAACATTTTTGGCAGTACAACAGCGCCGAGTACGACTGGATAGATGAGTCGATGGCGCTGTTGCGTCGCGATTTTCTGCCGGCGGACCTGCAGCCGCTGCTGCAAGAAAATGACATCCAGGGTTGTGTCGCCGTGCAGGCGCGACAGTCTTTAGCAGAAACTCAATGGCTATTGTCTCTGGCGGAGCAACATACAGAGATTATGGGCGTCGTCGGCTGGATTGATTTGTGCTCTGAGCAACTGCCGAGTCAGTTAGCGGCCCTGGGCTCCAATCCTCTGCTGAAGGGCTTTCGTCACATTTTACAGGGCGAGACAGAGCGGGATTTTATGCTGCAGCCCGCTTTTGTTCGCGGCATTGAATGTCTGGCGGAGCACGGCTACAGCTACGATATTTTGGTGCACGCTGGACAATTGCCACAGGTCTGTGAGCTGTTGAAAAAACTGCCAGAAATGAAGTTGGTGATAGATCACATTGCCAAGCCAAATATTGCCAGCGGACAATGGCAAGACTGGGCGGATAACATGGAAGAGCTAAGCCAGTACCCGCACTTGTACTGCAAGGTCTCGGGCATGGTCACAGAGGCAAACTGGCAGAGCTGGAGTGCCGCTGATATCGAGCCATATCTGGCCCATGTACTGAAGACTTTTGGCGCACCGAAGCTGATGTATGGCTCGGACTGGCCGGTCTGTAAAGTAGCGGCGAGCTACGGCCAGAGTCTGGCACTGGTCGAACGTTTTCTCGAGCGAGAATGTCCCGGCCAACTAGCGGCGGTGATGGGTGGCAATGCGGTAGGATTTTATTCGCTCAACAGCTAGTTCTGTTTCAGTTAAAGCAAACCAAACCTAACCAAACCAAATAGCTGGTGGCATTACGCAATGGCATGCCGCCCAGCTCTGCGTGCTCGATCGGCAAAATAAACAGTAGTTGTCGGTGACTTTGTGCAACAGGCCGAGCTTAATTTAAGAGAAAAACGATGCAATATAACAAATTAGGAAATACCGATCTTGAACTATCCCAATTGGGATACGGGGCGTCCCCGTTGGGTAATGTATTCGGTGAGGTGGATCAGTCTGTCGGTATCCGCACGGTTCACAGTGCACTAGATTGGGGAATTAATTATATAGATTGTTCCCCCTATTATGGTTTAACCAAAGCCGAAACGGTACTGGGCAAAGCGCTTAAGGGTATTGCTAGAGATCGCTATATACTGTCCAGCAAGGCGGGTCGTTATGGGCCGCAGCAAGCTGACTTTGATATGTCACCCAAACGTATCCGCGCCAGTTTAGAGGAGAGTTTACAGCGCTTAGGGGTAGACGAATTAGATATATTTTTGCTGCACGATATTGAATTTGTCGATTTGGAGTATGTGTTAGCTGAATCACTGCCCTGTTTGGAGGCGTTAAAGAAAGAGGGCCGGATTCGCTATTTTGGGGTCACTGGGTATCCTCTACTAAGCCTGCAAAAAATCGTTGAAAATTACCAGCTGGACTGTGTGTTGAGCTATTGTCGCTATGCACTGCACGATACCTCACTGCTATCCATCACTGAATTATTACAACAACAGGGGGTGGGCATTATCAATGCATCACCCACCGCCATGGGGTTGTTAACTGCGCGAGGGGCACCCGATTGGCACCCGGCAGCGCCTGAGCTTATTGATTGTTGTCGCAGGGCGCATCAGCTGTGCAACGAGCGCGGTGTCAATATAACCCAAGTGGCGATGCAGTTCGCAGTGGGCCACTGCGCTATTAGTTCGACGTTAGTGGGCACAGCGAACGTACAAAATTTACGTAATAATCTCGATTGGATAGAGCAGCCAATTGACCGGGCGCTGGTGGCCGAAATTCGTGAGATTTTCGACGCTTGCAGCAACAGTATCTGGCCTTCTGGGCGGACTGAAAACAGCGACATATAAGTTGCTCAGGTTCAATTTACTCAGTTCTCCAGCCTGGTCTCAGGTTGGAGGGCACGCTTTAGTCTGGACTGGTAAGCGTCTGCAACAGCGGCATTATTTCCCCAGCTCTCGACAGTTTTTGGTCAGCCCGCTCTGAGTTGATCACAGCAGTCTCCTGCGCACTCGACTGGCAGCGAGTTAATCAATCCCCTCATACTCTAGGCATGCCCCTGTAATTTCTTGCTAATCCTCTGTTTAAGAGCGCTTGCTCTGTTCCTCGAACGCTATTGTCTGGTCAGTCAAATATATAATAATTTAGTGTTTTTAATTAATAAAAACTAAATCAATCAAAAATGATTGACATAAGCATCAAAAATGTTTTTAATTAATAAAAAACAAAGACAGGTTAATCGTAAGGTTTCTATTCTAGTGATAGAGAGCAGCGAGTAGAGGTAATAAATGGAACATAAAAAAAGCGCCAAGATAATTCTGCAGGCGCGTGGGCTGAGTAAGCACTATGGCGGAGTGGTCGCGTTAGATGCGGTCGATCTCGACCTGCACGAGGGCGAAGTGCTGGCGATAGTCGGCGACAATGGTGCGGGTAAATCTACCTTGGTCAAAGCATTGACTGGGGCCATCGCTAAAACGTCAGGCACCATCATGATCGATGGCAGAGAAATACGTATTGACAGCCCAGCGGATGCGAAAGCCGCTGGTATGGAAACAGTCTATCAAGATCTCGCCTTAGTCAACGAGATCTCTATCACTAAAAATATGTTCCTCGGACGGGAGATTGTTAAAGATAACCTACTGGGAAAGTTATTTGGCACGCTAGATTTTCCAAAAATGGATGCCAAAATTCAAGTTTTATTTAAAAAACTCGATATCCGCATTACCGATATTTATCGGGACGCCGAGGCCTTCTCCGGCGGTCAGCGACAGGCGGTAGCGCTGGCTAAAACAGTGATGTTTGGCAAGCGCATCGCGATTTTGGACGAACCGACTGCGGCGCTTGGGGTACGCGAAAGTAAGATGGCCATGGATTTGGTTTGCTCGTTAAAAGATCACGGCCTCTCAGTCATTATGATCACCCACAATATGCAACATGTGCTCAATCACTGTGATCGGGTGATCGTCATGCGCCTGGGCAAAGTGGCAGCGGTTTGTGATGTAGCCGACGTGGATGGGGACATGTTGGTCGGACTGATTACGGGCACCATAGACAAGAAGGTAGAGTCAAAATGTTAAATCAAAAAAGTTCTGAATTTGTAGCGGTGCCTCAGGCAAAGACCAATGGTTGGGAGATACTGCGCTATCAGTTCATGCAAATCTGGCAAGTGCTGGCGGCACTGCTAATCATTTATGCGGTGTTTTTCATCCTCTCACCGGCTTTTCGCAATGTAGATACTTTGCTTTCAATTTTCTCGCAGGGCGCTATTTTGGCCGTTTTGGCCTGTGGTACCACGGTGGTGTTGATCTCCGGGGGATTAGATTTATCGGTCGGCTCAATTTTTGCGGTAGTTGGCGTAGTGGTGGGGGTATTGATCAAGGAATACCAGTTGGCTTACCCACTGGCAATTTTGGGAGCGCTGGCTGCCGGCACCTGTTTGGGGGCACTCAATGGCGTCATTCAAGTAGTGACCAAAGTTCCTGCCTTCATTGTTACCCTCGGTGGACTAACCGCCTACAAGGGATTGGCTGAGTTGCTTGGTAGTGGCAAAGATCTGTCGCGCTTTCCCGAGGGGTTTCAGATGTTGGGATCCGGTTATTTGGCCCCTATCTGCATCATGGTAGGCGCGGCAGTACTGACGGGGTTGTTTTTGACCAAAACTCGCCTGGGTAATCACGCCTTTGCCATTGGCGGCAATGAAGAAGTGGCCCGCTTGTCAGGGGTGAAAGTTGCGCGCAGCAGAATTTACTACTACATGATTGGCGGTATGTTTGCCGCAACTGCCGCGATATTGGAAGTTTCTAAACTGAATTTTGCGCAGAGTTCACGTGGGGTTAGTTATGAGCTGTTTGCCATCGCGGCAGTGGTGATCGGTGGCACCAGTTTGTTCGGCGGGCGCGGCAGCGTCGGTAAAACAATTATCGGCATGATGATCATGCAGACCATCATCGTCGGCTTGGCCTACTTGGGAGTTGGCACCTCGTTTCAGCGGATTGCCATCGGCACCATCATCATCTTGGCAGTTTACTGGGATGTATGGCGTCGTCAGCCGAGATAAGCATCAGGCGAAATATAGATATTCAGACCGCAGTCTTATGCACTGCGGTCACCAAACGCCCAGTTGGGCACATTTCAAATCAATTAAGGATAAAAATAATGAAATTTACAACAACCAAAATATTAAAAGGCATGGCGCTTGCCGCCGCGATGACAGCGACCATGATCTCCGGTGTAGCCTCTGCTGACAGCATTCGTATTGCCTATACAGGTTACTCTACGGATCAGCCTTTCTGGGTCGGTGTTGGTAAAGCAGCCATGGATAAAGCGGCAGAGTTGGGCGTAGAGTTCATTGACCTCACCGCCACTCAAGCGGATGCAGCGGCGCAGAAAGATGCGGTTGATCGCGCGCTAAATATGGGTGTTGACGGTATTATTATCGGCTCTGTCGACAACCGTGCCTTCGGCTCGTCGCTAGACATGGCGGCTAAAAAGGGTATACCGGTAGTGACCGTTGATACCGCTATTGATCATGAACATGTGAAAAGTTTGGTACAGACAGATAATCTCGCTGCAGCGGGTCTTGCTGGTGACTATATTGTCAGCCAAGTGAAAGAGGGCACAGTATTGATTCTCGGCGGATCGGCGGGGCATCAAACCGGTAATGCTCGACGTGATGGGGTGAAGAGTGCAGCCGAGGCCGCTGGTCTTGAAGTGATCTTTGTTATTTGTGACTGGGCAGAAGCTTGTGGTTACCAAACGACTATCAACCGCTTGCAATCCAACCCGGATATCAAGGCAATCTTTGCTGCATCAGACCCGATGGCATTGGCTGCAGTCTCCGCTGTTAAAGAGTTAGGCCGGATAGACGATATTGTGATCGTCGGTTTTGATGGTAACCCTGGGAATCTTGAGTCAATTGCAGCTGGCGAGCAGAGCGCTGATATCAAACAGGATAATACTAAAATGGGTGCGCTGAGCGTAGTTAATTTAGTGGCGTTGATCAAGGGTGAGAAAGTCGCTGCATTTACACCTATCGAAGGCATTTTGATTACTGCTGACAACGTTAACGACTACCGTTAATTAGTACACTTGGGGCACCTGCAAGATGTGGGTAGCCCCTCTATTTACCATGAATTAAGTACTGATCTAGATACGCTAGGCCGAATGTTGGTCAGTGATAAAAAAGCCCTCACCAGACGGGCAGGTATGTATCCAATCAATCACCAATCTCTCCTATGATTTTCCTAATCAGCTACCTTTAGCAGCGCAATCAATGAATTTTAGTGAGTTTTAGCAGTGATTCTGGCGCTGTGATAAAGAGTTTTCAATACTGTTTTTCAATATCTAAAACTACATGGTAAAGTATTGAAAATATTCCATAAAAGATGTTACCCAAGCTTGGAGAAAATAAATGTCTGCGCTCAATATTACAGCGGCAACGCAACACACTAGTGACTGTTTGACCTTGGGCGAAGTGATGCTCAGGCTAGACCCAGGGCTGGAACGCACTCGGCGTACCGATAGCTTTAAGGTTTGGGAAGGCGGCGGTGAATACAACGTAGTGCAGGGGCTCAGCAGCTGTTATGGGCATCGTAGTGGCATAGTCACAGCACTGGTCGATAACGAGGTGGGTCAGTTAATTGCCAGTTTAATTAGGCGCTCTGGCGTCGAAACCCGCTGGATACAATGGCGCGAATTTGATGGCATCGGGCGCACCGCGCGCAACGGCCTATATTTTATGGAACGTGGTTTTGGGGTGCGTGGGGCAGCGGCGGTGATGGACAGAGGGCACACTGCCATTTCGCAGTTGCAAGCAGGCGACATTGATTGGCGCGCTCTGTTTGCCGAGGCTAAACCACGTTGGTTTCATGTTGGCGGGGTGATGGCGGGATTGAGTGAAGATTCCCCTGACCTAGTGATCGCGGCGATGCAGGCGGCACGAGAGTTTGGTGCGGTGGTTTCCTACGATCTCAATTATCGCGACTCCCTATGGCGCGAGCGCGGCGGTCGAGAGGCCGCGAGCAACTGTGATAAGCGGCTATTGCCCTTAGTGGATGTATTGTTTGGTCTCGATAAACTCAGCGAGCCGGTGGATAATTTAAATGTCGAGGTTTTCAGCGATTCGCTCAAGCAGATGCAGCAGCGCTTCCCAAATTTAAAACAGCTGGTCTCTACCATGCGTATTGTGCACGATGCATCGCACAATGACTGGAGCGGGTTGTGCTTAGTTGACGGGGAGATAGCCCGCGGTAAAGCCCATTTTAAACTGCCTATTTTAGATCGAGTCGGAGGTGGTGACGCATTTGCCGCCGGTTATATTCACGGCATGTTAACGGGTCAGAGCCCCCAGCAGTCAATTGAATTGGCCGTCGCTCATGGGGCGTTAGTGATGAGCACCACTGGGGATAATTCGGTATTGGCAAAAGAGGAAGTTTACGCCTATGCACGGGGCGCGGATGCCAGTGCCAGGCGCTGAGCCATTCATTTGTACTAAAAATCAGTGTCGCTATGCGCGGCGCTTGTATAAAATGCTGACTCCCTTTAATAGCAGAGCGCGCCATGACCGATACCTATTCTTATAGCACAACCTTTAAATTGACCAGAGAGCATCTCAGTGAGTGCTTTGAGCAATCTGTGGTGGTAGATAACAGTATCATGGCGTACAAACGCGCGATTATATCGCTGGTATTTGGCATCTGCTTACTGGCATTTGAATTGGTCAGTGATTATCTGGCCTTTTTTGTGATATCACTGGGGGTATTAGAAGTTTTTAGCACCTATTATAAAAAAACCTGGTGGCTGTGGCGGCAGATGTTGGGCAGATCCTATAAAAGCCAAGTCACCTTGCTGATCGATGCGCAGGGCATCAATAACCGCTCGGAACATATCAATGAAACTATTCAGTGGTCAGAAATTAGCGCACTAAAGAAAACCGAGTTAGGATTTATTTTGCACCACCCCAAGGGTGTTAACTACCTGTCTCTGAGCTACCTGGATAGCACCGCGATTGATTATGTCTTAGCGCAGGTGAACCTGGATGCCGAGGATTAGTAGGCAGTGGTTGGCAGTGGCTAGTTAAGTCGCTGCAGTGCATTCGATCTAATCGTTCGTTTCACGGACTGTTGTGGCTTAATAATAGCGACGTTTTCAAAAGGTTAATGACTTTCACTGATTTATTCTTTATGTATAGGATATACGGTATGTAGCGATGACTAGAGATGTCATAGAGCTTATGTACTTTAAATTCATGAGATTGAAGTGCATTTTCGACTGCCTGTGTTGATTGCTTTTGCTAGGCTAAAGCTACCGCGCCGAGGCTTTTTGCCATATAAGGCACCGTCAAAAACCGTGCATTCTGTACATAAAACCCCTCCGGAAATTACTAAATTGACGGCCGCTCAGATTTGTCATCTCGACAACAGCTCATGCGTTGTTCTGCATCCATGCAGTTGTGGTATTAGACCAGAATAGCTGTTGGTTTTGTTTGTTGTGTGCATTCATAACAGATCCTAATTATTGTAGTCACTGAAGTTATGTCTCAAGCTCACTGCTATTTAAAAATATTAGTCTGTGCACTTATTGTAATACTACAGCCTTCGGATTTTAATTCGCGTCATGGTAAAAAGCTAATTAGCGTCTAAGATGCATATCATACTGATAGTTAATGCTATATCTTTTAAGGTGCGTAAAAGTTGAGGTGGAATATATTGCAATTATTTGAGCTTAATTTTAAAACATTAAGCAATCTGGTTGGGCTACTGCTGATAAGTTGTATTACCACTATACATGCAAGATAAACGATTGTTTGGGGAAGTGTTATATTACCGCCAGTCCATCATATTGCAGAGGGAGTAGGCAAGGGGCAGGGTATTACCGATAATTTGATCAGATTGATGGAGAAAAACTCACTTGAATATGATCATCGCGAAATTATAATTAATCTGGCTCGGTTATTTAAGCAAATAATAACTGAAAAACTAATTTGCAACCCTTCATTAAAGAAAAAAGCTGAGCGTGAAAAGTTTCTATACTACTCAATCCCAAGTGTTTTTGTACCATCCCATGGCATTGCTGTAAGAACAGAAGATTATGAGCAGTTCAAGTAATCTTCCACCTCTCTTAAAACAATACTGGCAGAAATGCCCGGTACTTTGGCCGTCATTAATACCCGTTCGTACGGGGCAGCCATTGATGGTTTAATTAAAGAATTTCCTGAGAAAGTTTTTTCTCAATCAACCACTGATAGTTATTCTCAATCTGTTCAGATGCTCATTAGGAAACGCTTAGACTATACCCGTGGGTCACGCGATTGAATATGACCACATTAGAAAGAAGTTAAAGGTGGAAGACAAAATTAGGTTTATTCCATTAAAAGAAGCTGGGGTCTATAGCCAAACTTATTTCGCGTGTTCTAAAAAGACTCAGGGAAAACGAGCAATAGCCGCGGTAAATAAAGTACTGTTAAAGTCTCGAAAGTCGATAGAGTATCGTAGTTTCACTGAGCAGTGGCTCGACCCTAATACGATCGATTTATATCGACGCGATTATGATCAACAGCTTTTGTTGAGAAAAGGTATTCAATAATTATTATTAATCCAGTAGCTAGCAGGGTCAGTTCTTGCCTTTTCTCCAAAATATTTCTAATAGGTCTCACTCTGGGTACTATTTTCTCTAAATACTCGTTTGTCATTGCCGATACAGACCTTTTTGGCACGGCCCTCATCAACAATGCGTTCGGTAATTTTATATTGCACCGACTCCGCTTTAGCGCAAGTGCCTACGACAGAACGAAGACATCTAAGTGGTTATCAACAGGGTACCGGTAAAACCCACGGAAATGGAGTGGGGCAAGGTGTCATACGGATATTTGGCAAAGTAGTCAGTGCTTTTTAGCACTTTACTGGAGTGCCGATAAACGCTATTTTTTGATCTAAAACATTAGGTTACGATGCGTTTCATCGGAATTTATACGGTCAGGGTAAGATGGCATTTAATTAGGAATGATTATTTTAAATTCCAAGATTAGCAATTAATTCTCTAGAAGTTTTTATACAAACAGACTGCCTTCATAATCATTAGCTAACCCGAGCTATTGGCTACAATGTTCGGGCTAACACCGTGTTAATGGATGGCCTTATTGATTCAGCACTGTTAATCGCTGTCTTAAACAGTCACAAACTACCGGTTCCACATAATGCTGCATTACTTTAGAATTAGTAAACGATTAATAACTATTCAAAAATATGATGGAAGATAGCAGGGTTAACCCCCGTATTATGTTAGTGGAAGATGACGCAGAGCTTGCAGCGCTGGTGCGAGACTACTTACATCGTCATGATTTTGACGTCACAGTGGTGGACGATGGATGGTTAGCGGCGACGGAAATAATAAGCTTGCAGCCTGACCTAGTAATCTTAGATGTCATGCTTCCGGGGCAGTCTGGTATGGATGTATGTCGCCAGGTAAGGCCTAATTATACTGGGCCTATTGTGATGTTAACGGCACTGGATGAAGATTTTGATCAAATGCTCGGCTTAGAGCTGGGCGCTGATGATTATATCATCAAACCGGTACATCCCAGATTACTGCTTGCCCGAATTAAAGCGCTGTTGAGGCGAGTGCAAAAAGCACCAGAACAGCAACCGGGAAGCCGGAATCTTCAAGGATTAGTGATTAATGTGAGTAGCCGCACGGTGACTTTGGCCCAAAAACTCGTCTCTTTAACCACTGCTGAATTTGAATTGTTACTGTTACTCAGTGAAAATATTGGCGAAGAAGTGAGTCGGGATAATATTATGCAACAGCTTAGAGGCTTCGAATACGACGGCTTAGATCGCTCAATTGATAGACGGATTTGCAGATTGCGAAAAAAATTACAAGTGGTATTACCCGATCAAGAAATTATAAAAACGGTTAGGGGCAAGGGTTATTTACTCTGTCCCATACCCCATAATCCCCATGAGAAACAGCATGTTTAAAGCTTATTTACGGCTCTTCTTGTTTATTTTACTGCCCATATTAATGCTCACCTGGCTCGGATCGTATAACCCCATACAAATGATCAATCATCACTATCAAGAGAAATATTATAGAGACACTTTCCAGGGCACCTTTGATCTATTAGAAACGTCAATGCAGCAATTCCCGGTGAGTCAGTGGCCCAAGCGCTTCACCCAATTAAAAGATAATTTTGGCTACGACATTAACTTTCAAAAAGTAGCAGGTTCTATCGATACAACGCAGTTACAGGAAGGTGAAATTATTTTGCTTGAGGGAGAAGTTAACTCTCTGTTAAAGCGCATAGGTCAAAGCCCCTGGACTGTCACTATTTTCCTCGGTGAAACTGAGCGTCAAAATACCGAGAGACTGGCACAGGGAACAGCTTTTTTAGTGGAAGAATACTTAATTAATAATGATGCCATCACATTAAAACAGGCCATTGATACGTTACAACTGCGCTACAGTATGCCGTTGGAGCTTGTGGACCTATCTGAAACTGGCCTCTCGGTAAGCCAACGCTCTCGTCTTGCAAAAAAACAACCAGTATGGCTTAGGGATGAGGAGGGAAATGAGCATATTTTCTATGCGCTGACGGTGACAGATAGTGTTTTGCATATGCAAATCCCCTCCAGTGATTATTATAATTACCTGTTAATTATCATCATAATAGGCTTAATTATTTTGGTATCTTCCATTGGATTATGTGCTTGGTTATTACCGCTGGGGCGCGATTTGCGCAGGATGATGAACACCGTTGAAGCATTTGGTCGAGGTCATTTAAATACCCGCCTACAGATTAGTAGTAGCTCCCTTTTGGCGAAAACTGCGACAGCTTTTAACCATATGGCGGCGAGCATTGAGCGGCTGATTCAATCTAATCAGTCCCTGACTAACGCGGTGGCACACGATTTAAGGACACCCCTGGCGAGACTGCGTTTTGCCTTGGAAATTTATACCTCTGAGACTTGCACTGCAGCAGAGAAAAAGCAGTATCTAAATAGCATACACGGTAGTATTGATGCGCTGGATTATTTAATCAATCAGACGTTATTACACGCAAGGTATTCAAGAGTGGCGAGCGCTGAACAATTTCAACGTTGCTGCTTTTCGAAATCTTTGCAGGATGAAATTGAGCATTTTGAAGATTTGTTTCCCCAATTGTCTCTCCGCTTATCGATTGATACATCACTGCAAGAACAACAGCAATTGCTTGATTCTAAGGCGATGTTGCGAGCTGTTAGCAATTTGTTGAACAATGCTTGTCAACACGCAAACCAGAGGATCGATATTAGTTACACTCAAGTGGAAAGTATGTATCAAATAGTGGTTGGCGATGATGGAGCGGGGATAGACAAAGACAAACAAGAAAGTATATTTGAACCTTTCATTCAATTGGACAACAGCACGCGAGATAGCAAACAGGGCCATGGTTTAGGGCTCGCGATAGTAAAACAAATAGCGTACTGGCATAAAGGAGACGTCAGTATTAGCAGTTCGGCGCTGGGTGGCGCATGCTTTTGCCTTCGCTGGCCCATTGATCTGAATGGTACTCAAGGATTTGATTCGTGACTAACAAGTCACAAAATGTCCAGTTTGAGCCACATAAGTTCTCTATAAAGTATTTTAAACTGCTGTAGTAAAAGCAATTTATTTTATTAATAGAGGATATAATTATGAGAGCAATCGTAACTTTGCTGGTTTTAACAATATTAGTATCGGGGTGTTCAGTGCATCGTGCCATCAACCAACCAGATAAAAAGAACCTCGGCTTGTTAAGCCCCGGGGTCAATCGGCAAGTATTACTCGCTGAGTTTGGCGAGCCTATGCACAGTAAACAGATCAAAGGCCAAATGGTCGATGTGTTTTCCTTTGTACAGGGGTACGGTAAACCGGTCATTGTAGGCAGAGCTTTAGGACATGGTGTAGCCGACATCGCTACATTTGGGCTGTGGGAAATTGTCGGGCAACCTTTAGAAGCGGCTTTTGACGGTGAAAAATTGGCTTATGCTGTATATTACAATCAAGGAGGGACCGTAATTCAAGTCAAACAATTAGCTGTCGGCCCCGCTGGTCGAGAATCAATGTAATCAATGGGATCAGAGTAGAATGGCACTTAGTTAAGAAATAATCTCTTTTAAAGCCAAAGACTAACAAAGTTATTTCAAGGATTTCACATACTAAAGGCTGATGAGCCTATCTATAGCTTCTTGAGTGGTTGCGAAAATTCGTTTCTCATCATTAGTTTCATTGTTGGAGACCAGCCGTTCAAGTTGCATTTCTTTAAATTTATTGACACTGTAAACGTGGCAGTCTTTTAGTGTAGAAGCTCGCAGCATCGTTTGCATAGTAGCGCTGGCTTGCTGGCGGGTGTCACCCCAAGTGATGAGTTTGGCGAGCATTGGATCGTAGTGAATGCTGACTTGATCTCCCTGCTTGTAGCTAGTGTCTATGCGGGATTATCGCCTGGGACTAAATCAAAGTGGGTGAGGGTGCCGGGGGAGGGTAAAAAGTGAAAATTGGGATCTTAGGCGAAGAGACGACACTCTAAAGCGCATCCCAAACGTTTGATTTCAGCATGTTTTAATACTGGTTGATCACCGCGTGCTTGGCGAGTTTGCATTTGTACGAGATCCAAACCAGTCACCAGCTCTGTCACTGGGTGCTCTACTTGGATTCGGGTGTTCATTTCTAGGAAGAAAAATTCATCGCTATTGGCATCCAAAATAAACTCCACAGTGCCAGCCCCTTGATAGTTCTCTGCCTTGGATAAGTTTACGGCAGCGCTGGCCATGGCATCGATAACAGAGCTGGGCACATTGGGTTTAGTGGTTTTGAAAGTGAGTGTTCAATATTGGCTTTGCCATATTGGGCCTTCGCTTAGAAATGGTGATTGCGGGTATCACGACGGCTGTTCGTACGATCGTCAAAATGGATATTTGGACAGTGATTAGCTCCGGTGATGATACCTTTATCATTGAACTTAAGGGGCCTCTGAACAGATAACACGCCCATGGCGCGGGACCTGCTCAGATGATCCTAAGATATCGCTAAGAATTCACCAATTCACTCACGTCAATAATATAGCGCTGGCGGATTGATTCATGGACTGAATCAATACACACTTGCTGGCCACAAGGGCTCCACCTAGGATGCAGATCGCAGCGGTTTTCTTTACCTAAGTCGGGGTCCGTATAAAAGCTGCCAATGTTGTAGCGCTGTTTGGTGGCCGAGTTATATAAAATCAAAAAGCGTTCGTTGCTCTGGTCATCTGGATAAGTATCGGAGAGCAGCCAGCTGCCATCTTGGTTATAGGTCATATGCCCATTTTCTGTTAGCACCTGGGCGCCGATCACTTCTGCGCTAGCAGTTTCATCTTGATATAAATGATAGTGGATCTTACCTTGATGCGGGCCCCACACTATAATTTCAGTATCGTTTTTCCACACTGGGTGAGATATTTGGTACTCAGACTTTTCGTAATCAAAAGTGCCGACATCATTCTCGTCAAATCCTTCCATTAGCTGGGGGATCGGGTGGTCGGTACACTCTAGTAACTTTAAATCGCTACCATCTGGATTCACGCTGAAAAGGCGATGCAGGAAACACGTTTCGTCTTTCACTCGCTCGGTCCAGCGATGAATAAACAAAAACCGGCTAGAGCTAGGGTTTATTTCTAAATGAGTCGCCCAGTGGATGGCGTTATCCATTGAGGGCAAATGCTGGAATTCACTCAGTTGCTGTAAGCTGATAATCAGCTTATTTTCACCGGTGCTGATATCCATGTAGTGAATGCCGTCATCAGCGGGAGCGTTTTCCAGTGCTGGCTCCACATGACTAGCGTGATAACCGATCGTGCGATGAGTGACTTGAAACCGCGAGTAATCTACACACAACGCGTATTTGCTGTTGGGTGCCACGACATAGACAGGTAGCGGTAAAGTACGGGTGCTTTTACTGCTAAGGTCGTAGACCTTTGCGCAAAAATCTGGATAGACGTTATTATTATTGCTATCAGCGCTGCGCTGGTTATAAATAATTTGATCCGTTTTCGCACCTTCCAGCCATTGCAACTGACATCCCATCTGCCAGTTCCAAGTAGTGGTGGTGCCTATGCGGTGGTACTGGTCATTATCTTGTAAATCAAAGAAGCCCACTTCAGCAGATTCACTACCGGTCAGGTCGGCACTCATCATAATGACGCGATTAGCCAAAAAGTAGCGGCCGCTATGGTCCCATACATTTTTGTTGTAATAGCCAAAAAAATGGTGCTTTTCTCCGCTGCCAACACGGCGTATTGGGCAGAAATGTTGAGTAGTATTAGTCTGTGTCATAAGGCTTCTTTTTTATCTATTAAAAGGTATTGAATTAGTTTATTTGCTAAAGGTGATCAAGGTGCTGCTCAAAGTGTTGAAGTCATCATCGGTCGCTGTTAGCGGGTAATCACCTGCAGCGACTAACTTTTTCTTAACAAAGCGTCCGTATGACCATGTGGTACTCCAGTTCCCTTGAGCATCAGCTTTAGGGGCAGGTTTTAATGCATAGCCAATATCGCTTTGCACACCATCTTTGGTGGTGAACAATAAGGTGACTAAGGTGTTCGGGGCGAATGCACTACCCTTGAGGACCAACTGTCCTTTTTTATCTAACAGGGCGTTTTTTTCTGCACTGATTTCAGCTGCATACCCGGTATTTAGGGTCAGAGCAGTGATCGACAGACTGAACAATATGGCGGTGATAGTTTTAATCGATTTCATTTTATTTCCTCTGCTGGTTAGTTGTTATTCTAGTAATTTGGATTTTTTGCGATGTTGCATCACGCCTTGGATTAGGGCGAAAATACAAAAGATTAAGATCACTAATGAAATAGGTCGTGTCACTAGTTGTATACCAAAGGCTGACCAATCACCGTGTACAATTGCCAGTGAACGGGCCAGCTCCCCCTCTGCTAAAGTACCTAGTACTAATCCCAGCACCATAGGTGCGCGAGGTACGCCAAACAGCTGTAAAATGAAGCCTATCGCACCGATAAAGAGCATGATAGCGACATCTTCCAATGCTCCTCGTATTGAAAAAGTGCCAATCACTGCCAGCGCGACAATAGTAGCGGCCAGTACCGGCATGGGGATTAGCGTGACTTTTACGCAGTATTTTGCGACGAATAGCCCGATCGGAACAAACAGTAGGTTGGCGACAAATAAGCTTAAGATGAAGCTGTAGGAAATATCTGCATTAATCGTAAATAATTCCGCTCCAGGGGTCAGCCCGTGAATCATCAGCCCGCCGAGCAAGACCGCTGTGACAGGGTTTCCCGGAATACCTAAGGTCATTAATGGAATCAGGGTGCCGCCGGTGACTGCATTGTTGGCGGTTTCACAGGCAATCACCCCCTCTGCAGAGCCGTGGCCAAATTTTTCCGGTGTTTTTGAGGCGCGCTTTGCGGCATCGTAAGATATAAAACCGCCAACACTGCAGCCTACTCCCGGAATAATACCGACTATCACGCCGATCAGGCTCGAGCGTAAAATATTTACTTTCTGACGAAATACTTCAGGAAGAAAGCTAAAGGGATTGGCATTATCCCGCTGGCGTATCGGTACTTGGCCGGCTTTATCTCTGACGATCATGTCGATTACTTCCGGGATGGAATACAAGCCAATCAGCGCGACCACTAAAGGTATACCATCGTAAAGTGATGGTATGTCGGCGGTAAAACGCATAAATCCAGTCAGGGGGTGGTTGCCGATAGTGCTCAGTAGCAAGCCTAAAGCGCCGGCTATCAAGCCCTTTTCCATCGCGCCAGCGGACAGTGAGGCGATGACCGTGATGCCGCATAATGCCAGTAGAAAGAATTCTGGGGAGCCAAATCTAAGTGAGAACTCGGCCAGTGGTGGAGCAATAAATAGCAGTGCAATGACGCTGATCATGCCGCCAATACATGAGCCAAATGTAGCCAGTGCGATGGCGCGAGTGGACTGGCCTTTCTGGGACATCGGGTGGCCATCTAACAACGTCGCTACCGCTGCAGAAGTACCGGGGATATTCAGTAATATGGCACTAATGGAGCCGCTGTAGGTCGATGCTAAGTAAATTCCTCCGAGCATTCCCAAGCCCATCTGCGCAGGCATTGAAAAGGTGATCGGGATAAGTAGTGCGACCCCCATGGTGCTGCTTAGTCCCGGTAGCATGCCGATCAAAACGCCACCTATCACGCCAGCGGCGATCGCACTCAGCATCCCGACATCCATCAATGTGACAAAGCCCAGTAAAATATTATCTATCATGTATGTACCTTGAACATAGCTTGCATAGCCAGCTAATTATAATTAAGTGAAAAACAGGCTGTCGGGCCTGGCTACAGCTAATATTTCAAAAAAGATGAGATACAGTGAAAATGTCAAACTTAGGCTGGTAGCTACCATCACTGCTATCTTTCGATAGCCGAGCGCCAACATAAAGAAAAACAGGAACAAGGCTGTAGCTATCTCATAATTGACTAGGTAAATACTCAGCGTATAGGCGGCGATGGAGCTAAAAACCAGCGTGGCACTGTTTAGCTGAACCTTGTATTGATTGAAATTTTCAGCAGCTTTTACAACGGTTTTTTGCAAGCTGTGGCGCGCTAGTAATAACGATCCCATAGCGCCGATGAAAACCACTAAAATACGCGGGAAGTAGGATGACTCTAGCGGATAGCTAAAGACGATCACCGCCAATACAGCCGCGATTACAATACAGACTGTTGCGAACACTTTATCTTTAGAAAATCGTAACATTATGCAGACCAATTAAGGTGACTACTCTCGACAGCGCGGTATCGAGAGTATGTGGTGATGTGGCAGTTAACCTGCCAGCGAGATCTTGTTATTGAGTGTTAATGCACTAGGGCTTACTTAAGCAAGTGTATGTATTGCTTAACAGCCTGCTCAGCTTCAACCAAATATGCACTGAATTCTTGCGCCGTCATATAGTTTAAAGGCATGCCCATTTTCTTCGCGTGCGCAATAAATTTAGGGTCTACCATCACCTTGGCAAAAGCTTTCTCTAAGTGTGCTTTGCGCTCCGCTGAAACACCTTTGGGAATGGCTATACCGCGCATCGAAGCACCAATACCTGGTACATCAATACCTGAAGCCTCTTTAATCGTAGGGACATCGGGTAGGTATGAATAGCGCTTGTCGGCAAACACTGCTAAGACCCGTAAACGGCCATTTTTAACGTGATTAGTGGCAGAGCTAGCAGAGGGAACTGCCGCGTCAACTTGATTGCCTAACACCGCTGAGATTGCTGGACCAGAGCCACTAAAAGGTACGAAATTAATATCAATACCTAGTTTATCTTCTGCGACGACTACTTGAAGTTGGTTGTTGGATTGAGGGCCATCACCTGCAATATTAAATTTTCCCGGATCCTTTTTTGCTGCTGCTAAGAAGTCAGCAAAGGTCTTTAATGGGCTGTCAGCGTTTACCGCCAGTACCACTGGGTCAAGTTGGATGTTGGCAATGGGCTCGAAATCACTCATTTCATAAGGCACGTTTTCACGTAACATCTTTACCATGAAGATTGAGGGCACGTTGATAAAACCAATTTTATAGCCGGTATTTTTTGCTTTGGCTAAATTAGAAAAACCAATCTGACCACCTGCTCCAGGCTTGTTTTGAACAATTAAACGCTGACCTAAGTGCGGCCCAACAAATTTAGCTAATACTCGTGCAGCGGTATCGGTACCACCTCCGGGTGAGTATGCAACGATCATCGCTACTGGTTTTTTAGGAAAGTCTTCTGCTGAGACTACCGGTAATGAAAGCAGAGAAGTCATAAGTAGAGTAGAGCTGAGGATGATATTGGATAGTGAGCTGTTTTTTTGCATGATGGAATTGCCTCCAGTTGTTATTAGTTTTTTCGGCCTAACATTGATCAAATCATTGGTTTAGCTGGCAATGTTGATCACTTACTTGATGAGTATTAGTAAGAATGAGCTTAAGAAAATGTTACAGAACTTCGATAACTCAACTTGCAGGATTGATCTATCGATCGACCCGCTCCGATAAGAGCGCTTTGTTCCGGGTAATATTATCCGTACATAATAATGGTTGTAAATGTATACATTTACAACCATTTAGTCAATAAAGAAAACAAGTATAATTTTATCAAAAAATTTTCATTTAAAAATCAAAGGGTTAAGTTTTTAAATTATTGGTATAAAATGATTTATTAATGTTTTTATTGTCGCTGTTGTTAAAGCTTAAGAATTATTTGTTGCATTCCTACTTGAGTGTTTTAACTAAATACACTGATACGTTATATTTAGCAGCATAATGACAACCATTTAAGGCTAAGAAGCAGCGATGACAGCTAAAAATAAACAAAGTGAGTCACGACCCCCGTCTCCATCATTGGGTGAATACGTCTATCAGCGGTTATTAAAAGAAATTCGCGAGGGAAAATATCACCCTGGCGAGCGGATTCGTGAATCTGTGGTGAGTAAAGAATTAGATGTCAGTCGGACTCCCGTCAGAGAGGCAATCCGGCGTTTGCAATCTGAAGGTAAGTTAATTCTTGAACCACAGCGAGGTGCGGTAGTAGCCGAACTGGATTCGCAAGAAGTTGCCGAACTCTACGTTTTACGTCAGCAGTTGGAAGGTGTTGCGGCACGCTTTGCTGCGCAGCACGCATCCAAAAGTGAAGTAGCTTCGATGGAGTATATTTTGGAGGAGTGCTATAAAGCTGCAGATGACCCTCGAGAGCATAATCAGTTAAACTGGGAATTGCACCACGCTATTTATCGTGCCGCACATAACCGTTTTCTGCTTAAAGCGTTTGCGGCAATATCTGACTCGATGGCGCTGTTGCGTGGGGTTAAATATATCCCTAAGGGGCGTCCTCAAGAATTATACAAAGAGCATAAACGTATAATAGAAGCGATCAAACAGCAAGATCCAGATGCTGCAGACCAAGCTGCTCAAGCACACATTGAAAACGCTTTTAAGATACATCTGCAAAGCGATTTTGAACGACGTTCGGCTAAAAAATAGTGATTGAGCTTAAGCGTCCTCACTTGTATTCAGCCGGAGGCCCTATCGAGAGAGGTCAAGATGCTGAATTTTGGCTACTGCAAAGAGGGGTCTGGATCATCGAATAGAGGTACCACTCAAACAACAATCAGAGCTCCCTTGCATTTTTAGACTCGTGGGGTCAATTATTGCCTTTTTCCTCTAAACCAAGTTGAGTTATTTTAGTCTATTCAAAAGCTTAGTAATATTTAAAACTACACTACGGAGCCACCCACTCCTCTGCACTGCCGGTGGAACGGTTTACTAAATAGGCGAGGGAGCGACAGGGATGGTGAATTTGAGCAGCTGTCAATTTAGCGAATCGCAGAGGCGCCTGGCGGCAATAATTGGGTGGTCCCATATCCGTTTACTAGTCTTTGGCTTTTAAAATTTATTCCCTAGCGAAGTGCCATTCTACTGGCAGCGATATAGAAGGGAAATGTGATCGAGACAAATATTATTCTGCCCATATGCTAGCTGCGTTGATAGCGGGCTAAGCCGGTCTTAGATTTTAATTTGCTGTTGAGTCGCGCAGTGGATACTGCCGCCACCGGAGGCTATACCATCAATGACCAATTGCTCAATGACTCTGTTGGGGAAAGCTTTTTGCAGTATCTTTCTGGCATTCTCATCGGCGAATTTGTCGCCAAATTGTTGCAAAATAACCGCACCATTACATAGGTAATAACCTAGGTAACCCGCGGCAAAATCAGTGCTGCCAAATTTTTCGTTGATCGTTGCTGGGGTGTCTACAATCAGCAGTTTAAGTTTTCTGCCCTGCGCATCAGTACTGTTGTGTAAGGTCGCTATATTATTGCGGGTAATCTGATAATCGTAAGCGTCGATATAGTTATCACGATTCACCATGACTTCACCGGGGCTGGTAAAACGAGCATAAAAATCGGTATGGGCATCGGTAATGTCTCGGCCTTTGATGCCTTTTAGCCAAATGATTTTGCTTAAACCTAGCAAGTGTTTTAGTTGTTGTTCAATTTGTTGTTTATCAACAAGTGGGTTGCGGTTGTCATTGATCACACAGCTCTCGGTTAAAATGGCAGTACCTTGGCCATCTACTTCAAAACATCCCCCCTCAAGTACCAGATTGGTTGAGATTAGCGCTGCGTTGCTTTGCTTGGCGATAAATTTCGCAACCTGTCGATCTAAATTGTGGCGTTGTTTATTGCCCCAGCCATTAAAATTAAAATCAATGGCGCTGAGCAGCGCAACGCTATCGCGTACAAAGGTTGGCCCAGTATCTCTAAGCCACAGATCATCAATGGCAAATTCGATCAGCTCAATGGGAAATGGCTGCGCAGTAATATCCCCGAATAATTGTTGTGCCTGATGATAGTCCTCAGGGTTTACCAGCATCGAGACAGGTTCGTATTTGGCAATGGTCTGCGCAATAGCGACTAAGTTAGCTTTGACCGCGGGGATCTGTGCTGGGCTCCAGATGTAATCATTGGCGACAAATGCCATCCAAGTTCGGTGGTGGCGTTCACTTTCTTCAGGCATCAATAATTTATGCTTGGCATTGGCATTGCTAAGTGCATGACTAATCGAGATAAGACTGCCTAAGGAGAGAGCTGATTTTTTTATGAACTGTCTTCTAGATTGCATGGAGACCTGGCTGTTGTAAAAGTGAGGTTCACGATGATACAGAGTTTTAGTCGGTTAAGTTTATGTTAATAAATCCTATAAGTAAAATCCTCAAGTTAAAATGCTCAGCTGATCAACTATAAAAATGGCTAGGCCTATTTGCAAATAGTTTAGTGGGTGTGACGCGCTGAATCGGTGGCGCGATGGATTACCCGCTATGCAGGCATCGCTGATAATCCTTAATCAATGGGCTTAATCTAATCAATTTACTCTGAGCCCATTGATTCCTTTTACTATTAAACCTTGGTCATCGACTATTATAAGGCTTCTCTAGTCATGCACAGGATTGGTTAACGGGCCAAAGGTGGAAGAATATTCAGCAGTATTGGCCGCCAATTTCATCGTCATAATGAGTGCAGGCGGTCATTGAAGTTTGTTCTGGAGTCGAGCAACCTGGGCAAATAAGAGGGTAAATAAAGCAGATTAAGCATGATAAAAAAATCACAAATTGAAAATTACTGGCCGTAGATTCCTAAATAACTGACTGTTTAGCTGGGGAATTTAAAAATAATTAGTATTCTTTAGCGAGTGGCTGAAGTGATTGATTGAGTTTAAATAGAACTTATTCAAACAGGACTCAATAATCAGGAGCTGTTAGCTGAGGATAGACTAGACTAGTCTGAGAGGCAGAAAAACGCCACTCGCTGAGCTAGAAATTTAAAAAAATTAATCGAGAAAAGATTTCATCTATGCCATAAAGATATGCGTGTTTTAGCTAATCTGCTGGTGGTTTTGTGTACAGCTGAGGTTTGATCTAAACGTTATAAATATGCAATGATAGCGGTAATTCAATGACTAGGGAGTTAGAAAATGAGTTTTTTAAACAAGAATAGAGTATCGAAAACTAAGAGTATTTTACTAGCTGCCGCACTTGGGGTGACATCTAGTCAAGTATTAGCAGAGTGCGGCACTGTCACCATCGCCGAGATGAACTGGGCGAGCGCAGAGTTTGCCGCTAATCTCGATAAAATTATTCTCAGTGAAGGTTACGGCTGTAATGTGGAACTGATTCCCGGGGCAACGACCACCACTTTCGCCTCAATGGAAGCAAAGGGACAGCCTGATATTGCGCCTGAGTTTTGGGCTAATGCCGTCGCGGTACGTCTAAAGGCCGCCGAGGAAAAAGGCGATCTAACGGTCGGTGTGCAACTTATTTCGGATGCGTCCGAGGGTTGGTTTATCTCTGAGTCAGTTGCTAAAGCGCATCCAGAGCTGAAAACCGTTGCCGATGTGCTGGCACGCCCAGACTTATTTCCGAATAAAGAAGAGCCGGGTAAGGGTGCTTTCATGAACTGCCCAACGGGTTGGGCCTGTGAAATAGTCAATAAAAATCTATCTAAAGAGAGCGCCTTTGATTTTGCCAAGGCAGGTTTTAGCATTGTAGATCCAGGCTCTTCAGCAGGTTTAGATGCCTCTATCGCCAAGGCATCCCAACGCGAAGAAGCTTGGTTTGGCTATTATTGGCAGCCGACAGCTAATGTCAGTAAATACAATTTGAAGTTCTTGAGTATGGACTCGCCGTTTGATGCCAAAAATTGGCATGAATGTATCGTAATCGATGATTGTGAGGCGCCTAAAAGCAGCTCGTGGATCTACTCTCAAGTGAATACTGTGATTGTCACTGAGTTTGCCAACGCTAACCCAGAAGTAATGGGTTATTTAAACAAGCGCTCTTATAATTCTGCAGAAGTGGGTCCGGTACTTATTTATATGAGTGAAAATCAGGCCAACGGTGAAGATGCTGCCTATTATTTCCTTAAAAACAATGAGGCGCTTTGGTCGCAGTGGGTACCGGCAGATGTTGCTGCTAAAATTAAGAAGTCTCTGTAAATAGGGTACTTTGATAGGGGCTCAGTATAGCGAGCCCCCTTATCTGATTTTTATAGAGGTATCCCCGTGAGTTGGTCCGAGTTCCCCAGTATGTCCCGCGATGATTTGCGCGGTTTACGCAAATCGATAGACGCAAGTTTTAGAGATTTCACCATAGAGTATGGTGATAGCTTAGAAGCCTTTTTTGATCCTCTGTTAGATTTTTTAATTTTTAGTGAACACCTTCTGTTAAACACTCCCTGGCCATTGATGATTGCTATTTGCGCGGGCCTTGCCTATTTCGCCAGCCGCAGTTGGAATATCGTCATTGGTGTGATTGTTGCCTTTATGCTAATTGGCTATCTGGGTATGTGGACAGATACGATGCGCACGCTATCTATCATTACTGTCTGTACTATCGTGGCAATCGGCATTGGTATCCCCCTGGGTATTATGATGGCCAAATACAATCGGGTGCAGGCGGTGGTATCGCCGATCCTGGATGTGATGCAAACCATGCCCAGTTTTGTCTATTTAATACCTGTGGTTATGCTGTTGGGAATTGGCAAAGTACCAGGTTTGATTGCGGTTATTATTTACGCTTTACCGCCAGTGGTACGCTTGACCAATTTAGGCATTCGCGAAGTCGACAGTGATGTGATAGAGGCGGCTGACGCCTATGGCAGTAGCGCTTGGCAAAAGTTAGTCAACGTGCAGATGCCGCTGGCGCTACCTTCTATTTTTGCCGGCGTTAATCAAACCATTATGATGTCGTTATCGATGGTGGTAATCGCCTCGATGATAGGTGTGAAGGGCTTGGGGCAACCAGTGCTCAAAGCGATCACCAACCAATATTTTGCCATGGGATTACTAAATGGATTTGCGATAGTAGCACTGGCAATTATTTTTGATCGTGTCTCGCAGCGCTATGGTTTACGCATCCAGAAACATCGCCAAGGTGGTACTAATGACTGAGCAAAAATCAGCCAAAATCAAGATCGAAAATCTATCGAAGATATTTGGCCCAAAAGCAGACTCTTTAATACCACTACTAGAGCAGGGTATGGATCGGCAGACGATGCAGGAGAAGCACCGGCACGTATTGGCCCTAGATAATATTAATATGGATCTGGCAGAAAATTCCATTGAAGTGATTATGGGCTTGTCGGGCTCGGGTAAGTCCACCTTAATTCGCCACATAAATCGGCTGATTGAGCCAACGGTCGGTAGCATCATGGTTGATGGCGAAAATGTTTGTACAATGAGCGCTGCTGCGCTGCGTGAATTTCGTCAGGCTAAAACGGCGATGGTCTTTCAAAATTTTTCACTACTGCCACATCGTACTGTTATTGACAACATTGGCTTTGGTTTGAAAATGCAAAAAAAGCCCGCCAAGTTAATTGCAGAGCGATGTAATTACTGGTTGGATAAAGTCGGTCTTAATGGTTTTGAACAACATTACCCCGCACAGTTGTCCGGCGGCATGCAGCAGCGAGTGGGCCTGGCTCGTGCCCTAGCTTGCGATGCGGATATACTGATGATGGATGAAGCCTTTAGTGCCCTCGATCCACTGATTAGATCCGACATGCAAGATATATTGTTAGGACTGCAAAAAGAGATTAAAAAGACTATCGTTTTTATCACCCATGATTTAGATGAAGCGCTAAAAATAGGTGACCGGATAGCAATTTTAAATCATGGCAGGTTAATTCAGCAGGGTACTGCTGAACAAATTCTACTGCACCCTGCAGATGATTATGTCAGCCGCTTTGTCGCCGATGTGAATCGTACTACGGTATTGCGAGCACGCTCCATTATGAGTGTGCAAGCTAAGGCGCCCGCCGCTAACGAAAACACGGTGACAGTGCTGGAAAATGACACTATTCAAGATGTTTTACACTCTATGCTGACTGCTGACTCGTTCAATGCGGTAGTGACGGATGATAAGGGTAATACCGTCGGGCGTATTGATTCTGATATGGTGGCGGCTGCGGTTAATGGCTAAGAAAGTGGCAGCGTTTTCTGCTTTTTTTCATTAAGTTTATGATATCCATAAAAGCTGTTTGTCTGTACTTCTTAGGTCGAGTAAGATGCAGACATACTCCTCTTAGGAACAGGTATTAATGCTGCATTGGTCAAGTGACAGAAAAATAAAAATTTTAGTGACAGGCCCTAAAGAACAAGTGGGAAAAGCACTGTTGAGTGCCGGTCAACAAAGCGCTATTTTTGAAGTGGTAGGGGCCAGCTCTGACGCACCCAATTTGCGTGATAAACAAGTAGTGTCGCAACTGTTAGCCCAGAGTAACCCTGATTTTGTGGTCAATACGCTGGGTTATAACTCTGTGGTGGTCAGTGAGAAAAAGGTCGATCTATGCTATTTGCTTAACCGTGACTTTATTGCGGTACTGGCGGAGATTTGCAGCGAAAAAAACATCCCCATCATCCATTTGTCTACTGATCATGTCTTTGATGGGCACTATGCCAGTGGTTACAGTGAAGATGATCAAACCATCCCGCTGGGTATATTTGGCAAGAGTAAATGGCAGGGTGAAGAGGTATTGCGCAGCAAATTAGAACAGCATTTAATCTTGCGGGTCAGCTGGTTGTTTTCGGCCTGGGGTGATAATTTTTTAACGCGATCGCTGCGCTTAGCGGGCACTGAAACCGACATGTATGCGGCGAATGATCGACAGGGTTGCCCCACTTCGGCGGCTGATATCGCCAGGGTAATCTTTGCTATTATTCGACAGTTGAATGAACAGGCGGATGCCTGGGGTACTTATCATTACTGCGGCGCTGAAGTGACCACTCGCTATAAATTTCTTGAGGCTATCTTTGCTGGCGCCCAGCTGCATGAACCGTTGGTCACGACACAGTTGCACTGCGTGCCGCGCTCGCAATTGTATGCCAATGCTGAGCGCCCTGCATCTTCCGTGTTGAATTGTAAAAAAATATTGAATGATTTTGGCATTCATCAGCGGCCCTGGCGCAGCGAACTTACCCAAGTGATCGACACTATTTACCAGCGTTAGCGCAAGCGGCTGTGCCGCTGCAGTCTACAGCATCCAGGGGAAGGGGTTTTTGGTGATGGCAACAACGATCATGAACCCGATAAAAGTAAGAGCTATCAACAGAAAAGCTAAACGCTTCAGCGTGCTTTTATCGCCCTTTATCGCCAGCGTACCGAAGCCAATGTAGCCAACTAGCGCGAGCAATTTAGCGCTTAACCAAGGATCGGCGATGGGGTACTGACCAATGATTACCATCAGCATTATTGCACTGATTAGCAAAAATGTGTCGATCACATGAGGGCTGATTTTAGCCCACTTACGCTGTAGCCACTGGGCGTTATTAGTCGTGGCCAATACCCGAATAATTAAAAATACGACACTGATTAACATCAGTGTTAGGTGGGAGTGTTTTACGATTAAGTACATAATTATGCTCTTTAGCCTGAATATGACACGCAATAGCGGATACCTTAGTTTGCTCCTTGTTGGCACAGGTATTTCTTGCTCAATCAGCCGGGCTTATTAGCTCGGCGTTCAATCAAAAAAAGTCCTGTGACCATAACTAGCGGCACTATGATTACCTATTGCATGTAATATTGGGGTTAGTTATTATTTTCTGTTTGGTTTTTAGACTGTGCTATAAGCTGCTTAAAAGTCACTATCAACATTTCAATCGATTAATTATTCTGCCGTTTTGCTCAGAGTCGTGGTGGCACTACTCTGGTCAAATATATTAATTAAACGACTGAATATCACGATTGCTGTACATGCTATGGCGACTTTTTACCGGCTTATAGCGAATCAGTTAGGGTTTAAATCAAACAGGCTCGGTGGTCTCAAACAGGATCAATAAAGCTGTCTTTTTATCTGCAGCAACGGTGCTTGATCGGCTGTAACTTGTCTGTGCATACTGTAAGCTGCCAATATAACGGTTAACCAAGAGAATAGACATGACTGATGTTATTACCGCTAACATAACGCCCTCAAAGCCTGACTTTAAAGCAACGCCACTGATTCCAGTCGACGATGCTTTGGCGCGCCTGTTGGCAGATGTTAAAGGGCAACCGCGCACTGAATTAATTCCACTCAGTGAGGGGCTCTATAGAGTATTGGCAGAACAGCCTATCTCCAAGGTGGATGTGCCACCCCAAGACAATAGCAGTATGGACGGCTACGCGGTGGCGATGAGGAGCCTCAATGCTGCTGCAGAGACGCTCTTGCCACTGTCTGCACGCATTGCAGCAGGGGATGATCCTGGGCCACTACAACCGGGGACCCTCGCCAGAATCTTTACCGGTGCGCATCTGCCAGAGGGTGCGGATGCGGTGATTATGCAAGAGCAAGTGACCATTGAGCCCGAGGGGGTTCGTCTACCGGCGAATATTAAACAGCGCCAGAATGTTCGCCCTAGAGGGCAAGATATTGTCGCGCAACAACCGTTGCAAGCTGTGGGCAAAAAACTGCAACCGGCTGATCTCGGCGTTTTAGCTTCTGCCGGCATTAGTCAGTTGTTAGTCTATGTGCCCCTAAAAGTCGCGGTGCTCTCTACCGGTGATGAACTGCAAGAGCCGGGGGAAGAGCCGCTAGCAGGTAAAATATTCAATTCTAATCGGGTAATGCTCAAGGCATTAATCGAACAGTTGGGCATGCAGGTGATTGATTTGGGTAAGGTCGCCGACACGCTTGAGGCAACTACCGCGGCACTGGGTAAAGCTGCACAGCAGGCGGATCTTATTATCAGTACCGGTGGAGTCTCTGTGGGGGAAGAAGATCACATTAAAGGGGCGGTAGATGCATTGGGTAAGTTGAGTATGTGGCGCATCAAACTAAAACCGGGTAAGCCGTTAGCCTATGGCTGGGTTGCTAATACCCCTATTTTTGGGCTGCCGGGTAATCCCGCCTCAGCACTTATTACCTTTGCCTTGTTTGCTCGGCCCTACCTGATTAAGTTACAGGGGGGAGCACCGCTAAAACCACTGTGTTTTAGGGTTGCGGCAAATTTTGAGCATTTAAAAGCCGGGACCAGGGAAGAATATTTGCGGGCAGTCTACTCGCAGGGCCAAGTAACGCCGTTTTCCAATCAGAGTTCGGGCATGCTCTCGACCGCAAGCCAAGCCAACGGCTTAATACAATTACCAGTGGGCGCGGTTATTCAGCGTAATGATTCGGTGAATTTCATTCCCTTTAGTGAATTATTTGGTTAATAACCGCTGTTGACACAGGAACATAGCGCAAAAAAGTGCAATCGTTTTGCTGAACCGCTAGAATAAGCTGTTTTTAGGCTAGTTAGGGTTATAAGCACAGTGAGTACTGATCAAGATTTGTACAGTGATATCCGTCCCTTTAAAGATACCGAAGTCGCAGCGGTGCTGAATGGGTTGTTGCATAATGATGAATTGGTAGGGGCCATATCGCACTACAAACTTCCTAAGCTTTACCGGTGGCTGCCCCGCTTAACTAAAACGGTGGTACGGATCAGCATGGCCCGACAATTTGGAGATATCGATACCGTTCGAGACTTTCAAACAATCGTGGCCGGTTTTATGGAAAAAATGATCAGCCGAACGACGGATAAAATCAGCTGTTCAGGCATTGAGAATTTAGATCCTGATAGCGCCTATCTGTTTATCTCGAATCATCGCGATATCGCCATGGATCCGGCGTTTGTCAATTGGATGCTGTACCACAAGCAGATGCAGACTGTGCGAATCGCCATCGGCGATAATTTGCTCTCCAAAGACTATGTCTCTGATCTGATGCGCTTAAATAAGAGTTTTATTGTAAAACGTTCGGCCACAGCTCCGCGAGAAATGTTAAAAGCATTCAACCATTTATCCGCCTATATCGATCACTCTATCGTCAGTGATGAAGCTTCTATTTGGATTGCTCAACGCGAGGGACGGGCTAAAAATGGCGATGATAAAACCGATGCGGCACTGTTGAAAATGTTGTATATGGCAGGGCGCAAGCGCTATGACTTTTCACAATTAAGTGAGAGGTTAAACATCGTACCTGTGTCTATCTCCTACGAATTTGACCCCTGCGATCGAAAGAAAGCCAGAGAATTAGCCATAGTGGCGACAGGCGGTAGCTATCAAAAATCTGAATTTGAAGATATAGAAAGTATCACCCAGGGTATTATTGGCAATAAAGGTAATGTGCATGTCCATTTTGGCGATATTATCAGCACAGTCGCCGAGACCCCCGCCGATCTAGCCGCCTATATTGATAGCCAAATTCACAGCAGCTATAAACTGCACGATTCAAATTTAATCGCAGCGGGGCAATTAGCGGGGATCAGCGCAGAAAAACAACAGCAGTTTAAGGCTCGTTTTGATGATTTATCCGACGTTGAGCGTGAAATAGCCATTGCTATGTACGCTAAACCTTATAGCAATCAGCAGATTGCCAGGAGAGAGAATGTCTGATTTGACCCACTTGGATGCCCAGGGGAATGCACAGATGGTCGATGTTACCGACAAATCTGTGACCATGCGCGAAGCGACCGCCTATGCAGAAGTGCATATGTTAGCCACTACTTTGGCACTGATTACCAGTGGTGATCATAAAAAAGGGGATGTGCTAGCGGTGGCCAGAATTGCCGGAATTATGGGGGCCAAGAAAACCAGTGATTTAATCCCGATGTGCCATCCGCTGATGTTGACTAAAGTCACGGTGCAGTTTACCTTGCGTGCGGAACATAATTTAGTAGAGATACGCGCGACTTGTAAATTGTCCGGAAAAACCGGCGTTGAAATGGAAGCCTTAACTGCCGCTAGCACTGCGGCGCTTACAATCTACGATATGTGTAAGGCGGTGGACCGAGGCATGCAGGTGCAGAATTTGAAGTTATTAGAAAAGCGCGGTGGTAAAAGTGGCCATTGGCAAGTGGAGGCTTAACAGTGATTAAAATAGTATATTTTGCCAGTATCCGCGAGGAGCTAGGTTTGTCCGAAGAGTCGATTAGCCTGCCAACAGGGGTGGTTAATATTACAGAATTGTCTGCATGGCTACAGCGCGAACGAGGTGCCAAGTGGGTCAGCGCACTCGGTGATCCCAGTATGTTAATGGCATTGAATCAAGAAATGGTGGGTGGCGATCAAACCATAACAGCAGGTGATGAAATCGCCTTCTTTCCCCCGGTCACAGGCGGTTAGATAAGCCATTGGATAGGATAACAATGTGAGTAAAGTATTAAATTTCGTCCGCGCCAGCTTTTACTATTCTGCCTTTTTTGTCGCGACTATCATACACAGTATTTTGTGTGTGCTGATTGCCAGATGGTTGCCTTTCGAACCACGCTTTCGTTTCGTTACTTCTTTAAACTATTTCTACGTGTTCTGGATTCGATTTTGTTGCGGCATTAACGTTAAAGTAGAAGGGTTGGAAAACTTGCCGAAAGACGGCGCCTATGTCGTTATTGCCAATCATCAGAGCGAATGGGAAACCATTTATTTTCAAATATTAATCAGGCCGCACAGTATTGTACTCAAGCAAGAATTGCTAAAAATTCCGTTTTTTGGTTGGGCGCTGGCACTACTAGAGCCCATCGCCTTAGATCGCAGCCAAAAGCGCGGTGCATTAAAACAATTACTCGGACAAGGTAAGAATAGATTAGAGCGTGGCGTGCCCGTCATTATCTTCCCCCAAGGCACACGTTTACCCAGTGGTGAAGTTGGCGTATTTAATAAGGGCGGTGCCATGTTGGCAGCCAGTGCCGGTGTACCTTTAGTGCCTATGGCGCACAATGCCGGATTTTTTTGGCCGGGTAAGCGTTTTATGAAAAAACCGGGCACCATCACCTTGCGAATTGGTAAACCAATCGCCACCCAGGGGAGTGGCGTCAGTGATATCCATACAGAATCTGTCGATTGGTTAAAAGCGCAGATGCAGGAATTGGATCAACTAGGTTGATAGGCGGTGTGAGGTGGTGAAAGAGCATCAAGCGATTGTTGAATTGCTGTTAATTAAGTATCCGGACATTAAATTGATCTACTTGTTTGGCTCGAGGGCGAACAATACTTTTGGTGCCACTAGTGATTGGGATATCGCAGTATTAGCGGATGCAGAATTAGACAACTTGCAGCGCTGGGAGCAAGCACAAGAGCTGGCATTGAGGTTAAATGCCGACGTCGATTTAATTGATTTATATACCGCTTCAACGGTCATGCAAAAGCAGGTGATAGACTCTGGGGCGCTGTTATATGAGCGCGATGGTGCAGCGGATAGCTTTGATATGAAAGTGCTGAGTATGTATGCTCGACTCCAAGAATCTCGGGCAGTGCTGATTGAGAGCTTTGTTAAGGGAGTTAAAGATGCCGGTAAATGATGTATTAATTAATAAAACAGCCACTATTATTCGCTGTATAAAAAGAATTAATGAGGAATTCGCTGGAGATGAACAAGGTTTCCTGGTTAATTATACTAAACAAGATTCGGTTATTTTAAATTTGCAGCGCGCCTGCGAAGCATCCCTAGATATAGCCAACTTTCTGATTAAAAAAAATAAATTAGGGATCCCACAATCAGCCCGTGATAGCTTTGATTTGCTGGTGGAAGGAAACATAATTAATCAGAACCTAGCGCTGAAGTTAAAGAAAATGATCGGCTTGCGAAATATTGCTGTGCACGATTACCAAAAATTGAATATGGCTATTGTGGTTGCCGTAGTGCGTTATCACCTTACAGATTTTGATGAGTATTGTGCACAAATACTACCCTGAATATAATATCTGATAATTAAATTCTCCCCTAAAAAAGCCGCATATTATGCGGCTTTTTTATGGTTGATTTTGGGTCGTGTAAGATTGGCGCGAAGAACAGTGCTAAAAACTAGTAATCTTTTAAACAACATGGCCTTTGATCAATTAATAAGTCCTAACCACCGGATCAACATCGCGTTGGGCTTTAAATCTTGAGCAACTGCGGTAGATCGCTGCCGCTATTAATAGACTGACGAAAATGCCCATGGCTACTAGACCCAAGGTAGCGAAACCTGCAACCAGTAAAACGGTGATCATGATAGCGATGGTATAGCTTAATAGCATCTTTAAGGTGTTCATGGTGTAGCTCCTTTATAACTCTCTGTGTGATGAAGCTATTATCTACTGGCATGCTGTGATTGGGCTGACACCTAGCTTACAATTTTGTAAGTTACTGTTGATTAAAACTTATGACCACCGCTAGGCCCGGGTTATCTTTATCTGTGCTAGCGTCTTTTAGCGTGAGTTGGGCGTGATGTAATTGGCAGATTGTCTCGACCAGTGACAGCCCCAAGCCGTTACCTTTGGTACTTCTGCTGTGCTCTAAGCGATACATCGGTTGCAGTACTTTTTCTCGTTCTGGCGCGGCGATGCCCGGGCCGTTATCGCTCACGCATAAGTTATTACCGATACAGCTGAGGGTGATAGTGCTACCCGCTGGGGTGTGGCGCATGGCATTTTCTAATAGGTTCGCCAGCAGCTGGATAATCAGTTCTCTATCTCCTTGTATCTGTACTTGAGTATCAATTTTTAGCACAAAACGATGCTGGTTGTCTTCAATCACCGGTTGATAAATATCGGCGGTTTCAGTGACTAGTTCTCGCAGCGAAAGGGGAATGAAGCGCTGGCGATACTGTCCCGAGCTCAAGTGCGCAATCCGTAAAATGGCCTCAAAAGTAGCGATCATTTGATCGCTTTGCTCCAGTGCCTGCTCGATGTTTTGTTTGATTTGCTGAGAGTCTGGTTGAGTTAGCGCCGATTCCAATTTGGCGCGCATCCTCGCCATGGGTGTTTTTAAATCGTGGGCGATGTTAGCACTGAGCTCTTTACTCTGGCGCATCAAGGTCTCTAATTGAACCGTGGTTGCATCGATACGCAGTGCCACGCGATCGAGATCATCGCCGCTTGATTGGGGTGCAATACGGGCGCTTAAATCCCCCGCGGCGATGTTCTCTAAGGTGTTGTGGATATGATTTAGGCGTCGCTGACTGCGCAGGCCAATGGCAATTGCGGTGACGAGTGTGACGAGTGTGGTTAGTGCGCCCATCCACAAAAAAAGTTTGCTGACATTTTTCAGTATCCGAAAGCGGGACTCCATGTTAATCGCCATGACCAAGGTCCCCTTGGCTGTCACCGCGCTATATACTCGCCAAAAATCGTCATCATCGGCTATTTCTAATTCGATATTGTGCAAGCCTGCAGTGCGAAACAGTTGTTTATTTTTAGGTCCAAAAATTTCACCACTAGGGCTCTGCAAGCTGGCGAATAACAGTGGGCTGAAGGGTAAAATGCTGGCTGGGTCGGCCGTCTCGGCCAACAATGTGGCAAGTTGTTGATGTCGACTGCGCAGTTCAGTATCGGTATTTTCGATAATGTTTTTGTTGAGCAGCCACGCGCTGGATAATCCGGCTACTAATAAAATCAGTAAAAAAAGCGCCGTCAAAATTACCGCCTGGCGAATCGCAGTCATTTTTGGCAGGGCGATTAAAAACTTAAGATTGCTCTTCAAGAACATAACCGGCTCCACGAACAGTTTTAAGTAGTTTTACCGCAAACGGCTTGTCTATTTTATTGCGCAGGCGGCTGATGTGGGTTTCAACCACACTGGTGGTGGGGTCAAAGCGCAAGTCCCAGACTTTTTCAAGCAGCATCGCCTTGGTTTGAATACGACTGGGGTGTTTTAAAAAAATCTCTAAGAGTAAAAATTCTTTGGTGTTGAGGGCTATTTTCTGTGGACCTCGATGGCACTGCCGGGTCAGTAAATCTAAGCTTAAATCGGCGAAACATAATACTGAATTACTCTCACTTGGAGCGCTGCTATTGCGCCGACCTAAGGCATTCACTCTGGCTAATAATTCGGTAAAAGCAAAGGGTTTGCCAAGATAATCATCCGCCCCCGCCTCTAGCCCAGTCACTCTATCATCAACTTCGCTGAGTGCGGAGAGAAACAACACCGGCACTGGGTTTTTGGCGGCCCGCATCGCCTTTAGTACACTGAGCCCATCGAGTCCCGGGGTCATCCTGTCGAGCAATACTAGCTCGTAATCGGTGGTGGTGGCCGCTGCGAGTGCATGGCGGCCATCGATTAGTAAATCAACCACGTGACCGGCACTATTGAGACCACTCTGGATCCAGGGACCCAGTTCGGCATCATCTTCGAGTAACAAAATTCGCATTTTTAAGCTGTTCCTTATAGGCGCTGAACATACTGGATAGGGGTAATAATCGTTGGCTAACTTTTTTTAACGCACTCTGGAGTACAGTGATGGCGTCCAAGCGGCTAGTCATCTTTGGCAGTGTTCCAGTCATATATCTTATCATTGTGTTAAGTGCTTGCGCGTGGCGAAAGTCGAAATTTTCATCTTTTATTACCCCTAGGCCACGGCCTTGTAAGTAAAAATGGCGGGCGCTTTGTTTAAGGCTATCGGGGCCACACAAATATAGCTGAGCGCTTTGCCAATTGGAGGTTAATAGATTGAAGTGGCTGGCAGCTAAGCGTTGCTGTCGGTCTAGAATATACAGTTTAAATTGCGCTAATTTATTTTCATAATGTTGTAACTCGTCAATAATCTGTTGGCCAAGTGTTTGGCCAGGTGCATAAATTAATTCTATTATCGGGCCCTGATCCGACTTGAGGCTCGCCAGAGCCGCCAGAAAAGGAGTGATTCCCACACCTGCACCTATCCATAGTTGGCGTTGACGATGGTGCGCAGTGGGGATCACAAACCCACCACCAATACGGTGGATATTGATTTGGTCGGTCAGTTTTAGATCGGTGGCTAAAAGCTGCGTGTAATCACCGCAGCGATTAATGATAAAGCGCAGCTCATCGCTGTGGGGGGCGCTGGCAATAGTGAAGGGGTGGGCTTCAGATAATGTACATTTATCGACACTAATACTGGCAAACTGACCCGCTTGAAATTTAAAGCCTGCAGGTTTTATTAAGCGGATATCAATAGCGCCGGGCAGATGCTGTATCTGCTTAATCTGTAGTTTAGTTGGATTTTTCAAATTGACCAAGGTGAATAGCCAGGCAATGATGCCGAGTAGGGCTAAATTTAATTGATTCCACCATAAAAAACTATCCATGGGAATCGGCGAGGCGGAAAAAAAGCTGTGGAAGACTAAGACCAAAAACAATGGGCCCATCAGCAGGTGGCTTTTTTTCCACCAGTGGTAGGGGATGATTTTAAGGGCGGAAATACCGCCTAGTAGCAGTAGTGTAAACACTGCAAATTCACCGCTGTCTCCCGCTGTATCACTCAGTGCAGGTACTATTGCAGCGAGTGCGTCGTCGGCACTGAGCCAGTGGCCGATACTGGCGATAACAGCACTGTAACCAAACCATCGATGCCATTGGTAGGCTTTGTCAGCTCCACCTAACAGGGCGTCTATCCAGCGCCATCTGGCCGCTAATATCAGGCTAAAGGCCATTGAGTTGAAGGCGATGATACCGGTGGTAGCGCTGACCAGTTCACCGGCGCTCACGCTGCCTACGGCTAACGCTAGGTGGGCGCTAATTAATAGACTGGCAGATAGGTAAAGGGTTTTCATGTTTGTATCCTCTTTTGCTTTTGATAAGTTTAAAAGAGGTGGCTGTCATCAATCTGGCAGTTAGCTTACAAAGATGTAAGCTAACCTTAGAGTGATTGTTGACTATGCTCTGAGGTGGGGTTTAGCCAGTGTTTGTCATACTTTACAGCTTACTTTAATAGTGCGTTTTTTTAGTTTTGGGCATAAAAAGGCAGGTTTTTGCAACTATGTGCTAGCGTAAAACTATTTAGTCTGTGCGGGGGAATTTCTTTTTGTGGGATAAATTAGCGATTGAATAGTAGGCTTAAACTAGGCCTGAGTAGCCGCTTTTTAAAGGTTTTTAGCTGAGAAAACTAAGGAATTTACGGGCAATACCATATTGGAAATAGGTAAAAAGTAGTAGACACAAAAAAGCCTCACAAAGTGAGGCTTTCATCAAACATCTAAAAATATTAGATCTTTTCAAATACCAAGGTAGAGTTAGTGCCGCCAAAACCAAAACTGTTAGACATCACGCGCTTCAGCTCAACGTTATCCTTACGCTCTAAAACCAGTGGCAGTCCCGCAGCTTCAGCATCGACTTCTTCAATGTTTGCAGAGGCGCAAATGAAGTTGTGCTGCTGCATCAGTAGGCAGTATATTGCCTCTTGAACACCAGTGGCGCCGAGTGAGTGGCCTGTCAGAGACTTGGTGGAGCTTACCGGTGGCATGTCAGCGCCGAAAGTGGCTTTCATGGCCTTGAGCTCTTGCATGTCACCAGCAGGTGTTGAAGTGCCGTGTGAATTGATGTAATCAATATCACCTTCCACTGTGCTCATTGCCTGTTGCATGCAGCGTACAGCGCCTTCGCCTGAGGGAGAGACCATGTCGTAACCGTCAGAGGTGGCGCCGTAGCCCACTAGCTCAGCATATATCTTAGCGCCACGCGCTTTCGCGTGTTCGTACTCTTCCACGACTAACATGCCACCGCCACCGGCGATAACAAAACCGTCACGGTTGGCGTCGTAGGCGCGAGAGGCTTTCTCAGGCGTATCATTATATTTGGTAGACAGGGCTCCCATTGCATCAAACATCATGCTCAGCGACCAGTGTAGCTCTTCTCCGCCACCGGCAAAAACGATGTCTTGCTTGCCCAGCTGAATTTGCTCCATGGCACTGCCAATACAGTGTGCACTAGTAGCGCAGGCGGAAGTTATCGAGTAATTGACGCCTTTGATTTTAAACGGTGTCGCAAGACAGGCAGAAACAGTACTGCCCATGGTACGAGTTACGCGGTATGGCCCGACACGGCGGATGCCCTTAGTGCGTAAAATATCAGCAGCTTCAATAATGTCGGCGGAGGATGCGCCGCCTGATCCGGCAATTAGGCCGGTGCGGACATTCGAGACTTGCTCGTCACTAAGGCCGGCATCTTTAATTGCCTGCTCCATTGAAACGTATGCATAAGCGGCCGCATTACCCATAAAACGGCGCAATTTACGATCGATCAATGCTTCGACATCGAAATTTTCGATGCTGCCGGCAACGTGGCTGCGAAAGCCCATCTCTTTATATTCTTCTTGAAATTTAATGCCAGAGCGACCGGTTTTTAGTGACTCTAATACTGTTTCTTGGTCTTGGCCTATGCAAGATACGATACCCATACCTGTAATTACGACACGTTTCATTGGGAATCTCCTTAATATCGTTGAGTAGTGTTGGATTAAAAGTCGTCGGTGGACTGAAATAAGCCGACTTTCAAGTCTTTGGCCGAGTAGATTTCTTTACCGTCAACGGACATTGTCGCATCCGCAATACCCATTATTAGTCTGCGCTCGATGAGGCGCTTAATGGTAATTTTATAGGTAACTTTTTTAGCGCTAGGCAATACTTGACCAAAGAATTTAACTTCACCTGAGCCCAGTGCGCGTCCCTTACCCGGATTGCCCTTCCAGCCGAGGAAGAAACCAACCAACTGCCACATGGCGTCTAGGCCTAAGCAGCCGGGCATCACTGGATCGGTGGGAAAGTGGCAATCAAAAAACCAAAGGTCCGGATGAATATCCAGTTCGGCGATGATCTCACCTTTGCCGTGTTCGCCGCCATCGGCAGAGATAGAAACAATGCGATCCATCATCAGCATATTACCGATTGGAAGACGGGCGTTGCCAAGGCCGAACATGTCACCATTGCCACAGCTTAAAAGCTCGTCGCGGTTAAATGAAGAAGGTCTAGTCATGTGAATAATTATTCTCATCTTAAGAAATATCGGCCGATTATACCGATTGTGGTGCGCTTAGGCACCTTTTACCCGTTAAAAAACCAATTTCTGTCAGTTTATTTATAGGATTGACGAAAAAGCATATAAAGATCAGTCTGTTGAATAATTCTGTTGCAGAGGTTGTTTGTTTTTGAAACAGTCTTGGTAGGCGGGATTTTGATTAGTGGTGAGAGCAAATAGTGCTCTCACCGGATGTTTACGAGGTTCTCTTGACTGCTAAATGGGCGAGTGTGATCAACGTTTCTTTGAAACTAGAGTCCTTAATAGCCTGTAAGCTGTCTATCGCCAATTGGGATTGATGCCGCGCTTGTTGCTGAGTGTAATGGATGGCGTTAGTGGCTTTAACTGCATCCAGTACTGGGGTGAGGTCTTCGAGTCCACCTTCACGGATGGCGCGGCGAATGAGTTTTCTCTGCTCTGGAGCTGCTTCTTTCATCGCTTGAATTAAGGGCAGTGTTACCTTGCCTTCGGCGAGGTCATCACCGGTGTTTTTGCCCATCTCTGCGGCGCTGGATAGATAGTCCATAACATCGTCGATTAGCTGAAAGGCAATCCCTAAATGCCTGCCATAATCCTTTAGTGCCTGACGCTCATCTGCTGAAGCATCGGCTAAGATAGCCCCCGTTTCGGTGGCCGCCTCAAATAACATGGCGGTTTTGCCGATGATTACCTTCATATAATCAGCTTCACTGAGATCGGGGTTGCGACTGTTTAATAATTGCAGTACTTCGCCCTCGGCAATGACGTTGGTCGCATGAGAGATCACTTGCATAATCTCTAATTTGCCAATTTCTACCATGATTTGAAAAGCGCGTGAATAGAGAAAGTCGCCGACCAAGACGCTAGGTGCATTGCCCCATTTTGCGTTAGCGGTATCTTTACCGCGGCGTAGATCGGAGTTATCTACCACGTCGTCATGGAGCAGTGTTGCCGTGTGTATAAACTCGATGGTGGCGGCAAGTTTTATGTGGTCGTTTTGCTGATCTTTGCCTGGATATTGGCAGGCATTACAGGCGAGCAGTACCAGCAGGGGTCTAAAGCGCTTGCCGCCACTTTCTACTATATAGTGGCCAATTTTTTCAACAAGCGGTACGTTAGATCCTAAATGATTGATAATAAAGCTATTTACTTTTTCAAACTGTGGTTCGATCTGCGAATTTAACTGATGTGGCTGCATATAGTTGTTAGTTCTATAGTATATAAGATAGACGAATGCTAGGGGGTGACTCAGTGTCTGTCAAGCGTATAGGGGTAGTCAGTAGGTTAAAATGCGATAAGTTCAGCCCAAAATGTTAGATTATTGGTTGGCGTCAATAGATTAGGCTCAATGGTTTCCATGGTAGAAAACCAGTGTTTCAATTAGGGCTTGAGATTTGCGTGCTTTTACTATAAAATCTCGCGCCCTAAGCTTGTCCAACCTTTTAGACTGTGTTCGCACATTTCTAAGCTCCCTGTTATATGGCATTGCCAATAGAAGCAGGTTCATTTTAGTAGCCGGGCAGGCGTAAACTGGAGAGAAAAAATGTTTGCAGTAATTGTAAGCGGCGGTAAGCAGTACCGTGTAGAAGAAGGCTATACTCTTAAATTAGAGAAATTAGCTGTTGAAGCTGGATCTAGCATCGATTTCGACCGTGTTTTAATGGTTGGAGACGGTGACGACATTAAAGTCGGTGAGCCAGTGGTTAGTGGTGCTAAAGTTACTGCTGAAGTAATTAGTCACGGTCGTGGTGAGAAAGTTACAATCATCAAGTTCCGTCGTCGTAAGCACTCAATGACACGTCAGGGTCACCGTCAATGGTACACTGAAGTTAAAATCACAGGCATCAGCGCTTAAGCGCTTTGATAGGAGATAACTCATGGCTCATAAGAAAGCTGGTGGTTCTACTAAGAACGGTCGCGACTCCAATGCCAAGCGCTTAGGTGTTAAGCGCTTCGGTGGTCAGGTAGTCTTGGCTGGAAACATCCTTGTTCGTCAGCGTGGAACTAAATTCCACCCTGGTGTTAACGTAGGTTGTGGTAAAGACCACACTTTATTCGCCAAGGCGGATGGTGTTGTTAAATTTGAAGTTAAAGGCCCGAAAAATCGCAAGTACATTACTATTGTAACTGCATAGTCGGCGTTTTTGATCATAAAGAGCTCCGCTTGCGCGGGGCTTTTTTTTTGGCTGTTGATCAGTGTTAAGATAGTCTGTGTCTATCCGGTGTTTGCAGTTGATTGTAATGGATGTATTGCAATGCAAGTGTGAATACTGATAAGAGCAAGATTGGTTTTTTTTGTGTGGTATTCAAGTAGTTTTTGGGAGATATAAATGAAATTTGTAGATGAGGCGACGATCACCGTAGAAGCTGGTAAGGGTGGTAATGGTTGCATGAGTTTTCGCCGGGAGAAGTATATTCCCAAAGGTGGGCCCGATGGTGGCGACGGTGGTGATGGTGGTTCTATTCTGGTCGAAGCGGATCCCGGGCTTAATACCTTGGTCGATTATCACTTTACCCGCAAGCATAAAGCGCAAACGGGTCAGGCGGGTATGGGGCGTCAGTGTACCGGCTCTAAAGGCGAAGATCTGATCTTAAAGGTGCCGGTGGGAACGACGGTTATCGATTTGGATACCGGCGAAGTGCTGGCGGATTTGGTGACAATCGGGCAAGTTGAAAAGATTGCTCAGGGCGGTTTCCACGGTCTGGGTAATATTCGCTATAAAAGTTCGGTGAACCGAGCGCCACGCCAGACCAGTAATGGCTCTGAAGGTGAGTTTCGCAACGTTAAATTTGAATTGAAAGTGCTGGCGGATGTCGGGCTGTTGGGCTTGCCTAATGCCGGTAAGTCTACCTTTGTGCGCGCGGTCTCGGCGGCGACGCCCAAAGTGGCTAACTATCCCTTTACCACTTTGGTGCCAAGCTTGGGTGTGGTGCGTACCGAGCAGGGGCGTAGTTTTGTAGTTGCTGATATCCCCGGTATCATTGAGGGTGCGGCTGAAGGAGCGGGTTTGGGAATTCGCTTTCTCAAGCATTTAGCGCGCAACCGCGTCTTGCTGCATATAGTCGATATGGCCCCCTGGGATGATATCACCCCACCAGATGCGGCGGTAATTGCTGTCAAGGAGCTTGCTAAGTTCAGTCAGACGTTATCTGAGCAGCCGCGTTGGTTGGTATTGAATAAGATAGATATGGTGCCGGCAGAAGAGCTTGAAGAACGTTGTCAGGCAGTGATAGATGCCCTTGAGTGGCAGGGTCCGGTATACAAGATATCTGCGTTGACCAAGCAGGGAACGACTGCGCTTACTGGCGCGCTACAGGACTTCCTGGATAAGCGGGCTAAAGCTATTTTGGTAGATCCTGAGCTGTTAGTGCAAGAGGATGCGATGCGTTCGGCGGTAGATACTGAGGCCAGAGAGCATGTAAATAAGTTGCGTGAGAAAGCGCGTGACGAGGCTCGGGCGAATCGGGCGGCGAGAGAAAAAGACGCTGACGATGACGATGATAATTACGATGTTGAAGTCGAGTATGTCTCCGATTAATCCGTGGGCTATTGTTGTGTAGTTGGTATTTGAGTAGGGGTTGGTCGTGGCAGGTGAACGCGCAGTATTGAAAAAATCTCGGCGGTGGGTGGTTAAATTTGGCAGTGCACTGCTCACCAATGATGGGAAGGGCTTGGATAATGCTGCCATTGCCGGTTGGGTTGATCAGTTGGTGGCGTTAAAGCAGCAAGGGGTCGAGGTGGTGCTGGTGTCTTCGGGGGCTATTGCCGAAGGTATGACTCGGCTGGGTTGGGATAAGCGCCCGGCGCAAGTTCACAAATTGCAGGCGGCGGCGGCAATCGGTCAAATGGGGCTGGTGCAAGTCTACGAGAAAAATTTCGCGCGCCACCAAGTGCAGACGGCACAGATATTATTAACCCATGATGATCTTGCCGATCGCAAGCGCTATCTAAATGCCAGAGGCACGCTCTGTACTCTATTGGAGTTGGGTGTGGTGCCGGTGGTCAACGAGAACGATACGGTGATCACCGATGAAATTAAGTTTGGTGATAATGATACGCTGGCGGCGCTAGTGGCTAATTTGGTTGAGGCTGAGGCGGTTATTTTGCTAACTGACCAGCTCGGTTTATATGATGCTGACCCCCGAGTAGATCCAAGTTCGCAGCTGATCGTGCAGGCAGAGGCAGATGATCCTATGATAGCCGCTGTCGCGGGAGATGGTGGGGCGCTGGGGCGTGGTGGGATGGTCACTAAGGTGCGTGCAGCCAAACTGGCAGCACGTTCCGGTGCGGTGACCGTGATCGCCAGTGGTCGGGTGAAAAATATCTTGTTGGAAGTTCGTGCAGGTCTGGAGGTGGGTACGTTGATTACCCCTTCAAGCTCTCCTATAGCGGCACGCAAGCAGTGGTTGGCAGGGCATCTACAGGTAAAGGGTAGGTTGGTTATCGACGATGGTGCTGCGCAGGCGATGTGCCAGCGGGGAAAAAGTTTATTACCTGCCGGGGTAGTGTCGGCAGAAGGTGAGTTCTCCCGTGGTGAGATGGTGCTGATTGTGGATGTTAAAGGTGTAGAGCTGGCTCGTGGTTTGGTTAATTATAGTGTGCACAATGCCCAGTCAATACTGGGTTTGCCAAGTGCTAAGATTGCCGTGGCGATTGGCTTCGTTAACGAAGACGAGTTGGTGCACCGTGATAATCTCGCGCTGAGCTAATGGTTTGAGTGTTCCTAATGGGCTAAAAAATAGTCATAAAAAAACCGGCGTTGGCCGGTTTTTTTTGATTGAGCACAAAGTTGAGTGCTCGGTAAGATCGTTAAGCGAGTGCTTTGATCTTGATGTTCATTCTGCTTTTCAGACGGGCGATCTTGTTTTTAGTAAAGATACCTTTACTAACAGATGCATCTAAAACAGGTTGAGCAGTTTTGTAAATTTCAGTGGCAACAGCTTTGTCGCCAGCTTCAATTGCCGCGGCAACTTTCTTCATGTAAGTACGAGTCATGGAGCGAAAGCTAGCGTTGTGTTGACGACGCTTTTCCGCTTGACGGGCACGTTTTTTTGATCCTGCGGAATTCGCCATGATCTTGCTCCTAGTAGAATATGTTTCGGTAAGCGTTGTGCTTAGCCGTAAAATAAGAGGCGAGATTATTCATATTTATTGACTTGATGTCAATAAAAACAAGATATTTTATGCAACAACGCGTAATATTTCTGCCTTCAGCCACAAATTGAGGGGAAATAGTGGAAAATAAGGGTCAAAGTGAATCGCAAACTGAGTTGAAAGTTGCAGGGGGAAATTCGCCTTCAGCGGCTAAATCGAGCCTGTTGCGTTCAAGTTTGGTGGTTGGCATCATGACTATGCTGTCGCGGGTTTTGGGTCTGGCCAGAGATGTGGTGGTGGCAAATGCTTTTGGCGCCTCCGGCTCGGCCGATGCCTTTTTCGTCGCTTTTAAAATTCCCAATTTTTTGCGTCGCCTGTTTGCCGAGGGTGCCTTCGCGCAAGCCTTTGTTCCGGTGTTAAGTGAGTATCGAACTCAGCGAGATTTGCTGGCTGTACAAGGCTTGGTCAATAGGGTTGCGGGTAACTTAGGTTTTATACTATTGATCATTACCATAGGGGCAGTGTTGGCGGCGCCAGTACTGACCGCAATCTTTGCCCCGGGATTTTATTTGCATGCCGAGCAAAAGTTTGCGCTCGCCTCGCAGATGTTGGCGATCACCTTTCCCTATTTGATGTTAATCTCCCTCACCGCATTTGCCGGATCCATTCTCAACAGTTACGGGCACTTTGTGGTGCCAGCTTTTACGCCGGTATTGTTAAATTTGAGCTTAATTGGCTCTGCGATTTTTCTAAGCCCGTATTTCGAAGAGCCAATTGTCGCCCTTGCCTGGGGCGTGTTGATGGCGGGGGCGGTACAATTGCTGTTTCAGTTTCCTTTTTTGATGCGGATTAAATTGATGCCGAAACCGGTGATTGACTGGCAGGACCCAGGCGTTAAAAGAATCATGACCTTGATGATTCCCGCGTTGTTTGGAGTGTCTGTGGCGCAGATCAATTTATTGTTAGATACCGTGCTGGCCACCTTTTTACAAACCGGTAGTGTCTCTTGGCTCTACTATTCAGATCGGCTAGCAGAACTGCCGCTCGGGGTTTTTGCCATCGCCATCTCCACGGTGATATTGCCGAGTTTGTCGCGCAACAGTGCAGAGGCCTCTATGGATACTTTTAGCGTGACTTTGGATTGGGCGCTGCGGATGATTTTGCTGATTGGACTGCCCTCGGCACTCGCGCTGTTTTTGTTGGCCGAGCCACTGCTGGCGACGCTGTTTGGTCACGGTAGTATGACCGAAACTGATATTGTGATGTCTGCGCAAAGCTTGCGGGCGTATTCTTGTGGTTTGTTGGCTTTCATGTTGATCAAAGTATTGGCGCCTGGCTATTTTGCTCGTCAGGACGTGAAAACCCCAGTAAAAATAGCAATTATCGCCATGGTGGCAAACATGGTGTTTAATCTAGTGTTGATTTTTCCGTTTGCCCACGTTGGTTTGGCAGCGGCGACGTCGATGTCGGCGTTTTTGAATGCGGGGTTGCTGTTGTATGGATTGCTCAAAATTGGGGTGTTTAAGTGGCAGCCAGGTTGGATGTTGGTGGGGGTTAGGCTGCTGGTTGCCTGTACTGTACTGGTCTTTTTGATCCTCTGGTTGAGCGCTGATTTACAGCAGTGGTTAAGCTGGGGAGTTTGGCAGCGCATAACTCATATGTCAGTGTTGGTAGGGGTAGGTAGTGGTGGTTATGTCCTTACCTTGATCTTGTTGGGGATGCGCAAACGACACATTAGTATTCACGCGAGTTGAGCTCAAGTCTCGAAGCTGGCTGAATCTGCTTTGAATTGATTTAGTCAGCAGCGTAAAATGGGTTTTATTTGCCGCTAAAGTCGCCCCAGCTGTACCAGAAAAGCAATAACTGAGCTATACTCTTGCGCTTTTGTGGTAGATGTAAAAGTAGCTGATGGAATTAATTCGTTCGATACATAATTTGCGACCCAGACACCGAGGTTGCGTGGCAACTATCGGCAAGTTTGATGGGGTGCATTTAGGCCACAAACAAGTCCTAGCTCAGGTTAAAGCGCAAGCGAAAGCGCTGGGTTTACCCTCGTTGGTTATTTTGTTTGAGCCACACCCCGCAGAGTTTTTTGCCGCCGATAAAGCGCCGGCACGCTTAAATCCACTGTCGACTAAAATTCGCTATTTGGCGGAGCAAGATATAGACAGAGTGCTGTGTTTAAATTTCAACGCCAAATTGTCACAGATGAGTGCCGTGGAGTTTATCGAGCAATTACTGGTAGAGAAGTTGGCGATTGCCCATTTTGTGGTGGGAGATGATTTTAGATTTGGCCGCGGTCGCGACGGTAACTTTCAGCTATTGCAACGCCAAGGTAAGGCGCTTGGCTTTAGCGTAGAAAGTACTATTACCTATAAAATTGCCGGTGAGCGAGTCAGTAGCAGTCGACTTAGAGTAGTGCTGGCGGCGAATGATTTTGTCCAGGCTGAGTTATTAGCTGGACGCCCATTTACCATGACTGGTCGGGTTATGCAGGGGCAACAGCTGGCCAGAACTTTTGGTGCACCCACCGCCAACATAAAAATAACCAAGTACAATATACCCCTTAGAGGCGTCTATGCAGTGACCGCAACAACGGCAGCTGGAGAGTGTTATCTGGGGGTTGCCAATATAGGTAAAAGGCCGACAGTAGCAGGCGTTAAGCCCGTGTTGGAAGTCCATATGTTTGATTTCTCAGCGGACATATATGGTCAACAACTCTGTGTGGAATTTAAACAGTTCTTGCGCGCAGAGCAAAAATTTGCTGATTTGGATCAGCTTAAACAAGCAATTTTAAATGATATAAGTGTGGCAAAAAAATATTTTTCCGCACGAAACCAGTAATGGGTATGGAAAACAGAAATGAGTGATTACAAACAGACATTAAACTTGCCAGATTCCGCATTTCCGATGCGTGGTAACTTAGCTAACCGCGAACCCCTGATGCTTAAAGCATGGCAGGAGATGGATTTATACCAGAAAATTCGTGAGATTAGCGCCGGTCGTCCCAAGTTTGTACTGCACGACGGCCCTCCGTATGCCAATGGTAACTTACATATCGGACACGCCGTCAATAAGATCATTAAAGACATGATTTTAAAATCTAAAACTTTGAGCGGCTTCGATGCACCTTACATTCCCGGTTGGGATTGCCACGGGCTACCTATCGAGCACAAAGTAGAGACGATGATTGGGCGCGCAGGCACCAAGGTGCCACACGCTGAGTTTCGCAAAAAATGTCGTGAGTATGCGGCGAAACAAATCGAAGGGCAAAAAGTCGACTTTATTCGCATGGGTGTGCTCGGTGATTGGGAAAACCCTTACCTAACCATGAATTTTTCGACTGAGGCAAACATTGTCAGAGCGCTGGCTAAAATTGTCGAAAACGGTCATTTGGTTAAAGGTTACAAGCCAATTTACTGGTCGGTTGTAGGTCAATCTGCCCTCGCTGAAGCTGAAGTTGAATACCAAGATAAAACCTCTACATCCCTAGATGTACGTTTCCCCTTTATCGATCAAACAGCGGTAGAGCAAGCGTTCACTAGCGTGGCAGATGGCAAGGGTAAGGGCAGAATTTCGCTGGTTATCTGGACCACGACTCCCTGGACTATCCCCTCAAACCAAGCGGTGTCAGTACATGCTGAACTTGACTACTCACTGGTACAGTTTGGTGATGAGCGTCTGTTGCTTGCCACAGACTTGCTCGAGAGTATCGCCAAGCGCTGGGATGTAGAGCCCTTTGTATCACTGGCCACTTGTCAGGGTGCAGCCCTTGAGAATTTATTGATGGAACACCCGGTCTATAATCGCCAAGTTCCTGTATTACTCGGTGATCACGTGACCACTGATGCGGGTACTGGCGCGGTGCATACAGCCCCCGATCATGGCATGGAAGATTTCGAAGTAGGTAAAAAATATGGTCTAGGTACTTTGAATTATGTGCAGGGCAATGGTGTCTTTGTCGATGCGACCGGTGAGTTTGCCGGTATTCATGTCTATAAAGCGGATGCGCCGGTCTGTGATGCGCTGCAACGTGAAGGCAAGTTAATCTTCCAAGAAAAATTCAGACATAGTTTTCCCCATTGCTGGCGGACTAAAACGCCGTTGATCTACCGTGCGACACCGCAGTGGTTTATCTCCATGACTAAAAAAGGTCTGCTCGCGGATGCCAAGGCCGCCGTTAAAGACGTGCGCTGGGTGCCAGCTTGGGGCCAGCAGCGCATGGAAGGCATGCTGGAGACCAGTCCGGATTGGTGTGTATCGCGCCAGCGGACCTGGGGCGTGCCGATTACGTTATTTACCCACAAGCAGACAGGTGAATTGCACCCAGACACTGTGGCATTAATGGAAAAAGTGGCACAGCAAATTGAAAAGACCGGGATCGATGCCTGGTATGATCTAGATGCCGCTGAATTGTTGGGTGATGATGCGGATAATTGGGATAAAGTGACCGATACCTTAGATGTATGGTTTGATTCAGGCGTCACGCATCACACCGTATTGCGTACCCGTGAAGAACTTACTTTTCCCGCTGATCTGTATCTTGAAGGATCTGATCAGCACCGTGGATGGTTCCAGTCTTCGCTGAAAACCTCTATTGCAATCAATGGTGTCGCGCCCTACAAGCAAGTGTTAACCCACGGTTTCGCGGTTGACGAAAAAGGCTATAAAATGTCTAAGTCGCTCGGTAATACTATCTTACCTAAAGAAGTGACTGATACCTTAGGTGCCGATGTTTTACGCTTGTGGGTGGCATCAACCGATTATGCCAATGAAATGTCTGTCTCTAAACAGATTTTGCAGCGCACCTCAGATACTTACCGTCGTATTCGCAATACCTCGCGTTTCTTAATGGCCAACCTAAAGGGCTTTGAGCCTAGTGATGCCCTTGAATTTTCTGAATTGGTGGCACTGGATCAGTGGGTGATAGACAGAGCGGCAAAGTTACAGCAAGAAATCATTAATCACTACGATAACTATGAGTTCTTGCAAGTATGTCAGAAAATATCACACTTCTGCTCGCTGGATTTAGGTGGCTTTTATCTGGACATCATTAAAGATCGCCAATATACCTCGGGCAAAAATTCACATGCACACCGCTCGGTACAGACAGCTCTATATCATATAGTTGAGGCGTTAGTGCGCTGGATTGCGCCAATTCTTAGTTTCACCGCCGATGAGATTTGGCAGCACCTGCCGGGTCAGCACAGTGCATCGGTACAGCTGGAAACCTGGTATCAAGGTTTAAACGAAATGCCGGCAGATGCGCAATTAGGCGCGGGTTTCTGGCAGCAGATCTTGACGGTTAAAACCGCGGTGAATAAAGAGTTGGAAGCACAGCGTGGAGCGGGGTTAATCCGCAGTAGCTTAGAGGCGAAAGTCACTCTTTACGCATCCCCTGAGCTGCAGAGCTTGTTGCAGCAATTAGGTGATGAGCTACGTTTTGTGTTGATTACTTCAGAAGTCAGTGTGCAAAGCATCGAACAGGCAGCAGATGCCGCGCCAACTGACCTTGCTGATCTCAAGTTAAAAGTTGAAAAGCTTGAGGCGCAAAAATGTGAGCGCTGCTGGCATCATCGTGAAGATGTTGGCGCAGATAAAAGCCACGAAGCCCTTTGCAGTCGCTGCATATTGAACGTGGATGGCGCAGGCGAAGAACGCGCTTTCGCGTAAGTTCGGTAATAGAGACCTCAGCCAGGCGATGTATCAGCTCCTCTGGCTAGAGCCCTCTAATCAGTAACGTTTAAGAAGGAGTGCTATTGTGCTCCTTTTTGCTATAAGTTGTTAATTGACAGGCAAAGAAATGAAAGAATCAATGAATAACAACCTCAGCTCACTGCATTGGTTATGGTTAGCGGTGGTGGTTTTAAGCATCGACAGATACACCAAAATAATCGCTGAAGCTGAGCTTATCTATGCACAGCCAAACCCTATTATCGCGGGGTTTTTCGACTTGACGCTGCTGTACAATAAAGGTGCGGCATTTGGCTTTTTGGCCCAGGCAGGGGGCTGGCAGCGCTGGATCTTCACCGCATTAGCGGTGGTGATGAGTGTGGTGTTAATTGTCTGGATCAAAAAGAATCCGCTCAAGTTGTGGTGGCTTAATTCAGGTCTCGCGCTAATCTTAGGCGGCGCGCTGGGGAATTTATATGACCGGGTGATGCAGGGCCAAGTGGTGGACTTTTTATCCTTCCATTTTGCTAGCTATAGTTTTCCCGCTTTTAATATTGCGGATATGGCGATCAGTTGTGGCGCCTTTTTACTCATCGTTGATATGCTTTTCTTTGAAAAAAAACGCATCTCAGCACAGCATAAAGAATAGATAAATGAACAGAATTTCTCCAGAATCAAGCGTAGAATTGTTTTTTGAAATCCGTCTTTTAGATGGTGCTATTGTGGATTCGAACTATAATAAAAAAGCGGCAACTTTTAAGATAGGGGATGGCAATATGTTAGCGGGCTTTGAGTCCGTGCTAATAGGTTTGAAAGCCGGTGATAAACAGGTCTTCCAACTGGCGCCCGAGCAGGCGTTTGGCATGTCAAACCCGAATAATATGCAAACCATCAGCCGCACAAAATTTATTGATATGGAATTAGAAGAGGGATTAGTGGTCTCATTCAAGGACCCCAGTGGCGAGCTGCCCGGGATAGTCTCTTCTTTTGACGACACAGAGGTGATCGTCGATTTTAATCACCCTCTAGCCGGCAAGCATTTGGAGTTTCAAGTAGAGATAGTCAACGTTTTAACCGAAGTAACACCCTGAAAATTCACCAGTGAACGACAGCGTGTTAATCAATAAAATGTCAATCAACAGAGAGTGATAGAGGAATGATACGAGTAGTGGAAGAACAACGGGGCATGACCCTGATTGAATTGATGATTGTCGTGGCAATTATCGGCATTATCTCGGCGGTTGCCTATCCCTCGTACCAAACTTATACAGAGCAATCCAGACGTACTGTGGCGCAGGGCAACTTACTCGAGCTAGCCCAGTGGATGGAGCGCCAGTATACTATTAATGGTCGATATCCTAATCCTCCGGCATCTGTTACCTTGCCGATTACTCAGAGTCCCAATGTGGTGGGAGGGCGAGTTGACTATACGTTCTCTCTCACGAGTAGCGCCGCTGCTACTTATACTTTACAGGCGACGGCCACGGGCACTCAAGTGAATGATGCCTGTGTAGACTTAACCATCAATCAGGCGGGGACGACGACAGCAGCCAGTGGGGCGCCGGCCACTTGCTGGCGCTATTAGCTTTTTAAGATAGGTTTACAAAGGTATGCGAGAGCAACAGGGGTTCAGCTTAATAGAACTGATGGTCGCACTGGCGATATTGGTTATCTTAGTCACACTGGCGATACCGAGTTTTACCGCATCACTGTTAAGGGCGAATGCCACTAGTTTGGCGGATTCTTTAATTACCAGCTTGAACTATGCTAAATCAGAGGCGATTAGTCGCAATGCACGCGTTTATCTGTGTGCGCGCAACGCTGATGGCAGCGATTGTTTAAACGGCGCTGCAGATTGGGACACTGGTTGGTTAATAAGATTAGCGGCCGATGATAACACTCTGCGCGATGTGCGAATAAGTAATCCAAATGCGCAAGTTTCACTCGCTGATAATGTGTTGAATCACAGTGATAAACATTTAATCTTCAAAGCCTCTGGTGAAAGGTTGTTACTGACTAACGCCAATGCAGAAGTGACTCCAACTGGGATTTTGTTGTTTTCCACGCAAATTATTCAATGTAATAATCCACAATTAAGTATCCGCCGAGAAATAGCCTTGGCATTTTCAGGATTGATAACCGTTAACGCCAGAGTGAATTGTCTATGATCACTAGACGCCAAAACCAGCGAGGTGCTACCTTAATTGAGGTATTAGTGACAATCGTGGTTGTCTCTATCGGTCTGTTGGGCATGGCGGCATTGCAATTAAAATCTGCTGCGGTTAATCAAAGTTCCTATCAGCGATTGCAGGCAGCTAACCTAGCCTACGAGATTGCCGATAGTATCTCTATTAATCAACGTCAGGCGCGCGATGGCAATTATGAGTTGGCGAGAGCGGATAATGTGCCGCAAAATGCCATTGTCGGCACCGCGGCAGATATAGATTTAAGACGCTGGATCGCCTCGGTTGGCAATCGTTTACCTGAGGGAGATCTGATTATCGAAGCACCAGTGGCCATCGCAGGAGCGGTAGGTACCGCAAGGCAATATAATATTACCATTTGTTGGTTCGACAAACATATTGACAATATTGATGCTAATTGCGGGCAGAATCAGAGTTCTTTTACATTCTTGGCAAGTAGCCGAATCTAGTAATGAGTCAATAATATGCCCAGCGTGAAACAACAAGGTTTTTCTCTTATTGAACTAATGATAGCTATGGCATTGGGCGCTTTTATTATAGCAGGGCTAGTCAGTGTGTTTATATCAGCCAGTCAAAGTTATACCACGCAACAAGCACTGGTTGAAATTCAAGATAAGGGCCGCTTTGCCATTGAAAAAATCAGAGACGATATTCAAAGAGCCGGGCTAGGGTTAAAGTCAGCCGACGATCCGGTGAAACTGGTGGCGGCTGGCGGCACCACAGACTGCAACACTAATTTCGAAGTGCTGGAAATTTATTATAATGAAAACGCCGCCGCGGTTGCTACGCTGCGCTGTTATTACCTGGATGCGGGTGAACTTAAGCGCAATGAGACTACCGTGGGAAATGCGGCGCCAGTGGCCACTGAAATTATTATCATTGATCGCGTCGATCAACTTAATTTTTTGTTTGCAGTCGATGCCGATGGTAATGGTGTTGATGTGATTGCAGGGAATCTCTACCAGACAGCTGCCGGCTTTTCGGGTGCGGGCAAGGTCGCAGATTGGAATGAGGTGATTGGAGTGCGGGTAGAGTTAGTCGTGGCCAGTAATACCGACCAGGTATTGAGTGCGGCGCAAGTACTGGTCGACCCTTTTGGCGGCGGAAATATTGAATACGATGATAGTCGCTTGCATCAAGCCTACACGGCACTTGTCTCACTGAGGAATCGGCTGTTATGAAGATCGCTGAAAAGCATCGACAAAGTGGTGCTGCTTTGATTATAGGCCTAATTTTTCTGGTATTGCTAGCGGTGCTCGGTTTGGGTTCCCTGCGTAATGTGACTTTGCAAGAGCGTATTACCGGCAATCATTTAGACGGTTACAGAGCGCAGCACAATGCGGACGTCGCCCTGTTAATGGCAGAGGAGAATGTGGCAACCACGGGTTCTAATGCGCAAGTAATGTATATGAATACTTCAAATGCAGGGGTGAATTACGCCTTGTCAACACTGTGGGATAATTGTGATGATACGACTGTCACTGACGAGAATTTGTGCGAAGTGTTGGCCTCTGGTGCTAGAGTGAAATATGAGACAACCGCAGAAGAAGATACATATATTATTACCGTCTGGGCAACAGGAAGTGCCAATGCCAGTGTTATGTTGCAATCTACTTACGCCGGTAGATTGGAAGAGCAGCAATAAATTTTGCGGGGTTTAGGAAAATACTATGTTATATAAACGGACTAAAATATCAAAGTGTTTACTGGTTGGTACCATTCTCTCTACACCTCTTTATGCCGCTGAGCTAAGCTTGCCGCAGTTTCCGTTACAGATTACCGAATATGTTGAACCCAATGTCATGCTGTTACTCGATACTTCTGGCAGTATGGGGAATTTAGAAAATGGTGAAAGTCGAATTTCGATTATTAAAGACATCGCGACTAATTTAATTGAAACCAATAAAAACATCCGCTTTTGCCTGGCCAGATTCCGCTATGATCAAGGGGGCAAAATTTTGTCTGAATGTGGATCTTCCAACGAAGCCATTAATAACATGAAAACTGCTATTGCCGGGTTAACGGCTGGCGGTTCAACACCTTTAGCAGAGTCATATTATGAGGTGATTAGTTATTTTGCGGGAAAGGCGCCCAAGTACATTAATGGTGCTGGCGATCATGCAAATAACGATAATAACATCGCTGTTACTCGTATAAATGGGAAATATATCAGTCCAATAGAATATCGCTGTCAGAAAAATTATACCATTGTAATGACCGATGGTACTGCACAGCTCGACAGTTATTTTCCGGATTTCCCCGCGGATAAAGAACACCTTTATGGAGTAGCGCCCAACACCGACTATAATATTCATCCTAACTATAGCTCCGCGATTGCCAGTGATGGCGATTACGACGCAAAGAACAATGATGGTAATGGGGGTACGGTGGTTGGCTCTGGGTCTAATTCTGGAAATTTAGGTGTTTATGAGTTTTTAGATGATATGGCTAAGTATGCCTGGGACGTTGATTTAAGACGTAGTGGCGTCGATAATGCGCAAAACGACCAAACGGGAAAAAGCTTTGATGACCCTAGCAATAACAGTGAATTCAGCCAGCAAAATTTAAATACCTACACCGTAGGTTTTACCTTAGATATCGATATGCTCCGCGATGCAGCCGACTATGGTAAGGGCGGCACAGGAAATGGTGACTTTGATGGCGATGGTGATGTAGACGCTGATGATGCCGCTAATGACAATTATTTCACTGCGGCCAACAGGGCGGAATTAACCCAGGCTTTTCAAGATGCTATAGATCAGATAAGTGCTGAAAATCAATCTAGCGCAGAACCCACTATCAGTTCTGATTTATATTCGGCTGAGCTTAGACTGTTTCAAACCCGTTTTACCAATACCAAATGGACAGGTGAATTACTGGCGTACCAAATAGTTAGCAACAGTTCGGGCACTTATGATCTGGTCCAAGATTGGGCTGCTCCGGCTAATTTTCCTAGTAGCTGGCAGAATCGAGTGATTGATACGGGTATCAATGGCGGTGTGCCATTAAAGTGGGGACAGTTAGACACAGCACAAAAAACAGCTTGGTTTGCCGGGCAGAGGCAACGCTTAAATTATATTCGTGGAAAAACCGCCGAGCAAATTGGGCTTGATAACTATCGAGACCGAGAATCTTTAATGGGTGATATTGTCAACTCATCACCCCTGTATGTTGGTCCTCCAGAGTCAGACGAACATATGTTTTCAGCCTCAGACACCAGTCTAAAAGCCAGTTACCTAAGTTTTGTGGGGGTCCAAAGTACTGTTGCCGCGATGATTTATGTGGGAGCCAACGATGGCATGCTTCATGGCTTTGATATCTCAGGTCAGGAAAAAATGGCCTTTGTCCCCTCTAAGGTGATGCCAAATCTGGCAGAGTTAAGTCAAGCTGATTATGGTCACCTCTTCTACGTCGATGGTGCACCCAGTAGCGCCAATGTATACGCAGAGTTTGTCCCGGGTTCGAAATCTTGGAAGACGGTATTGGTCGGGGGATTAAGACGTGGAGGTCAGGGGATTTATGCTTTAGATGTCACGGATCCAACACGCTTCGTCAATGGCGATAATAGTGCGGATAACACCAGGGCCAGTCAAACTTTTCTATGGGAATTTAGTGATGATGAGACTTTAGGCAGTGTTAGCTCCACCGATAAATATACAGCGGACCAAGATTTAGGTTATAGCTATTCAGCCCCACAAATAATGCGTTTGAATGATGGTGAATTTTATGTCGTATTGGGCAGTGGATATAACAATACAGAAGCGGACGGGCATGCGAGTACCACGGGCGATGCAGTTTTATTTCTATTAAACGTCGCTACTGGGGCGGTGGTGAAGAAAATTACCACAGGTTATGGTATGAGCCAAGATCCAAAATCAGCGAGTCTTGGCAATGGCCTTGCCACTGTTAAAGGTTTTGATGCCGGCCAATTGGAAGATGGTAAGATTCAGGGGGAAGCTGATGGCAAAATTGACTATATCTACGCGGGAGATCTGTTTGGCAATCTGTGGAAATTTGATCTATCTAGTGCCGACCCTCAAGATTGGGGTTATGTAGCAGAGAAAAATAGCGATGATAGCTTGAACGCCAATCGCAACCCAATAAAACTGTTTACCGCCAAGATTGATCCGCAAAACTATCAACCTATTACCGTTCAATTAGCCGTGCACAAACTCTACAGCAGTGAAATAATGCTGTATTTCGGCACCGGAAAGTTATTAGAGCATCTTGATACTCAAACAGACAACGTAGCCCCTCAAAGTTTTTATGCAATCGCTGATAGAAGTTATACGGGATATGAATCTGGCTACGGCGAGACTGATACCAGTCCAAAAATAGCGGGTCGTAGCGAGCTATTAGAGCAGCGCATCACCCATCAAGAATATGTGAACTTTTCAGGGATAAGCAAAGAAGTGCGTGGTGTGACAGAATTTACTAGGACCACTCAAAAGGGTTGGTATATCGATTTACAAAAGCCCGTCACCAATACATCTGGTGATACAAGCTACCAACAAGAAGGTGAGCAGGTCGTGGTCCGCGCGCGCGTATTAGATAATTATGTCTACTTTGTCACCAACTTTGCAGATCAAGATGCTTGCTTACCACCCGTTAAGAAAAACTTCTTGATGATATTTAGTGTCAAGTCAGGAGCGTCAATTTCGCTTAATAATACGGTGATTGATACCAATGAGGATGGCACCATTGACCAGTATGATAATGCAACTTTTGCAGATGGCAGCACCAAAGCGGTCACCGGTCGTACCGGATTCGGCACTCAGTTACCGGTTATTATAAAAACCAATCAAAGTACTGGCGAGGGAATGATTTGCGATGCCCTGAACTGTTATAAAATGAAATCTCCAGGAATGGAGTGGAACAGGACATCCTGGAAGGAAATTAAAACCGATTAATAAAGACGGAACCAGCCATGCACAGACGCCAATTTTTAGTCGCGTTATTATTATCAGTATTTATCTCAACTACGTTATCGGCAGAGTCGATAATTGCAGAAGTTATCGCGGTGAACCCACTGCAAGGTGTACTAATATTGGAGGATAAAAAATATTATGTCACATTAAAGAGTCGCAACAGTGGGGATTATGGCCTGGCCTTGGCGAGTCTGAAACCTGGTATGTTGGTGGCGGTAGATTATCAAGTGACATCGAGCAAGCGTCGCAAAATTATTGTTATTAAAGTGCCTGTTCACTAATCTCATTGTTGATTAATAATTGTTCAGCCGCTTTACGGTTTGATTTTAAGGGAAATCTGCTCTAAAAGTCGCAATACTAAGCTGCCTCGGATGGGCCTGGTGCTTGCAAGCTCGGCCAATAAATCATACTAGCGTTCATAATTATAAAAAAAATAGATAGTAGTAATCGACTCAGTTTATTAATATAAGCTTAATAGCTTTGAGGGATATACTCTTCGTTCTCAATCCAAATGGATTATTTAACATTCAATGTTGTCCTGTTCAGAGCTTCTAACCTGCAAATAGAGCCTGGTATGTTAAAAACTCAGAGCGGTCAATCCTATATTGAATTATTAATTGCGACCTTGCTCGTGGGACTATCAATGACTGGCATGGTGGTCTTGATGCTCAGCTCACAGCAGTTGAGCCGTCAAACTATTCAGCACTCAGATGTTGTGCAGCTGGTCAGTAATTATTCTAATCAACTACGGCTCAATCCCGCGGAGTTAAGGCGAACATCTAGTCAGTATCTCACCTCTATCAATGCGACTGGAGAAATAGCGGTGCACTGTTCAGCAACCGCTAATTGTGCACAGCAACAGCAAGCATTAAAAGATTTAAAAGACTGGCAGTTGCAACTGAGCCAACATTTATCTTATTACACCGCCACTATGTGTCGGGATAGCTCGATCCTTGATGGTGAGCCTTTTGTCAGTGATGGCTGTGATGATGCACCCAGTAGTCCCCTAGTGATAAAGTTGTGGTGGAAGAATCAACAATCTTCCACAGAGGATGTTCAGTTCTACGCAATAGGGCATGCCCTATGAGTTACCAACAAGGATTTTCACTGATACAGTTGTTTATCTCTACCCTGTTAGGCCTGATGTTAAGTGCCGCCCTGCTGAGTATTTTGTATAGTGTTATTGTATCCAACGCGCTGCGACATTCGATCGAGACGATTCAAGAAAATGCTGCACTGGCGCTGTACTTCTTAAGCACTGATCTGATCAATATTGGTTTTAGTAGCTGTTTTGAACAGGCTAACGGTAAAATCAGTATTACCTCTACTGGCGCAATAGCAGAATTTCTGGTTGAACATCAATCTATCCAGGGACAGATCAATCAATATAAACGCTCCGATGCGATCCGTTTTGTGGCGGTACTTGAGGCGGGGTCTGAGCTTAGACAAGATATGGCGACCACCCATGCCAGTATAGATTTAGTGGCGGTGAATGGTGTCAAACAGCAGCAAGAACTATTGATCACTGACTGTAATAACGCCGATGTATTTAAAGTGTCTGCGATCTGGAGAGCGCGATTATCCCATGATGCGCGGCACAATATCGATGCTAATCTAAGTGTTAAGTATACCAAGGGGGCTCTCGTTTACCCCCTATCGCTGGTGAGTTATAAATTGGCCAGAGGAGTTGGCGGGCACACCGGGTTATATCGCAAAGTTAATCCGGGTAATTTTCAGGAGATGATTCCCAATGTTTCTCAAATGCGCATAGAATATGGCATGCGCAGCGCTCTGGGCGAGGGGGTAAATTACCACAGTGCGGATGATGTAGATGATTTCTCAACCGTGGTTAGCCTGCGTATTATATTATTATTACATTCAACAGACCCTGTTTTACGAAAAAAGATGTTCTATCAAGACGTTTATGACCGGCGGATTCAAGCAGTGGATTGGCGTTTTTATAAAAAATATCAGTTATTAATTACCCTGCGAAATAGCCCAGATGTACTGGGTTAAATCCTTTACTGATATTAAGGTATTGAACAAGCAAGCTGGCACTATCATCTTGTTCGTCTTAGTGATGACGGCTTTCTTAGCCAACCTGTCGCTACTGGGCATGAAAAACAGTCTTCACAGTCGTAAACTCACCCGCAGCTTAATCGGCTACCAGCTTGCTCTGCAACGGGCTGAATCAGCGTTATTACAAGGCGAAAGTCAATTGTCACAAAACGCCAGCTACCTGGTAGGACAACAAGGTAGACCAGCAGAGCCAGGTAAATACCCGCAATTGTTTGGTACAACCTTGTTAACTACCAGATTGGTGTTGGATAAAAATGGCCGCTGGCTAGATGCCCGCTATGTACATCCTACAGTCCTCAAGGGGCAAGTGATTAGCAGTTATATCACGGAGAAACTTTTATTAAAGGTAGGCGATACTAGCGCTCACTATTTTAGAATTACCGCCAAGGGTTGGGGTTTTGCGGGGAATCGTGCTGTGGTTATACAAACCATCATTCGCCAACAAGAGCAACTAGTGAGAGTCTCGTGGCAGCAGTTACCTTAACAAAGCGTTCAAATCATGATTGCTTATCGACTGGTGGTCAGGGTTATAGTTTGTTTGAATTGTTGGTTACCTTGAGCATTGCGGCGATTTTGCTGCTGATAGCTCTGCCTAATTTTAGGGTATTTGTCGATAAAATGAATCTCGAAACGAGGGTCGATTTGCTGTTGCTCTCGATTAAAGATGCCAAGATTGCCGCATTGCACAGCGAGGGTAACATTATTATTTGCCGAAAACCTGCTCGGCAATTCCACTGTGCTGGCAATAGCGTGAGTGGCAGGAGTGATTGGCGCTTTGGCTGGTTGGTCTTTGAGGATGATAACGCAGATAAAATCTACCAGCCTGATGAGCACTTAATTAGCGTTATCAGTTTAAGCGCGAACAATTGCACCCTCCAGTGGAACCGAGGTGATTTATTGAGCTTTGAGAAATATAGGCTGTTACAAGGGGGGAAAGCCGGTAGCTTCAAGCTGGGATGTGTTGATCAGAGCACCCAGTTAGTGATCAACTGGGTGGGCCGAGTAAGACGTAAAGACTGATCGATTAAGAGGGATCAGATGTCGTAGAGCGTGGGGATTGGCTGGCGTTTATGTTCCGTTTTTAGGTAAATTTCGATAATTTTCTGTTCTAGCTGCGGGCTAATATCTCGGCCCTCAAGAAAATCATCTAATTGATCGTAACTCAATCCCAGTGCCAATTCATCCGCTTTTTGCGGTGCTAATTCCTCCAGGTCAGCGGTGGGGACTTTTTCAATTAAGCTAGAGGGGGCTTTTAAGTAGGCGGCTAACTGGCGAACCTGGCGTTTACTTAAACCAAATAGGGGAGCTAAGTCACAGGCTCCATCGCCCCATTTAGTGTAAAATCCGGTAATGTTTTCAGCGGAGTGATCGGTACCTATGACCAAACCTGCCACGATACCCGCGATGTGATATTGAGCCGCCATGCGTTGGCGAGCCTTGAGATTACCTTTGCTAAAGTCGATAGCTGCGGCGGTAGGCAGGGTTATATTTGCAGCATTTAAACCCGCTAATACCTGTTGGTGAATCCCCTGGGTGCCCGCTTCAATATTGACGGTAACCGTTTGCGTGGCATTAATAAACTGCAGTGCTAGTTGGGCGTCTGCTTCATCTTGCTGTTGGTTGTAAGGGAGTCGTACCGCTATAAACTGATAACCATCATCTTTGCTGTTGAGTTGATCGATGGCCATCTGGGCTAGTTTACCGCAGGTGGTAGAATCTACCCCACCGCTAATACCTAGCACCAGACTTTTCAATCCAGAATTAGTCAGTTGCTTTTTAATGAAATCAACCCGCCTTTGAACTTCAAAGGGTGGGTCGATATCGGGTATAACGTTCATTAGTTGGCGAATAGTTAGGCTGTTCATCTGACGACTCCTCTCTTTAATCGAAAAGTCCAAATGATAATTTATCGAGCCAAGAGCGCTCAGCCTCAGTTGCGCTGCCTTCAACCTCAAATTCAACTGGAGGGGAGGGTGCAGTAGCAGGCGTCCATAGGGGTGGCTCGGTACTGGTGGAACCGAATAATCCAAAAGTGACAGTGCTGAGCAAACTATCCACATTAGCCTGATAATCTTTTAGAGAATAGTCTGGGAAGTTAGTAGACAGCACCAGTTTACTGTCGGCGGCTAAATCGTCTAATCCCAATTGGGTATAAGCCTGATACATAATCTCTAATGCGCGTGGAGTGGCGAGAGATTGTTGATAGTGTTCGACCACATACCGACCTCGGTTGGCAGCGGCCACATAGGCTTCACGATCCATGTAATATTGAGCGACCTGCACTTCGTGAGTTGCCAGGCGATTCTTTAAGAAGAGCATGCGTTGATTGGCGTCTAATGCGTATTGACTGTTGGGGTAGCGACCTACCAAGGTGGCAAAGGCATCAAAGGATTCTAGCGCTGCGCCGGGGTCTCGTTGATTTTGGTCGATAGGTAAGTACTTTTCGAGCCAACCTGAGGTATGTTCAAAAGCCGCTAAACCTTTCATGTAATAGGCATAATCAACGTTTTCATTAGAGGGGTTAAGACGTATAAAACGATCGGCTGAGACAATAGCTGCATCGGCCTCGGCGTTTTTGTAATAGGCATAAATGAGCTCCAACTGAGCTTGTTGGGAGAATTCACCAAAGGGATAGCGAGCTTCTAACAGCTCAAGCTTTTCCACCGCCAGGGCGTAGTTCTTCTCTTTGAGCGCATCGATTGACTGCAAATATAAGGTGTTTTCAGGAATGTCGGGTTTTTCTGGCTCCGGGCCAAACAGCGAGCAGGCAGAGGTAAGTACACTAAAACAAACGATTAAAACAACTTTCGAAAAACTCATTCAATTTAATCCTAAAAAGATATCTGTTATTTAGCCCGAATATTCCATAGCAGCTTGCAGCTTCTTGCTAGAGACTTTGCTCTCTCGATTAACGGGACGTACTAGTACGGCGTCGAATCGAAAAAAGTCTATTAAAGCCACTAGTATCACTAGTTTTATGGCATTGCATAAAATATTCGGGTTAGATCTCGCCAAAGTTAAATAATTTTATTCAAAGTACACTTTAGCAGGCATCTATATGCGCCCATATTGTAACGGGTTATAGGGGGGAAACAAGTGTTGTTCAGTATCAGGATTAAAGCTTTGAACAATCTACTATTTAATAGGTTGTATTAGGCTAGATTGAGGTATAATAAATTTATTATAGAATCTTAGCATTTGGTCATGTTGTCGATCATCGCTGTCAGTAAATCGGAAAATTAATGTCAGAAAGTATAGAGTTAGAAAGTCGTGTTCCCAGTAAATACACCGGAAAGCGCTTTGATCAGATAGTCGCATTATTATTCCCCGAGTATTCAAGGTCGCGTTTAACTGCTTGGATAAAAGAAGGGGCCATACTTGTCGATGGAAAAGTACTAAAACCACGTGAGAAGTTATACGGTGGTGAAAAAATTATGATCGAAGCGGTTCTCGAGGACATGGATGTACACGAACCTGAAGAAATGGCGCTGGATATTGTCTATGAAGATGATGATATTTTAGTGGTGAATAAACCAGCCGGGCTGGTGGTTCATCCGGCCGTTGGGCATCGCAGTGGCACCTTATTAAATGGTCTGTTACATCATTTCCCCGCTATCGCACAGGTACCTAGAGCCGGTATCGTGCATCGTCTAGACATGGATACTACCGGACTTATGGTGGTGGCCAAAACCATTCAAGCACAACTTGATCTAGTGGGACAATTACAAGATCGTTCCATGGGGCGAGAGTACGAGGCAATCACTAATGGTGTGATGACCGGTGGTGGTTGTGTCGATGAACCTATGGGGCGCCACGGCACCAATCGTCTTAAAATGGCGGTTCTTTCAATCGGTAAAGAGGCGGTTACACACTACCGACTGCTAGAAAAATTTAGAGCTCACAGTCACATACGGCTCAAATTAGAGACTGGTAGAACCCACCAAATTCGGGTGCACATGGCGCACATCAACTACCCGTTAGTAGGTGATCAAACCTATGGCGGACGAGCGCGTCTACCAAAGGGTATAGAAGAAGAGACCATTGAGACGATACGCGGTTTTAAACGTCAGGCTCTGCATGCTAAAAAACTAGAACTTTGGCACCCAGGTACTGGCGAACAAATCAGTTGGGAAGTGCCACTGCCCGATGACTTTCAAAAATTACTGGCCGTACTGCAAGAAGACGCCGTGGGACACGAAGAGTATTAATGCAGCGCATCTCGGCCAGCTGGCCTGCGTCTGAGCACATAATAGCCTTCACCACCACTCGAGTGGAAGGCGAAAGCCTGCCGCCCTTTGACCATTTTAATCTTGGTTTACATGTCGGTGATGATATTGACGATGTCTTAAAAAATCGTGCTCGTCTATTAAGTGAATGCGCACAACCAGATGTCCAGTGGTTAGAGCAAGTACACGGTATTGAATGTGTCAGAGCTGTGCGAGACCATACCGTGCCAATCGCGGATGCTTGTTGGACCGATGAGGTGAGTTTGGTCTGCGCGGTAATGACCGCAGATTGTCTGGCGGTGGCCTTTAGGCAAGATGACAAAATTGCAGTGGCTCACGCGGGGTGGCGGGGTCTGCTCAGTGGAGTGTTAGAAAATACCCTGCAGCATTTTGACCCTGAGCACACTGATATATGGCTGGCGCCCGCCATTGGGCCACAGGTCTTTGAGGTGGGCGATGAGGTGCGTCAGCAATTTGTTGAGCGCAATGCCAATAGTAGCCAGGCTTTTATTGCCACCGCTGAGCGTGGCAAATGGTTGGCCGATATCTATCAATTAGCCAGATTGAGATTAGTCTCATCGGGTGTCAATATTGGCAATATTTACGGTGGTGATTACTGCACTTATACCGAGCAACAGCGCTTTTTTTCCTATCGGCGCGAGGGTGTGACCGGGCGAATGGCAACAGTGATTTATCGTAATATCCCCGCTTGAGTTATAATTCTATTCATTAATTTCTATTATCATGCATAAATTAACCTAAAAAAATCAGTAGCAGTCCAAATGCAGTAAAATCATGCGGGTCATTTTCGCTACACTATAGAGCGCTAAAAATTCCCTTTTTAGCTAGTTTTAGGAGTATTGGCATGAGTGATAAAAACTTTTTATTAGAGTTGGGGCAACTCAGCGAAACCGCGGTGAAAAATTTAACGGCTTCCTTTGCAAACTTGCCAAAAAGTGACTATTTAGACGGCGCTTTTCGCCTGCGTCGCTATTCACATTTTAATTATGTGGCTGATTCAATCACTCAACTACCTACCAAAGCGTTTAGTCAAAATGCTGACATTAACCAATTTCAAGGGGATGTTGCTAGGCAGTATCCAAACATAGAGCCCTCAGTGGTGAGTAGCTCTGCCTTTAATGAGATGTTTAAATATTTTAAAGAGATGGCACAGGTTGCAGACTCAGCACCCATAGAAGTACATCAAATGCGTATTTTAGGTAGTGCAGATGTTGCCGTTGAAGCCGCACCTGAAGGGGTGCATCAAGATGGATTTGATTACTTAGGCGTGTTCGTCATCGACCGCAAAAATATCGCCGGTGGTGAGATTTGTGTACATAAGGCTAAGCAGCAACCCCCTATATTTAAGCACGCTTTTGATCAGGGAGAATTTGTGATTCTCAATGATCGGCGTTTTTGGCACAGTGCCAAAGCTTTACAAGCGGTCAATGATGAGTTGGCGTATATGGATGTGTTTGTGCTAACGGCATAATTTAATTGTCGGAGTCGGCTGTTTTCGGCTAAAATAATGCTAGTATTTTAGTAATGATAAATTAATTATGTGGAAAACATGCAAAACTTAGATACAACCGACCGAAAAATACTAGCCTTACTGCAGCGCAATAACAACTTATCAGCTGCTGACATTGCCGAGCGAGTTGGTTTGTCCCAATCCCCCTGTTGGCGTCGGATCAACCGCATGCAAGAAGAGGGTATTATCAGTGGTGGGGTCGCTATCTTAAACCGTAAAATGTTGGGTTTAAAGGTTGTGGTTTTCGTGCATGTGAAACTGTCAATGCACGGTTGGAAACTGCTCAATGAGTTTGAGCAGGCGATAGTGAGTTTTCCCGAGGTATTAGAGTGTTGGACCATCTCCGGCTCAATGGACTTTACCTTGCGGGTTGTAACCAAAGACATTGAAAGTTATGAGTATTTTTTGCGCAGTAAACTGTTACAACTCCCCCATATAAAAGAGGCGCAGAGCCACTTCACCATGACAGAAGTGAAGAATACCACGGAATTACCCCTGGAAATTCTTTGATCCATATCAGTACTTTTATCCGAACCACTTGAAAAATAACGCAGAACTCCCAATATAGAAACCATCCAAAAGCGGTCAACTTTTGAATGAATCCCGCTACCGGGATTAGGAGCAAACCATGCGTCCAGAAAAATTTACAGCTAAGCTACAACAGGCACTGAGTGATGCACAATCACTGGCCCTTACCCACCAACACAGTCAAATCGAGCCTCTTCATATATTGTCGGTTTTTCTCCAAGAGCAAGGGAGTGTCATTTGTACACTCCTAGGCAATTTAATAAACCTCGATAAGTTAAAAATTAGTGTCGCCAGTGGCGTAGAGGATTTGCCGCGAATTAATAATCCACAGGGCGACGTGCGGCTATCGCCACAGTGTAGTCGGCTTTTTCAATTAGCCGAAAAATCATCCCTAGAGCGCGGCGATCAATTTCTCGCCACCGAAATAGTCTTGTTAGCGATGCTAGAAGATAAGAGCGCCACCGCGCTAATTATGCAGCAAGGCGGCCTACAAAAAAAGCAACTATTAACAGCAATTGATACTCTAAGAGCGGGAGAGCGCGTGCAAAATAGCCACGATGAAGACAACCGACAGTCCCTGGATAAATACTGCATTGATTTAACTGAGTTGGCAGAGTTGGGAAAACTAGACCCAGTCATCGGCCGTGATGATGAGATTCGCCGCGCAATCCAAGTATTACAGCGCCGGACTAAAAATAACCCGGTATTGATCGGCGAGCCGGGAGTAGGTAAAACGGCCATCGTAGAGGGATTGGCGCAGCGTATTGTGAATGGCGAAGTGCCCGAGGGCTTAAAACACAAACGGGTGTTGTCTCTGGACATGGGATCACTGCTTGCCGGTGCGAAATTTCGCGGCGAGTTTGAGGAGCGCTTAAAAGCGGTGCTCAAGGAAATATCCAAGGCAGATGGGCAGATTATCTTGTTTATTGATGAGCTACATACCATGGTTGGCGCGGGTGGCGGCGATGGTTCCATCGACGCGGGTAATATGCTGAAACCTGCCTTGGCCAGGGGAGATTTACACTGTGTCGGTGCCACAACCTTGGATGAATATCGTAAATACGTCGAAAAAGATGCGGCGTTAGAGCGACGTTTTCAAAAAATCATCGTCGATCAACCGGATGAGCAGAATACCATTGCCATATTGCGGGGTTTAAAGGGCCGTTACGAAGTACATCACGGTGTTGATATCAGTGATTCGGCTATTATTGCAGCGGCGAAATTATCCCAGCGTTATATTACCGATCGTCAGTTACCCGATAAAGCCATCGACTTAATCGATGAAGCGGCCTCTGGAATACGGATGGAAATGGATTCTAAACCTGAGGAACTGGATAAGTTAGAGCGTAAAATCATCCAGTTGAAAATGGAGCGTGAGGCACTGAAAAAAGAGCGCGATCAAGCAGCTAAACAGCGCCTAAAGCAGTTAATGGAAAGTATCGAGAGTTTAGAAAAATCTTTCGCCGATTTAGAGGAAATCTGGGTGGCTGAAAAGGCGGTGTTCCAGCGTGCGCAGCAGCTCAGAGAACAGTTAGATCAGGCGCGCATAGAGATGGAACAAGCCAGTCGAGCCGGTGATTTAAGTAAAATGTCGCAGCTTCAGTACGGTATTATCCCCGACTTGGAAAAACTATTGGCTGCAGCGCAGCAGGCGGAACAGTACGCCGAAAAACATAATAAATTATTGCGCAATAAAGTTGGTGAGGAGGAAGTCGCTGAGGTGGTGTCGCGCTGGACCGGAATTCCAGTACAGAAAATGCTGCTCGGAGAACGTGAGAAGCTGTTGGCGATGGAGTTCGAGTTACAAAAAAGTATCATTGGGCAACATGAGGCAGTGATCGCGGTTGCCAATGCGGTACGCCGGTCTAAGGCTGGTTTATCTGATCCCAATCGCCCCAATGGTAGTTTTTTATTCTTAGGGCCTACTGGGGTCGGCAAAACTGAACTCTGTAAAACATTGGCTCAGTACCTGTTTGATACGAAAGAGGCGATGGTGCGCATCGACATGTCAGAGTTTATGGAGAAGCACTCTGTCGCCAGACTGATAGGTGCGCCCCCCGGTTATGTCGGTTATGAAGAGGGTGGTTATCTGACAGAGGCTATTAGGCGTAAGCCCTACTCGGTACTGTTATTGGATGAGGTGGAAAAAGCGCATCCCGATGTCTTTAATGTTTTATTGCAGGTACTGGAAGATGGTCGCCTCACCGATGGTCAGGGGCGCACGGTAGATTTTAGAAATACTATCGTGGTAATGACCTCTAATTTGGGTTCACATCTGATTCAAAATTTTAACAGCAGTGATGACTACAGCAAGATGAAGAGTGCAGTGATGGAAGAGGTGGGTAGGCACTTTAGGCCGGAGTTGATTAATCGCATCGATGAAGTGGTGGTTTTTCAGACCTTGCAAAAGGCCGAAGTGGCTAAAATTGCCAATATTCAACTTGCGCAATTGAACCAGCGACTTCAAGAAAAATCGCTCAGTTTTGAAATCGATGATGAAGCTCTGCATAAATTAGTAGAGCTAGGCTACGAGCCCAGTTATGGGGCGAGGCCTTTAAAGCGCGCCATTGCGCAGTGGATAGAAAACCCACTGGCAAAAGCGCTGCTCTCGGGTCGTTATCAAAGTGGTGAGATCATAAAAATAACCGTAAAAGCGGGGGAATTCAACTTTTCATAACCCTAGTGTCCGGTTTAAAATTTGAAAGATGGGTGCAGCCTACATTCCTAGTGATGCAAGCAAGTTTAGTCGATGGCTAGACAGGTTTTTGAGATTGCAGGAACGCAGCATACTCGAATTTAACAACAGACTAAAAAAGTCCCTTGGATTACCGCCGGAGCACAAGGTAAAATTGCTGAAGCGTAGCAACAGGATGTTGCGAAGAGCGAATGCGCCATGGATGGCGCTGATGAGCGTCCAGTAATTTAGCCTTGTGTGGAGGAGTTTGTCGGTAATCGTAGGGTGCCCTTTTTATTTGGTTACTTTGCTTTTGGGCAGCAAAAAAAAGTCACTCGCCAGGAGGCGAAAAAAGGAATATCAGTCCAAATTGTAGCTTTGGGATTAGTGAGTGCCCGCAGAAAGTTAAACCGGACACTAATGTTTTCATAATATAACCTGGTGCGGCAAAATACACACTGATCTAGATTTTGCCGCACAGATTGGGAACCTCTGAATAAGTCCCGTATCTACCAAAACTACGAGGCGTGTGTGGCTTGTTCAAGTTTGCTTATGTGGTGGCGTGCTTCGAACTCACCTCTTGCGTCGCGTGGCTGATCATCTCGTTTATCTCCACACTCTCCTGTGCATTAGCACCTTCTAACAGTGCCTGTTGAATCATTGAGTTGATGCGCTCTTTACGCAAGATAAATAAGTCGTGCAACGAGTAGGTAATGGATAGTCGCTGGTCAGGGTTTTGCTCCACTAACAGCTTAATCAAATCTCCAGAGTGCTTCGGCAGCGCCAGCACCAAGTTAATGGCCAAATCACTGGCTTTAAGTGAAGAACCCTCGAGTACTGTTTTGATCAAGATTGCCGGGTCTTTTGGCTGTTGCGCCAAAGCGACTAAGAGTAACTTTAGCTCCGGATCGGCAATGTCGGCAATGTTAGTATTCATCCGTGGATCTAGTTCACCAGCGCCTGCAGGTTGCATGCTGATTTGGTAGGGGCCCGCTTCTTGTAAAGTTTCTGTTCTGACGAAAATTTTGCGTACTAACAAAAAGATGACCATAAAAGCGTGGATAGAGATAAGAAAATAATAGAGCCAGATGCTGCTGAATTGCGTCATTAGGAATCCTGCCGTAATCGGCCCTATCACTCCTCCGATGCCCATGATTATCTGCATGGTGCTGGTGGCGGGCATGGCATCTTTTAACTCAATATGATCAAATATTTGGGTGACGGCCAGGGGAAATAGTGCCACCCCGGAGCCGCCTGATACCAAGAATATCACCACTAAAACTTCAATCGGCATCGGGTAAAAGTACTCGGCGACAATCAGTAAATTACTGATGATGCCCATCATCATTAACCCCGAGGTCACTAAACGTTTGTCGTAGCGATCAGCGAGCCAGCCCGTGGGGATTTGGGTGAGTAATCCGCCCATCTGGTAAGAGCCTAAAATAAGCGATAGCCAAATTCCCGTGACACCGTGATCGTAGGCGTACAGTGAAATCAGTGAGACGCTGGTGGCATTGATCAGGCCGGCGCAAAAACAGGAGGTAGTGGCAGAGGGTGAATAACGCCACAATTTCTTTAAAGACATAGCGCTAGAGCGTTTTGGTAACTCGGGTAAGGGCAGTCGGCTCATCGACATAATCATCAAGGCAATACATAAAAACACCCCAATGAGGCCAAATAGGCGGGGGTCTTGCTCGTTAGATAAACTGAATAAAAACGGCGCTGCGCCAAAACCTGACGCAAAACAGATTTGGTAAATACCAAATATTTTACCCCGATTGCTCTTATCGCTGAGCACATTTAACCAGCTTTCCAAGGTGATGAAGTTAGTAATAAAACAGAAGCCCGCTATGATCCGCAATCCTCCAGTTACCCAAATATCATTGGTATAACTATGGATGACAGCGACGATTGCCAGGGCGGCAGCCATGGTGCAAAACGCTCTAATATGGCCCGACCTTATCACTACTTTGGTGCCAAACAGCCCCGCTAATATCGCCCCTACAGCAAACATACTCATTGCCATACCTATATCGCTGTCTGAAAAGCCACCGTTTTTTAAGCGTATAGGTAACATGACAAAGAATAAGTTAATACTGATAGCCACCGCAAAAACGGTGACTAATATAGGGCGAACCCGGGTTAATATATTGGTATTCATAAGATAAGCTACTTTGAAGTGAAAGAGCGGTTAACTAAAATAAGTGCAAATTATAGCTTATTATTTGCTCTAATCTATTTTGAATTAGTCATTTAACTACATCTACTGGCTATTTAAGTAAAAGAGCCAGTTGGGATGCTAAATTGAAACCAATCGGCGCTTGTTTGCGTATTAAATAATTGTATAACTCAATTGGGATCGCATCATGTACCGCCTAGAGCAACAACTCAACTCAATCGATCGGCTAATTGGCGATCTACAGGGGGCTAAAAGTCACTCTGAGCGGATTGCACTTATTACTAACATGTCAATATTATTGGCAGATGCAAATCACTACCATTATTTTGCTGAGTCAGGTTATGGCCGCAACCTTATTTTTAGTTGCGCAGAATTTGAAGTGATCCTGCTGTGTTGGCAGCCTGGGCAGACTTCGCGCGCCCATGATCACAATGGTTCTCTGTGCGTGATGAAGTGCCTATCGGGAGTGTTAGATGAACATCGTTACGCTAAATTGACCGGCACAGAAACTGGTCTCTATCCCATTGGGCAATCTCAAATAAGCGCGGGAAATACCGCCCATATTACCGACGAGCAAGGGTTGCACCGTCTTGGCAATGGCTCACAAGCAGACGCCTGTTCACTGCACTTTTATTTTCCGCCCATCCATAATACTAATGTTTACTGTTTAGAAAAGGGTCAAAAGAAGCAGCTCAAGAGTGTTTTTACCAGTGAATACGGCATCAAACAATGCTCTGATCTGTTAGACTAAGCGCTCAATTTCGGATTTTTTAGGTGCGCTCTTGTTAAGTTATCAACACAGTTATCACGCTGGCAATTTTGCCGATGTACACAAACATATCTGTCTCTCACTGATGTTGGAGGCTCTCAATAAAAAGCCCAAACCGTGGAGTTATTTCGAGACGCATGCCGGCACCGCTCGCTATGATCTGACCGGGGAGGAGGCGTTGAAAAATGCCGAGTTTAAAGAGGGCATAGCCCAGCTTTATCCACGAAAATTACCCGCGTTATTGCAACCTTACTTGCATATAGTGCGCTCCATGAACGATAAAAATGCTGAGCTAAGAAAGTATCCAGGCTCGCCTTGGATCGCCAGTGAAGCTGCTAGAGAGCAAGATAAAATCAGCTTGATGGAATTGCATCCCGGTGAGTACCAACAGCTAAAGTCGGTGTTTAAACGCAGTTCTAATGTGGCGGTTCACCATCGCGATGGTTATGAGGGAGTGCTCAGTTTATTGCCTCCCAAGCCCAATCGTGGCCTCGTATTGATAGATCCATCTTACGAGGTGAAAACAGAGTATTTACAAGTGGCAAAATTTATCGATAAAGCCTATCAGCGGTGGAGTAATGGCTGTTTTGCAATTTGGTATCCGCTGTTAAAAGCTGCCAATCATCAGCAGATGCTGAACAAGCTAAAACGCTCGGGCATCCGTAACATATTAAGAGTAGAAATGTGTGTTAAGTCAGCGGCGGATGAGCGTATGTACGGGACCGGTATGTTGATTATTAACCCGCCCTGGCAGTTAGATCGACAATTGCAGCAGGTAAATACGTTGTTATCTAAATATTTATCGGCTGAAGGTGCAGCACCTCCCGTCGTTGAGTGGCTGGTGCCAGAGTAGAGCGGATAAAAACGGGCTGAGGCCCGTTTTTTAATGTTTAATAGGGGCCGTTTAGTAAAGAGCGTTGGCATCTTTTGCCATGTCGACTAACAGCTCCAAAAAGAGTGTGTCGGCCTCTGAATGCTCAACGGGGATCTTGACGTTGGTGGTGGCTGATAATTCCTCTGCAATTAACACATGCGCATCGCTTTTGTTGATATGTTTAGCTGCTATTTTTAGAGCGATCGCACATATTTCTGGCTCAGAAAAAATTTTCCTAATGACTAAGGTTAATTCATTAATTGCCCGTTCTTTATTGATTATATCTGCATTTAACATGCTCATCTCCTCAAGGTATATCGGTCAAATATACCCCCCTGCGTGGCACTGCGCATCTCAATATTTAAGTTTAATTGAAAAAGAGTAACAATTGCCGCTTTATTCGCCATTTGTCCGTCTCGGCTGGTTGTATCGGATCAGGCAAAATGCGAAAATATTTTCTTGATTTTAGTGAGGCTAAAATTAAATGTCGCTTACGCCCATTAGGGAACCCCGAAAGGCCAACGCGAGAAAGCAAACCCAGCTTAGTCCAGAAGTCTGTTGGTAGAGAAAGATCCTCTTACCTGCATTCATACGAACATGGTGTTTAGGCATTTTAATCAATGTCTACCGGGAGTGCTAAATGTACTCCTTTGATGGAATATCCGTCACTACACGCTGAGCTAACAAGAATAGCGGTAGTCATGTTCTTCCTACAGAATCTCTGAACTGTTCATTCGCCGAGTTTTACGGCGACGATTTGAGGGTAACAAAGTGGAATTATTATCAGGCGCAGAAATGCTGATTCGCGCCTTGCACGATCAAGGTATAACCAAGATATACGGGTACCCAGGTGGATCCGTTCTGCACATATATGATGCGCTTTTTCAACAGCAGGACATACAGCATATATTAGTGCGACACGAGCAGGCCGCTACACATATGGCAGATGCCTACGCGCGCGCAACCGGTAAGGCGGGTGTGGCGCTGGTAACATCTGGGCCAGGTGCGACCAATGCAATTACTGGCATTGCGACTGCATATTGCGACTCTATTCCCATGGTGGTCATTACCGGTCAAGTACCGAGTCACTTAATTGGTGAAGATGCCTTCCAAGAGACGGATATGATTGGTATCTCAAGACCGATCGTGAAGCACAGTTTTAGCGTCAAACATCCAAGTGAGATCCCGGGTATTGTCAAAAAGGCCTTCCATATCGCCGAGTCTGGTCGCCCGGGACCGGTGGTTATCGATGTGCCAAAAGACATGACCAACCCAACCGATAAGTTTGAATATGTCTTTCCTAAAACTGTCAAAATGCGCTCCTATAATCCGGTCACTAAAGGTCACAGCGGTCAGATAAAGAAAGCGTTTGACTTGCTGATCAATGCCAAGCGACCGATTATCTACGCAGGTGGCGGGGTTATTATCGGTAGGGCGTGCGATGAACTTGTCGAATTGGCCAAGACACTTAACTACCCAGTGACAAACACCTTAATGGGCTTGGGTGGCTACCCGGGAACAGACCGTCAGTCAGTGGGTATGTTGGGCATGCACGGTAGTTATGAGGCAAATATGACCATGCACCACAGTGATATGATATTCGCTGTAGGGGTGCGTTTTGACGACAGGGTGACCAACGGACTAGAAAAGTTCTGCCCGACCGCAAAAATCGTCCACATCGATATAGATCCAACCTCTATCTCGAAAAACATACGTGCCGATGTGCCTATTGTGGGCCCTGCCAAAGCGGTGCTACAAGAATTTTTGAAATTGCTTAAAGCCAGTAAGGTGAAACCGGATACTGAGGCGCATAAAGCGTGGTGGCATCAGATCGACGACTGGCGTACTCGTCACGGCGGACGCTTTTTAACCGACGACTCTGAATTGATGAAACCCCAGCAAGTGATTCAGATGTTGAGTAAAGTTACCAATGGTGATGCTTACGTCTGCTCTGATGTCGGCCAGCATCAAATGTTTGCCGCGCAGTATTACAAGTTTAATAAGCCCAATCGCTGGATTAACTCTGGAGGTCTTGGCACCATGGGCTTCGGTTTCCCCGCTGCAATGGGTATTAAAGTTAATTTTCCCGATGCCGATGTTGCCTGTGTGACAGGTGAGGGCAGTATTCAGATGAATATTCAGGAGCTGTCGACTTGTTCGCAATACGATATTCCAGTAAAAATCATCTGCTTAAACAATGGCTCACTGGGTATGGTGCGTCAGTGGCAAGATATGAACTACGAGTCGCGTCACTCGCATTCGTATATGGAATCACTGCCCGATTTTGTTAAATTGGTCGAGGCATATGGGCATGTAGGTATGAGAGTTGAAAAATACGCAGACCTTGAAGGCGCGATGCGCGAAGCTTTTGCGATGAAAGATAGACTGGTCTTTATGGATATCATTGTCGATCCGAAGGAACACGTTTACCCTATGCAAATACCTCGTGGTGCGATGCGCGATATGTTGCTTTCTAAGACAGAGAGGACTTAAGCATGCGTCATATACTATCGGTTTTGTTAGAAAACGAGCCAGGTGCACTGTCTCGCGTGGTCGGTCTATTCTCACAGCGTAATTTCAACATTGAGACGTTGACGGTGGCGGCGACTGATGATCCAACCCTGTCGCGTATTACCATTACCACCACCGGTGTTGATAAAGTGGTAGAGCAAATTACCAAGCAGCTCAACAAGCTGGTCGATGTGGTTAAAGTGGTAGATCTCACTGAAGGCGATCATATCGAGCGCGAATTGATGATGGTTAAATATAAGGCAACTGGGGCTGCGCGCGATGAAATTAAGCGCACCGCAGATATCTTTAGAGGACAGATCATTGATATCACACCCACCACTTATGTAGTGCAGTTGGTGGGCTCCAGTAAAAAGCTGGATGCCTTTATGGAAGCGCTGGATACAAGTCAATTGATTGAAGTGGTTCGTACTGGAGTTTCTGGTATTGCCCGCGGTGAGAAAACACTCAGCGTTTAATGAGTGTTGATCGCTTTTAATAAACCCGCTTCGGCGGGTTTTTTATGTGCAGGATGTACGGTATCACGCAGTGGCATGGATGCCAAAGAGCGTATTTGGCCAGGGATGGCCTTATCCTGCGAAGACATGGATAATGGTATGGACCCACTCCACTTCCTAATCGGCCTCTGATGGGCCAAAATGAATTTGGGTATTTCATTTA
>JABSRA010000119.1 GCA_013215445.1 Oceanospirillaceae bacterium
TCAAACAATGAAGCTGCTGCAGCCATTAATTTTCTCTATCTTTATGGTAGTGGTTTGAGAATTAGTGAGTGCTTATGGTTCAGGGTTATAGATATTGATTGGAACCACCAAATGCTAATAGCCAGAAACGGCAAAGGTGATACGATTATTGAGGAAATCTACCCTTTTTTACTCGCAGCACTCGCCAAACTAAATATTGGTGGGTAAAATGCGCAGATTTATCTAATAGAGAATCATCTTGTTAAAGCGATTACCACTGAGTTATCAGACAACATGTATCCAGTATTTGCAGCGAGTACGCCCCTTGGGCCACGCTGTGCTGCTCGACAGTGGTTACCCCAATTGTCAGCGCGGACGTTTTGATATTATAAGTGCCGCACCGATTGCGCGCTTGAGCTATAATAACGCGCTGCTCAGTGGAGAAAACCTACCTTTCTCACTGACCGAGACTAATGATCCGTTTACCGCATTAAGCTTACTGCAAAACCATGCTAAACAGCAGCTTGGAGAGTTTTATAGTGATGATGCTAGTTTTACCGACGTGCCTTTTTGCGGGGGCCTATTAGGCTACTTTAGCTATGATTTAGGTCGCAGTATTGAGCAGTTTGACAGTATCGCCACTAACGATATCTCCCTGCCTGACATGCAGTTGGGGTTATACAACTGGGCTATCATTATTGATCACCAGTTGGCAGAGTCTTATCTGATTGGCACCGAGCTGATCTCAGCGCAAGACTTTTTCGACATTGAACAGCTTGTGTCCGCAGCTGCTGCCCAAACTGAGACACCGCCCACAGACTTTAGGCTAACCTCTCCATTTGTCAGTAATGTCGATGCGGCGCAATACGCAGATGCCCTCGATAAAATAGATGAGTACATCCTCAGTGGTGACTGTTATCAAGTCAATTTTGCCCAGCGGTTTAAGGCCAGTGCTAGCGGTGATCCACTGGGCGCCTATTTAAAATTGCGCGAGGTGGCACCTACCCACTTTTCCGCCTTCATTGAGACTGATCACGGCGCGATTCTGTCGCTGTCCCCCGAGCGGTTTCTCAGTGTCGCGCGCGATGGCAGCGTCATGACGCAACCGATCAAAGGCACCCAACCACGGTCAATCGACCCGGCCATTGATGCCGCCAATAAAGATTATTTAGAACAATCGACAAAAGATCGGGCCGAAAACTTGATGATTGTCGACTTAATGCGCAATGATATTTCACGCAGTTGTGCCTTACACAGTGTCAAAGTGCCCGCGCTATTCACCGTGCAAAGCTATCAAAATGTGCATCACTTAGTCAGTACTGTCACTGGGATGTTGGATGATAAAAGCAGTGCTATTGACCTGTTAAAACACTGTTTTCCCGGGGGTTCGATCACTGGGGCGCCGAAAATTAGGGCCATGCAAATCATCGAAGAATTAGAACCTCATCGACGTAGTATCTACTGTGGCAGCATTGGCTATATTAGTTTGTGCGGGCAGATGGACACCAGTATTACTATTCGTACGGTACTGATCGAGAATGAAAATGTATATTGCTGGGCGGGTGGTGGCATTGTCGCAGATTCAGAAATTGCTGCAGAATATCAGGAAACTTTCGATAAAGTTAATAACTTATTGAATGCCCTCAGTCATCAATAAACCCTCTGCATCCAAGGGTTCATGATTAGCGAGTACCTATCCAGAAATAGCTGCCGCTCGCTCAATTTGCTCACGATTAGACATCATTGTTGGCATGATTAAAAACTCACCTCTAGTATTCTCCATTTACCACCATTAGGGCCTCCTGGCGACGACCCCGTTTCTGGATGAACACTCACTATCGATTATCCAGAAACAGCTGCCGACTGCGCAGGCTACTCACGATTAGAGGGGATTATTTGGCATGATTAAACGCCCATTTCTAATGTCCTGCAGCTAGCACCATTGGAGCCTGCTCGTGACGACCCCGTTCTAGATAAACACTCGCTAGGGATTTTTAATCATGATATTTGCAGGAGATATCTAACGCATCAAACATCTGGAGTTTTTTCGGGTCCACAGTAAACTTAAGTTCTTGGTCTCGCTCAAAGTGTGCGATCCCAGGTATTTTAACAATGACTGGTGCCCCCTCCTCGCGATTAAAATACAATAAGGTAATTTCTCCCAATGCCTCAATGTAGCTGACATTACCCTTAAACAGGTATTCATCACTCTGCGTCAATAACATATCTTCGGGGCGCGCACCGATCGAGAAGTCATTATCAAGGTACTGATCAGCAGTATTGATCGGGACTTCAGCCACCGCACCATTGGCGAGGGTTAGGGATGTAACCGCACCGGTTGCGACTACCTTCGCCGGTAATATATTCATGGCAGGAGAGCCAATAAAGGTCGCTACAAATTTATTGAGCGGTTTTTCATAGAGCTCCAACGGTGTACCTACTTGCTCAATACCGCGATTATTGAGTACCACAATACGGGTCGCCAAGGTCATGGCCTCCACTTGATCGTGGGTAACGTAGATCATAGTGCTCTCGGGCATTTTTTCTTTTAGCTGCGCAATCTCAATACGCGTGGCAACACGCAGCGCCGCATCTAAATTAGACAGGGGCTCATCAAACAAATAAATTTTAGGATTGCGCACGATAGCGCGGCCAATCGCTACCCGCTGGCGCTGCCCGCCGGAGAGCGCTTTGGGTAATCGATCCAAATACGGGGTCAACTGCAAAGATTCCGCCGCCTCTTCTACGATTGTTTTAATCTCATCCTTCGCCACTTTGGCGATTTTTAACGCAAAACTCATGTTATCACGCACCGTTAAATGCGGGTACAAGGCATAAGATTGGAATACCATGGCAATGCCACGTTTTGCCGGTGGCACGTCATTCATCAACTCGCCATCTATTTCCAAACCACCGCTAGTGATTTTCTCAAGCCCGGCAATCATGCGTAACAAGGTGGATTTTCCGCAACCTGAGGGTCCGACAAAAACAATCAGTTCACCTTTCTTTATCTCCAAATTTATATCGGTAAGTACAGGAACATTGCCATACATTTTACCGGCATTAATCAATTTTAAATTGGCCATATCACTACTCTTTATTTATTTTTAGTGGGCACTCGCTAAGATCGAAAATCACTCAAGACCTTGCGGGTGCGATGTAAATGAGATTATGTCAGCTTTGCATAAAAGGCCTGCCAAGCACCAAGCTCAATTTGATCATGCTGTTGATGACTTTTAAAAGCGCTGCCCGTTAGCGCCTGCCATACTCTGCCTGTTTCACTACAAGCTTTGAGGCTAGGGATACTCGCGGTATTATTTGACAAGTTAAAGGCACAATAAAGATGCTCAGCGCCGAGTACCCTTTCAAACTGTAATACGTCACCAGAAACGGTTAGATTAATTAAATCGCCTTTGATTAAAGCCCCTTGTGACTTGCGAAAGGCTAGCAAGGCTCGGTAATTGGCCAAAGTAGATTGCCTATCATCCTCCTGCACAGAAACGGCGATTGCCTGCTGCTGTTGATCAATTGGCAACCATGGTTTTGCAGTTGAAAAACCCGCATGTAATTCGCTATCGGACCAGACCATCGGTGTTCGACAACCATCGCGGCCCTTAAACTTGGGCCAAAATTCTTTACCGTAAGGATCTTGCAAATCTGCAAAAGCCACCTCAGATTCCGCCAAACCTAGCTCTTCACCCTGATAGAGACAGACAGAGCCCTGTAGCGAAAGCAGCAGTGCAGTCATGAGCTTCTGGGCGCTAATGCTCAGCGACCAGCGACTGCTATGGCGCACCACGTCATGATTAGAATACGCCCAGCAAGACCAACTGTCTTGAGAGTGCTCGATAAAGCGTGTCAGCACATCGTTGACCCGCTGCGCATTGAGCACCTCTGGTGAGAGGAAATCAAAGGCGTAGCACATCTGCATTAAATCATCGCCCGCTGTGTACTGTGTCATGAGTTCCATACCGCGCTGGGCATCCCCTACTTCGCCAACGGCGGCAACATTGGGATATTCATTCATAGTCGCGCGCAGCCGTTTCAGAAAGGCGATATTTTCCGGCCGATTTTTATCGTACAAATGCTCTTGGTGATTATAGGGATTAATCTCAGGCGCAATGGTGGAGTTGCGCATCTGCGGTGGCAAGATTGGATTATCTCTAAATTCTTCATCGTGAAAATAGAAATTAATAGTATCTAGCCTAAAGCCATCGACTTTTCTATCCATCCAGAATCTGGCCACGTCTAACAAAGCGTCTTGCACCGCGCGGCAATGGAAATTCAAATCCGGCTGTGAGGTCAAAAAATTATGCAGATAATACTGTTGACGTGTCTTATCCCACTGCCAGGCACTGCCGCCAAATATTGATAGCCAGTTACTGGGTAATGAGGAGGTATCACTGGCATTGTCACCGCTTTTAGGATCTGCCCATACATACCAGTCTTGTTTCGCATTGCTGTGATCTTGTCGTGATTCAACGAACCAGGGATGCTGATCAGAAGTATGTGACAAGACTAAATCAATCATCACTTTAAGCCCCAGGCGATGTGCTTCACTAATCAGCGCATCAAAATCAGCCAAATCACCGAACATCGGATCGACATTACAGTAATCACTCACGTCATAGCCAAAATCCAACATCGGAGAGGTAAAAAATGGGGAGAGCCAAATAGCGTCAACACCCAGCGATGCCACGTAGGGCAAGCGCTGCAGAATTCCGGCTAAATCGCCGATGCCATCACCGTTACTGTCTTGAAATGAGCGTGGATAGATTTGATAGATAACTGCCCCACGCCACCAATCGCTGTCACTGCCGCTGTCCGCGATGATTTGTTGAGAGGTTTGGTGCAGTTGTTTATTAAAATTCATTGATATCAGCCCCCTTTGACTGAACCGGACAATAAGCCGCGTACTAAATATTTTTGTAGTGAGAAGAACACCATTAAAGGCACGAAAATTGAGACGAATGCCGAGGCGGTCAAGATTTCCCAGTTGCCACCACGCGAGCCGAGCAGCTCTCGCAAACGTCCGGTCATGACTAATTGCTCTTCGTTATTCCCTAAGAATACCGTGGCAATTAATAAATCATTCCATACCCAAAGAAATTGAAAAATCGCGAAGCTTGCCAGTGCCGGAAAGGTCAGTGGTAGAATTATTTTGACAAAAATCATAAATTCATTGGCACCATCCACACGGGCACTCTCAATGATTTCTCGGGGCAAACCGGCGATGTAGTTACGTAATAGATAGATCGCCAGCGGTAGGCCAAAGCCGGTATGTGCCAGCCAAATACCGAGATAGCTTTTACCGATGCCGACATCGGTATACAGTTTAAGCAGCGGTATTAAAGACATCTGCAAGGGTACAACCAACAGTCCCACCACCATTGCCAGAAAAATAGCCCGCCCTGGAAACTCCATCCACGCCAGTGCATAGGCGGCAAAAGCGGCGATGAGTATGGGGATAATCGTCGCCGGAATGGTCACGGTCATGGTATTTAAAAACGATTTTCCCAACCCTTCAGCAAACAATACCTCTGAATAGTTATTGAGGGTGAATATTGGCTCCTCTATCGAGGTGACGAACAGTCGACTTCCCCGCTTACTGGTAAAGGGAATAGGTGAGGTTAACAAGTAACTACCATCTGCATTAATCTGCAGCATTTTACCTTTGCGCAAGGGTACTGAGTCCCCGGGGATAAAAGCCATAGGATCTTGCGAGCGCCAGCCAAAAGCCGTCACTACACCTTTCTTATCGCCGAACACATTACCTGTCAACACATACAAATCGTCGACTTTGCTCTGTTCACTGGCAGGTGCCGAGCGTTTAATTAAATTGCGCTCAACCTTGGAAAATGACGTCCACCAGCCCGATGAGACCAATTGATCTTTGTCACGAACCGATGATACTAACAGGCCAAAGGTGGGGATAGTCCAGAGTAAGACTAACAGGACCACCGAAATATTAACCGCCCAAGTCAGGGCTGAGCTTTTTCCTACTATAGAATCCATATTAGTTCTCGTTTTTTAAATTGCGCACATTCCACACCATCACTGGCAGTACCAAAACCATAATGACCAGAGCAATGGTTGCCGAGCGACCAAAATCATGGCCACGGAACATCCAATCAAACATATAATTCGCCAGCACTTGAGATCCCCATTGGCCATTGGTCATGGCCATCACAATATCGAAGACTTTAAGCACTAGGATGGTGATGGTAGTCCAGACAACCGCAATGGTATTCCACATTTGTGGCATTTGTATTTTCAAAAAAACTTGCAGTGGATTAGCCCCATCCAAGATAGCGGCTTCTATGGTCTCTTCGGGAATACCGCGTAGTGCCGCGGAGAGCAGTACCATGGCAAAACCGGTCTGTATCCAAATAAGAATTATCATCAGGAAGAAAGAGTTCCAAAATGGCATGGCAATCCAGGCCTGCGGCTCTCCACCAAAATGCACAATCACAGCATTGAAAATACCAATTTGATCATCGCCTTCGCCGCGATAATCATAGACAAATTTCCAGATGATACTGGCACCGATGAAAGAGATAGCCATCGGCATAAAGATAAGAGATTTGGCAATATTGCCCCAGCTAACACGGTCGGTTAACGTCGCGGCAAGCAGGCCAAAAAAAGTCGATGCGGCAGGTACTACCAACAACCACAGCATGTTATTAAAGAGTGATTCGCGAAATTTATCATCACCCGCTAACCAAATATAATTTTTAAAGCCGATAAATTCTTTACCTGATGGCCCATGGAATGAGAGGTAAATACTATTGATGACCGGATACACCAAATAGATAACTAAAAACACAATAGCAGGCCCCATGAATAACCAGGGGCGAATAGCAGAGGAGCGTTGAATATTCTGGTTGGAATTTTTACCTGAGGTTGGATAGATAACGTCCAGCAGCAAGTTACTGCCCACAAAATAGGCAATACAGCCTAGAACACCCACCACCACGGTAAACAGTGCCACTAGCATCTGTTCCATTATGTTTCCTTTTTTTATAGTTAAACAATGTGAATTAGCCCAGCGGTACTAATTCATGCGGCAATTTCTACACAAGAGAGTGTCGACAAAAAGAGAGGAGAAGCACTCGGGATAAACCGAGTGCTTAGAAATGGGATTACTTGATCGCATCCCAAGTTTTCTGGATTTGAGAGGCCACTTCTTTGGAACTCTTTCCGCCAGAGTAATCAACCATGCCGGTCCAAAATGCACCTGCGCCTATTGCACCTGGCATCAAATCGGAAGCATCAAAACGAAAAGTGGTGGCGTTGAGTAGAATTTCGCCCATCCCCTTTAAGCTATCACTGGCATAAGCATCTATGTTGACACCTTTATGGGGTGTGAGGAAACCTTCTTGAGCCATCCACAACTCATGGGCAATAGGTGTCTTTAAGAACTCAATAAACGCATGTGCGCCTTTAGACTCTTTAGTGATGGCAAACAAAGTACCACCGCCTAACACAGGCTTACCAAGATCTTTACCAGCATAAGAGGGGAAGTAGAAGAAGTCAGCATCTTCACCCACTACCACATTCTCAGGAAAGAAAGCTGGAATAAACGAAGCTTGACGGTGCATATAGCACTTAGGTGGCGAGCTAAACAAACCTTTTGGACTGTCGCGGAAATCAGTAGTAGCAACTGTTCCTGCTCCCCCTGCTACGTATTTGTCATTGCGCGAGAAAGCTCCATATCCATCAATGGCGGCTAATACGCGAGGATCATCAAACTTAATTTGGTTAGTAACCCACTGATCGTACACATCCGGTGATTGAGTGCGCAACATCATATCTTCAACCCAGTCAGTGGCAACCCAACCTGTCGCACCACCTGATCCCAGCCCGATACACCAAGGAGTACCGCCATCGGCAACTATCTTATCGCTGAGGGTGATTAATTCTTCCATCGATTGCGGAATGTCATACCCAGCATCTTCAAAGTTTTCCGGTGAATACCAAACGAGTGACTTCACATCGGCTTTATAGAAAAAACCGAATAAGTCTTCTTTACCCTTGGCATTTTTGTAAGTCCCCAAATCAACCCAAGACTGACCCGCGGCGTAATTTTCACGAACCCAATCAGCGGTTCCCGTGCTAAGTGGAGTTAGCTTTCCCTTAGCGGCTAAATCAGCCGCAAGACCCGGCTGGGGAAAAATCGCCACATTTGGCGGTGCACCGGCCTCTGTGTCGATAACAATTTGTGCCTCGAAACTATCGGATCCAGAATATTTAACATCTGCTCCAGTCGCCTTTTCAAAATAGGCGATCACATTTTCAACTAACTTCTTATCTGCGCCTAGCCAAGGGCCAAAAACAGTAATAGTTTCACCTTTTAAATCAACGTTTTTTAACGCCTCGTAACTCGCCCAATTAAAACGAGCATCTTCTCCAGGTGTAAATTTTAATTCAGTCTCTGCCAACACCAAGTTGGCTGACAACGCGATAGTTGCCGCAGTTAAATAAGCAGTAAGCTTCATGAAATCTCCCTAATATTCAAACAATAATACAGTCATTATGCGCCTGACTTATCGTTTAAATGATCAATTAAAATTGTTATTTTTGTCCTATCCAAAGCGCTTTGGATTTTTTGACTATCTCGTATTTATCCCGATAAGTCAACAAATTTAGGCTCTCAATACAAATTCTGGACAATTTCTTACCTAGGTTATAAAAAATAATTGAAAGCGCTTTGGAAAAAGGGCATGCTCTTTCCTTTGATACCAACAGATCACTCAATTTAAGGGGCCTAGATGAATCTAAAACAGTTCTCTCAGATACTGAATTTATCTCAGACGACCGTTTCCAGAGCGTTAAACGGTTTTCCAGAAGTGAGCGAAAAAACCCGTAACCGGGTTTTAAGTGCAGCGATTGAATACAATTATCACCCCAATACCCAAGCGAAAAGTTTAGCCACCGGAAAATCCATGGCGATTGGTCATGTGCTACCTATTTTCAAAAAGGAAATTATCAACCCGATTTTTACCGACTTTATCGCCGGCACTGGCGAAGTGCTGTCACGCAGTGGTTACCACATGGCAATCACCGTGGTCGATGATCAGGGTGAAGAGGCTGCCTATCGGGAGATGGCTTCAAAAAAATCAGTAGATGGGGTGATCTTGCATGGCCCCAGAGAAAATGACAGCCGTATTCCGCTACTGCAAGAATTGGGTATTCCCTTTCTAGTACATGGCCGTGCCCAGGAAATGTCCAAAGCCTACTCTTGGTTTGATGTCAATAACTGCAGAGCCTTCAGACGCGCAACCGAGTTGCTACTCGACTTGGGGCACCGGCGTATCGCCCTACTCAATGGTTTAGAGTACATGGATTTTGCCGTGCGTCGCCGCAAAGGATACGAGCAGGCCCTTGAGAGCGCGGGCATCAGCATAGACCCTGCAATTATGCGCAGCGAGGAAATGATGGAGCCCTATGGTTTTTCAGCCACCATGCAGATCATGAAAATGCCTAACCCACCCACCGCTTTTTTGGTCTCTTCTGTTATTCCGGCAATGGGCGTACAACGGGCACTGCTAAAACTCGGTTTACAGCCAGCAGAAGACGTCTCTATCGTGATCCATGATGATCTGCTGTCGTTTCTCCCCGCCGACGCCGTCAACCCGTTATTCACCGCGTCTCGCTCATCGGTTAAAGAAGCCGGTAAACGCTGTGCAGAAATGTTATTGCAACAAATTAAGAACCCACAAGCCCCTCCGTTAACGGAACTCTGGGAAGCCGAATTAATCATCGGTGAGTCGACAGGCCCTATGCGCAACCATTAATCACCGCTATTTTGGATAAAACATGACACTTACGCTAGATAATCACTCACCGTTAATGCAACCAGACTTTACCTTTGGAGTTGCCACTGCCGCCTTTCAAATTGAGGGCGCTACCACCGCTGATGGACGCTGCCCCTCGATCTGGGATACTTTTTGTGCTCAGCCTGGCAAAGTAGTGGGAGCAGATGACGGCTCCGTGGCCTGTGATCACTATAATCTCTGGTTGCAAGACATTGACTTAATCGAGTCATTAGGGGTGGATGCGTATCGGCTGTCAATTGCATGGCCAAGAATTATCAGCGATAAAGATGGTCGGGTTAATAGCCAGGGCCTGGCCTTTTATGACCAGATCATCAACGAATTAAACCGCCGCAATATCAAAGTATTCATCACTCTCTACCACTGGGATTTACCCCAGTATTTAGAAGATGAAGGGGGATGGTTAAACAGAGCCACGGTCGATGCTTTTGTCCAGTATGCAGAGGTGATCAGCGAGCATTTCAAGGATCGTATTTATTCATATGCCACTTTTAATGAGCCTTGGTGTAGTGCCTATTTAGGCTATCAATATGGCATACACGCCCCCGGTCATACTTCTCGCGCCAAAGGTTTACAAGCCGCTCATCACTTATTGTTAGCACATGGTTTAGGAGTCAACGCAATCCGCAAGCACACAGAGCGTGCTGAGGTGGGCATAGTGCTTAACTTCACCCCCGGCTACAGTGCGAGTGACAG